>JAWOCD010000086.1:0-6551 GCA_046483985.1 Promethearchaeia archaeon
CAGTAAAAGATATCAGGACGCGTGGATTACAGAAAAATACGAAGAAGGGTACAAAGAACATACAAAATACGCTAAATCAGAGTATTTCAGCAAGAAAGTGAGTAAGGCGCTTAAGGCAATAAATAAAAAGATGGGAAATGCGGTATAAAGGTGGATCCATAAATGCCAACTAATGCTTTAACGAATAGGAAATATTTGAATGGTGGGGTTGGTTCGTGCATTGCAAATCGCGGGACGGGGAAAACGCTCGCGTTTGTTATTATTATTTGGACTGAACTCATGCGCGATCCGACATTGGAAGTTTATAGTAATGTACATCTTAATATGCCGCGATGTCATTACTCTCCAAGCCTTTTTTTGCCTTTCGATGAGTTAAAAAATGTTATAGTTTTTGTTGATGATTGCTCTAAATTAGAGAATATATCGCGTTATGCTAAGATAGTTTCTAATGCGATCCGTAAAATTCACGGGGATATTATTTTTACTGGGCAAGATCCGAAGCATGTTCCGAAGGAAATTCGAGGTCAGTATAACTACAAGGTACAGCCTTATTTAGATGAGGCGCGGGATGAGATTACGATCCGAATTGACTATGATACAGGGGAGAGAAAAATTTTTCAGATTCGAAATATAATTGAGAAAATTAAAGCGCTGAATCTATACGACACTAAAGAGATTGTACCGTGGGTTACGCCGAGAATGATTAAGCGACGGATTGCAGAGATTAGCAAGACGCCTCACGAGATAGAGGAGAATATTTTCTTATACACTGGAGATAAGCATGAACATGCTGAATGGTACAAGGATATCCTACAGCATCCTGCCTATGAGGGGGAGCGACAAGAAAACAAAGAAAATTCAAAAGTTGTATTTAGCAAGCGAAACTTGCAAATACTTGAGGATTATTTAGTGCATAATAAAACACAGCAAGAAATCGCAGACGGTTTAAGTATTTCACGCGTACGTGTACATCAAATTATTAAAAAGGAAAAGAATCAAATGAACAAGAATATGCAATTATATAAGATTATGGATGCTCTGAAGAAAGAAGATAAATAATCGAAATCTTCGATTGATACTATCGAAAACTTACATATTATGGAAACATCATATTCACTTACTTACTTACTTTTTGTATAATTTTTTAAAAATTTAATCACTGGATCCCATGGATTTTTCATTTTTTATGTGTTTTTTCGAGGGTACGCGTGGGGGGTGCGGGCGCGCGCCAGCGCCATGCGCGACATCTTTTATACCGCGCGCATACGTATATGCGCATCTTTTGATAAGAATTCGTAAAATCAAAAATTAGATCTTTTTTTCGATCACAGGTTATCCTGTGTCCGGCACGGATTTTATTTTTTGAATATCTAGGCCAGGTAATTTTCTTATCTGTTAAGTTAGAAATATTAACAAAGGCTCTGAATTGTTAACCTCTTCAAAAGTAAGGTTAACAACTCGACAATAATAAGGAGAAAGTCTTAGATCCCAAAAGATTAAGAAAATGAGTTTTTTTCAACAAAATGAGTTGTTAAGGGGGGTTAACAACTCGGATTCATATTCTATGATATGCTCAAGGCTCCTACTCATAAGATCGATCTGAGTTGTTAACCTTATGATCTATCTATCGCGCGCGTGTGTGCGCGCGTGTGTGCGTGTGCGATAGTATGTATTTACCTTAACAAGGTTAACAATTCAAAATCACCCCTTCAAAAAATAGGATCTCTAACTCTCTAAAGATTAATGTCGAATTTCTGAGTTGTTAAGGGGGGGTTAACAATTCATTTTAATTTTTTGATCCCTAAAACCTTATATTCCCTTTTCTCTCCTTCTCTTCTCTTTAAGAATTGAGTTGTTAACCTTAATTCTCCCCTACCTTAACAATTCAAAAAAATTATTATGATCTAGAAAAAAGATCTTGAAAAAACATCCTGAAGTGATCCAAATTTTGAGATTTTCATGCCGGGACCACAGGAAGATCAAAAAGATGAAAAAAAAGAATTTTATATTTTTTCTCTATATTTTTAGACCTAATTTTCTTATTTTTTTTAAATGTCTATAGTACGTTCTCTTCGATTTCGTGGATTTAATGTATGCTAAATGTTCTTTTGATTCCTCTATTGCCTTCGATTGATTTCCTTCTTTTAGATAATATTTTAAAAGAGAAAAAATTTGATAAGGAGAACCTTTTTTTACTCCTTTCTCCGAGTTTTTAACAAAAGGCTTTCCCTTCTGATATATTTTTCGTATTTCTTGTAGTTTCTTTATCTGTTTTTGAAATTCAATTGTTTCCTCTTTAGACTTTGGATTTGAATGTCTAAAATAGGAAGTTATTAATGATTTTAATTCTCTTTCCGCATTTCTTTTCTTATCTTCATTTTCCAACCCTATATTTAGGGTGATAAACCGTATAATTTCTTGAATTCTATTCTCAATCATTATAATCACTACTGACAACAACCGACTCTTCAGTTACTATCCTCTATCTAAGTTGGGTATAAAAAGGTGAGGTATGTAGAGGTGACACGAAGATTAATCTAATTTTTTAGAGATTTTTTTTATTTTTCTAATAATTTTTCAAAATAATTTTTACATTTTTTTATTTTTTCCTTATTCATCCAGTGCCCTCTTGCTTTTACTAATGTATATATTGCTTCCCCCAAGTCTGGGTTTGCGGTTCCTCCTTCTCTTTCTTCCGCTCGTTTATCATCCTTAACCAATATTTTTATGAAATCCCCTGTATCTACCATATCATATAAAGCATCATGAATATAAAATAAAATGTTTTTTTCTTCAATTTTTGAGGAGTTTTTGTTAACAAAATTTCTTTTCAAATTATCATAAAACTTTATCTTATATTTTATCAACTTTCTCACCTCCTATGAATGATTATATATTAGTAATTTACCTTCATTATTATTTTCCTCAATATATCTTTCATCCTTTTCAATCAGATAATCAATTGCTTTGGCGATCTCTTCCTTTTTATGTTCCATTTCCATTAATTCATAAATATTATCAACATAAACCTCGTTATTGACCTCTATAATCTCTTGTATTCTCTCGACAATCTTCTTTTTGGGTGTGCTGGACGAGTTCATTAACTTATCCATATTGATAACGCCAACCTTATTTCTATTCACAGCTCCATTCTGTATCTTAAAACCAGTATAAATATATTCAGTTTTTCCTTTAACTGAGCGCCGCCCCTTTCCAAGATCGGCGGTACGGTTTATCATTTTCGTAATTGCTTGTTTACTGAGCGGTTTTTTTCCCTTTATTTTTCTCCATTTATTGAACTCATCGACAAAGACATCTTTTATTACCCAAAATTCATTATTAGGATCTTCCCGCGCGGATTTATATTCCCCAACCTCTCCGTTTTCATCTATAAAACGCCGAATCGGATTGGTTCTTAAGTGCCACAGATCTTTCACGTCTTCCCATGTCATATAATAATCAAGATGACCGCGGTGCAATAATTGTCGCAGCCCAAGAATCGCAAGGTTAAGCATTCCTTCCATCTCTTTCTTGGCGGTAATCTTCTCGACAATATCCCGATCCCGATCTTCCTCTTCAAATACGTTCGGAAATTCTATAGGTACCCATTTACGGAAAAAACCTTTATCCGCGTTGCTTGGAATATTCGGAAAATCATCGTTACACCCATACCATAATTTTGCGGTCGGTTTAATCTCGTATGGATGAATATATTTTGCATTAATCTGCAATGCCGCCTCATTCCCAACATAGCTCTTAACCTCTTTAATAGGGATTCTATTCTCAGTATCCATATCAGTCTCCATATTGAGAAGTTTATGAGCGATCGGCGCCATCTCGAACTTTTCCTTAAACTGTATCAAATCAATTGAAGATCGGTTTTTCTTCCCAACCAGACTTGTTAGCAGACTTCCAAACGCGGTCTTCCCGTTTGCTCCCTCTCCATACATGAGAACCGCCCTTTGGAACTTCATAATTGATGTTAAAGTTAGCCCCATCAATTCCGCTATTAGTCTTAGATCCGTCTCATGAAAGACTTCTCTAAGGAATTGAAGACTCCTCTCTGGATATGCGTGTTCATTAAACTCCCATGGAATTTGTCTCATTAGTTTCCTGTGAGGGAAATGCTGTTTAAATGCTAAATGTAATGGGTCTCGAATATCAATGATTATATTTTTACAATTAATTAAATATGGATCTCTATCAAATTCTGTTAAACTACAAATTCTATGCTTTTTGATATAAGTTTTAATATTATTAATTCTCTTTCTAATCTTATAGTCTCTTCCGTGCGCGATCAGATAATTTAGAATTCTACTATCGAGATATTTCTCACTTGCTTTTTTATATGCACCATTTTTATACAAGAGAATTTTTTCTTTATATTCTACTGGTGCATAGATATGAAATGTCTCTATGATTTGCTCTGCAGCATCCCTATCTTTCATATATTTACACATTTGCACAAATTCGTTCACCTCATCCCCCTCTTCCAGAAGATCAATTTGCTTGATGCTTTGTTTGAATTTCTGCAAAAAGTCTTCCCAAATCGGTTCAAAATATGAATTAGAATAGATATTATGCTTCAGTTTCAAATAACTACGTAACTCTTGTTTAATTGCAGCAGGGATAATTTTTTTTTCTAATTTATCTTGCATTACATTGAGTTTTGAGATATAACAGATCTCCCGTTTCCTTCCGTTGTACTCGCCTAAAGCATGCCATCCAGTGCGGGAAGGTTTGATCTCTATTTCTATAATATTATCTATAAGTATAATACCAGGATCTGGTTTAGTCTGTTTTGCTTTATTTTGCGCCTCTACCATTTACTTTCCTCACCTTGTCTTCAAGATCGTTTAGAATTTCTTCTTCTTCTTTCTGAATCTTCTCGATCCGTTTGCGGATCTTGTCGATATCGACAGTTTTTTTTTGGCTTTCTACCATTCTTTTTCCTCCTTTTGTATTATTTTTAATTGAATTTATTTGATTGTGAGAGATTAAAAAATAGGCGCCTCACTCGCCTATTATTTCAAATTCTTCTTTATACTCAACCTCTTCTCTCAGCGTATATTCAACCCGCACATAATGATCCGAGCACCGTGCAATAAATTTCGTATCTAATAACCGCCTTTCAGGATCATCTCTAATCTCCCGCAGCAATTCATCAACTTCCGGCTGGGCAAATGATCTGCTTTTGTACACTTCTTTTTTCTTGCTCATTGCATCCCCTCTGAAAATACCATTATTCCTCACCATTTTGCTTTATTATTATTTTAACTTCTTTATCCCAGTCAAAATAACTCTTAGTCATCTTCTCCCTCAATCCTCCGCAAAACTTCCTCAAACGCCTCTTTCCGTATGATAAGGACTTCAAGACTCGCTAAATAGGAATCTTCTAATACTGAAAGTTCTTCTATTGTCTCTTTACATCCGCTAATACGTTTCTGAAGCCATTGCTTTAATAATTTAATTTCTAATGTCATCCTTCTCGCTCAGCCTCCTTTTCCTTATATTTATTGCAAAGAGAAGCGATTAGATTTATCCGATAAAGAAATTTACCTATAAGATTTGATTCTTGCCGTAGATTGTTAAGTAAATAACAAGTATCCAGATGTATGCATAGTAAACAATTTCTCTTCTCCAATGTACTCATTCCTCTCGCTCCACCTCCTCTAACATTTCTCTTCTCCATTTTCTAATCCTTTTTTTTGCTGCTGCCAATCGAGAAAACTATTTCCCATTAGGGCAACAACTCCTCGCAATAATCTAAAAGTTCATGACTATAGAGCCGATCCAACTCAAACTGATCTAACTTATCTAAAAAATCTTGTAATTTTCCCTGATTAGCGAACAGATCAAATACTTCTAGTACCTTTTCCAGCTGGCTTTTATCGCGAATATCGCACAGCGCTTTATTGATCCTACTTTGCGCAACCTTTAAATCATCTATCAAATGTTCCTCTCCTTCATCACAGTCCCTAATACGCTCCAACACATATTGAATATAACCAAATGCATCCCCTAACGTCTCAACATATTCGTCCGATTTTGTCTTATGCTTTAATATCCCTTCATCAGCCAGAAACTTTTTTAAATCTTTAAACTCTTCTTTTGTTCCTTTCCATTTTCCTGGATATTCTGCAAATTCCCACCTTCCTTCCGAGTTTAAGTTGTATTGATATTCACACCAATCTTCGTAGTCCTTAATATCTCCAATAAGACTATCAAGATTTGACCGAACAACACCCCGTACTCCGTTTTTCACTTCCTCGATTGTTAAACCATTTCTCCGCGCAATAACTTCTACTCGTTCTTTGTTTAACTCCTCTAACCAGTTTTTTTCAATAAAATCAATATCATGCTTTTCCGCAATCTTAATTATCTGATATTTATCATGTGCCTTATCTTCTACTAATTCTCTTCCTAAAGCGCCAGGATACCCGTCCCAATGTGTAGCGGCAAAAGGTTTCCTCTTTATAGTAATAATTGCTCTCGTCCCCATCAAACCTTCGCCTCCTTTTCAAATTCATTGATTTTATATTCCTCAAATA
>JAWOCD010000035.1:0-2590 GCA_046483985.1 Promethearchaeia archaeon
ATGAGCGGTGTCCTTTCCGTCTTTAGTGGCCGGGGCGACGGCAATTGCATACTTAGCGTCTTTCGAGAAGAATAAGATAGGGGCACTTTTGGATTCGGGAATTTGAAATAGCACCTTCTTTTTCCCCCCGGCAATTTCTAGTGCTATATTTATCAGTTTTCTCAGATAGGAAACGTTCCTAATAGAAACCAGTATCTCATCCTCTCCAAATTCGGAAGAGTTATAGGAAACTGGCGATTGGTAGCGCATTCTATACATGAGCGACCTCACGAACAGCCCGTCATATTTAAAAATCCCGATTGTGTTTCTATATCCCAACAAGACATCCTCATTGTGGAGATTTACCAATTGGAAATTTGTGTAAACTCTCGGATCCGCATTTTTGCACATATAATCGATTATCTCTAATTTTACGGAAGATTAACAGAAAGAGTGAAACTCGACGCGTGAGAAAAAATCTATAGTATAATTGAAGAAACCTGTTGCGGTTCTATTTGTTTCTATGTTCAATTCTACAAGCGGGAGTTTACTCAAAAAATGAAATAATCTTCAGAAAGGACTCTAAAGGTATCCCCCGGGAGGTTATTGACCAAATATTCTCTTTAGAAAGTAATTTTTTGAATTTAAAAAATCGCTGATCGTAAAGCGGTTTCGCTTTATCTCTAAATAAATCTAAGGATTTGAAGATATAATCATTGTACAAATTCAGGGTAATTTCCGGAAGAGCCAAGTTTTTCCCTTCTTCCACGATAACATCGCTTTCTTCATTAATTATTTGGATCATGGAGTTCAATAATTTTAGATTGTTTTCTAAAAATCCATCATCCGCAACCTCCGTATGAAAATTTGAAATCTCGAACAATTTTGCTTCGTCTGAAAGCAGATCTTTTTGCAGATAATAGAAATCCGTTAGCTGAGTCTCAATATTCTTTTCCAATTCATGAATGAGCGGCATGAGATTTTGGAGTTCCTTTACAAAAGTTCCAATGTCTTCTGTTTTTTGGTTGAGGTATACATCGTAATAATATCCTTTTTCTCCAAAACCAAACGAAATGCCGTCTAATAAATGCTCTATATTATCCGATGGATTGTCAATAAAAAGGGCGTCATTAAATCTAATGGTTTCCTTGAAATGCCCTAATACCGTCCCTTTTTCAGGAGGTTTGATAAACGGGGGGGTCGCCAATAAGTTCAGCTTTTCTTCTATATATTGTCTTGCCAGATTCAAGGACTCTTCTATGTTATCCAGATCGAAGACTGGTTTGGAGGAATACTTTATTTTTCCGAAAAGGAATTTGGTATCTTTTTTCAATTTAAGATTCAATTTAATCACCCCGATAAGGAAAAAAACTAAGCAAGGCTTTCAGTGGTACTGTAAGTTAATTCATCTTCTTTAGAAGGTTCTCTTCTTAGATTTAATGCATTTTGATAAGAAGAAGAGAGATCTTCTGATTTTCTTTTCTTCTCTGAGGTCGGCTTTGCCTCTCTAAGATCCATCTTCCTCCGAGCCCGATAAGATTTTGAAGAACTTCCATAAAAATTGAGAAGCCAAGGATGGGGGGATTCCTTTTTGAGGGTTGATTTCCCTTCAATAAAATCGATCATTTCACCATAAATTGACGCTAAAATGCCTTGAGCTTTGTATTTTCCTTTTAAAGTAAGATAAAGTGCGTTGTCTGAGTTGGTATTAATGAATTTCTTATATTGCTCATCAACGGTGGGATGTGAATCATCAAGAAATGTAATCTCTTTCCTTGGGATTGCCGATGTTTCATTAAACGCTTTTGAGATGAAAAGAAAAACAATTAGCTGCTCTAACGGTTTTAACTTCTTGAAATAAGGAGATTGTTCTTCGATCATGATTTCATGTGTTTTTTCATCAATTACTAATTTAGGACTGAATTCTCTAACTAATATATTTAATTTTATGTAATTATCTACAGTTTTCCAGTGATAATCAGTCATTTCGTGTATTTCATTAATCGAGTATTTAGCACCTTTCTGGAATGAATTAAAAGCATTTATTAATCCTGCCATAATTTGAATTGGTTTTCTTTTCATTTTTGACACTTGTAAATTTTTTTTTATCTTCGTTATGATGAATAATTATTTGTATATTAAAAATTTATCATTTATATATTTAAACATATCTTCATAATTTAGATAATCTTCATTATGACGAAGAATATCTTTTACCTCTTTTATATCTTTTCATAAAATTTCTTACTAAACTTAAAATCTACACGATTAAATAGTTAGAGGAGGAAAAAAAGATAAATAATGTTAGAAATAATTACCTATATAGATATTTTTAAGAGGGATTTTTACCATCGACTACAAAGATATTCTTGAAGAGTTAAAATATAACCGGTATGCAATTTATGTACTCTATAGAAGAGTAGATGAAGATTCAGATCCCGAATTACCGGATTTTATAGATACTGGAAAAGCCTATGGCCATTTAATTAAATTCGGGCTAGCAAAAAAAGCGGATAGTCAAAAGCACCTTCATGAGCCGAACTATCTGCCTACTTCGGATGGTAAAAATTTCATTAAGCAGCTTGGTTCCGATTTTGAATGTAGTCGGTTT
>JAWOCD010000071.1:0-3289 GCA_046483985.1 Promethearchaeia archaeon
TGTATTTACATAATGAAAAGACTTCGTATTATGTATTTACATAAAACGACTAAAAGAGAGATAGATTAGTTATGGATATTAAATTTTGATATAGACAAGAAAAATAATAAAAGTTAATTTATCCTAATGTTAACCATGCAATTTGAACGCTTACAAAAATATTTGAAAATGTTATTATATTTAATAGAGCACGAAAGGGTTTTCATAAAAGATTTGTGCGAGGAATTTGGGTTATCATATCAGACCGTTAATACCCTCTTTGAAAAATGGGTAAAACAAAAAAAGATTAAGAAAATTAAAAGGCAAAATCATAAATTTGGAGAGCATTTTCATTATTACATGCTTACCGATAAGACAAGAAAAGATCTAGAGCAAGTATTGGGGCAAGAGACGGAAATAATAGAGACGACCTTTAATCCGGAAGCACTTAAAATTATTGAAATTGCAAACGAATTGGTTTTAACCATCCCCGAATATTTGCAAGATATAGGGATCACGGTCAATCAAGAAAAATACCGGTTATTCATTCAAAAACTGAGGGATTTTTTTAGACATTACGATATTCCTCTGGATTACTAAATTTAATAAGTTCTAATTTCAAAGGAAATATCGAATCTTTATAAGGATCAAATACAAATAATAATTTATAGTAAGATATTGTTAAAAAATTTCTCGTTAAAAATGAAGGATTGGGACGAAGATAGGGAAAAGTCCAAAAAAAAATCTTCCGAAGGACACTACAACGGAAAATACTTTTGTATTCCCAAAAGACATCGATATGTTATGGATACTCCTAATTATAATCCTAATCCGATAAAAGTTCCTCTTAGAAACAAGTATCGTCCGAGACGCTCACCACCCGTGACATATACTACATCTTCACAAGAAAGCACGGATGATAAGGTTTACCGCACCTATAAAACATCCGCGAGACCGCCCGATGAGTTATTTGCTCCCATGCGGGAGGCTATGCATCGGCAGCAAGTTTTTTCTTTTCTTCGGGACCCGAGCAATATCGCGTCGATTGAGTCGTATACGGAACTTTTTGCCGCATTCTTCGAGCATACCAATACGCAAAATGCGCCTCAGAATCTCCGAAATACCTATCGGATGATTTTTAAGAATGTTCTCACCTATGCTAAAGAGCACGGGATCACGGCTTCGCAAGCCGCCCGCTTAAAACAAAAAAAGAACGCCCGAGAGCTCAATAGCTTGACAAAGGATACCCCGTTTGATTTTAATTATAACGAGTTTAAGATCCAATTGAGACAGTTTCAAGAATGGACAGAGGGCACTCTCGGTTCCCCCGGCATTACTTTGCGTGATTTTCGACGCTATGGAGCAACCGGCGTGGAGCAATTAAACCGTCACTTTAACACACAAGCCATTCTAGTCACGGACTTTATAAAAAAGCTGTTTGACGGACATACCGTCTTATTTACCTCTACTAAGCCCGATTATCTCACGCAAAATCGCTCTTGCTCAAAACCTTCTTCGTTAAAAAGACCTCCTTATCGAAAGCACTTTCCAAGGCGAAATTATTCCCGACTTCGGCGTGATCAAATTAAGAATGATTACTTTTGCGTAAAAGAACGCACTTGGGAGCCTGATGGGTGGCCGCAAAAAGAAGCGAAAAAAGAACCAAAAAAGGAATATGACAAGCTCAATGATTCTTCCACGCTTACCGATAAAACCGATACAGATGAAAAGGCTCAACCCAAAAAAGAATTTAAGGATGCCTTTAAGCTTAAAGTTAACAATACTGATAAAGGGAACGACAAAAAAATCTTTGAAGAAGATGAAAATGAGGATTTTGAATTTAACTTTGGGAAAGCGGATAGAGAGAACGACCACGAATTTCCCTTCAAGAAAGTCTCCTCTGAAGACCGCGGAGAGTGGAATAGAACCACATTTCGAAAGCGCGAAAAAAGTAAACTAAGCTATGAAGAGAAAGAGATGGATTCTGAGTTCAAATTTGAAGAGCAACCCAAAAAGGAATTTAAAAAATTTCGAAAGCTCGATAAAATTAGCTGGACCGATAAGCAAATCAATAAGCAACCCGAAAAAGAGTTTAAGGATGCCTTTAAGCTTAAAGTTAACAATGCCAATACAGAGAACGACCAAGCAGAAGTTCTCAATCTAAGATGGGTAAGAAATGAGCAAAATCGGAGAGGGCTCATCGATAAATTACGCAAGTATTTGAACGGAAAAAAGGTAGATTACAGACAATTCTTCGAAAACATTATCCCTCTCTATAAATTGTGGTGTGAAGATAATGAAAAAGACGCGGGAAAGTACGCCCAGCTAACCCGCGATATTTTGGAGCCCCTTCTGAAGGGTTACCATAGACTCGTTAAAAAGTTTAATTCCTTTTGGGAGCATCTCAGTTTTTTAAAAGAGAACCCCGACTTGAAAGAAAGTTTCGCCGTCTTCTTAACTCATGGAAGCATCCGCAAGTATCTTACCAATTTTTTTGCCTACCGCTGGAAAAAAGGAAAGGGTAGGTTGAATCCTTCATGGGTGCGCGACACCATCAAAGGATGGCGGGATAAACTCGATAGGGATTTGGGGATATTCGGCGAATCGGAAATAGGGTTTAGCGAGACAAAGAGCTTATACCACGATATTGGAGACAGAATGCGGGCTTACCGCCACGATGAGACCTATCACAAACTCATTTCCACGCTTGAAAAATATCATGTGCTTCACTTGTTTTTGGATTGTAATTTGCTCCCTGTATTGGAACGGGCCAAAGCATCCGAAGAGGTGAAAGCGCTCTATGCCCAACTGTATACCCAAATCAAGAACGATACATCCTTCCAACAATTTTGGAAAAAAGCGATAAAAGATAAATATCTTGAGATTTATACCACAGAATTAACCGCCCACGACCTTCAGATCGGTATCCGCGATTTAGCTCAGAGCGTCAAGGGTAATCTTCTGGAGCAAAAGCTGAAAATAGAGGGCATGGGCATCGAAGTCCTCAAGAAGGGGGCAGACACTCTAAGCATGAATTTCCGCTATTTGTTTAAATTCGGATACACTACCACCCAATTTGAAAAGAAGCTCTTGGAATTTCTGAACTCCGAGAAATATGACCTTACAGCCCTACAAAAAGAAACTTTTCGCACGAAATATCTTACCCTCTTTACGGAGCTTAAAAAGAAATTCCAGTCCCTCAGTCCGATCCCCGCGTTTTTGAAGGCTATGAAAGCTGCCCTCAAGGCTCAAGGTCGTAAGCGGTCGGTTAGCTATATCAAAATTGAAACGTTTTTAAAGAAAATCTATT
>JAWOCD010000012.1:0-4992 GCA_046483985.1 Promethearchaeia archaeon
TTGAAGCCTATAGAAACCACAAGAAAGTTGTCCTTTTCGGGAACGGAGGGAGTGCAGCAGACGCGCAACATATTGCCGCAGAGTTTGTCGGGAAGTTTTATAAAAACCGAGACGCTTTACCGGCATTGGCTTTCCATACAAACACATCGGTGGTGACGGCAACCGCAAATGATTTTGGGTATGAAACCGTATTTGAAAGGCAAGTAAAGGCATTTGTCAATGAAGGAGATATCGTAATCGGCATTAGCACCTCCGGGAATTCGGAAAATGTGGTAAGAGCATTAAACGAGGCAAAGTCGCTGGAAGCAAAAACCGTCGGATTAACCGGTCAGAAAGAGAACCGTATGGAGAAAATTGTAGATGTGTGTCTGAAAATGCCGTCGAATGATACTCCGCGCGTGCAAGAAGCCCATATCACGGTCGGCCATATCATTTGTTACTTAGTGGAAAAAGAACTATTTGGAAATGAATAAAAGTTTAAGATAATCTATCATGAAGAAAGTAGCCGTGTCCATTCATACCGATGATGAGTTCAATCCGTCTCTTCTCAACGGGTTAGAGGGATATGATTACGTTCATTTAGACGTAATGGACGGAATTTTCGTAGAACCGAAAAAGCTCAACTTTGAGATATTTCGCCAAATTAAAGAAAAAACCAACAAGCCCATTATTGCCCATTTAATGGTGCAGCATCCCCGTGAGTATATCGACAAGATAATCGACTATATCGATGTATTTTTGTTCCATCTTGAAGCGGAAGGAAATAAACCGCAGATAATTACCCAAGTAAAGAATAACTCAAAGAAGGTGGGAATCGCTATAAATCCGGAAACCAAAGTTTCTGAAGTTAAAGAATATTTCGATAAGGTGGATGTCGTCCTCGTGATGTCGGTACATCCCGGCTGGTCGGGGCAATCGTTTATTCCCGAGACTCTTGAGAAGGTCAATGAGCTGGCTACGTATAAGAAGGATTTTGACTTCTTAATCGATGTGGACGGGGGAGTAAATTTGGAGAATGCGAAACAGTTAAAAAGGGCGGATATTTTAAGCAGTTCCAGCACCATTTTGAAGGCGGACTCCCCGAACCGTATAATTCAATTATTAAAAACATCCGATGAGCATGACTGACAACCGAGCGATCTTTCTGGATAGGGACGGCGTATTAAATAAGGAGGTGAATTATCTCTCCGACCCCGATGAGTTTGCATTTTTAGAAGGAAGCATAGAAGCCCTCAAAATTTTGAAAAGCAAGGACTATTTATTAATCGTCGTTACAAATCAATCGGGCATTGCTCGCGGTTACTTTACCTCCGACACGCTCAAGAAAATTCACGGAAAGATGAAACGAATCCTCAAAGCCAACGGAATAGAACTGGATGATATTTTTTATTGTCCGCATCATCCCGAATTTACGGGACCGTGCGAGTGCCGCAAGCCGAAGCCCGGTATGGTATTAAACGCTCAGGAAGAATACAATCTCAACCTAAAAGAATCGTACCTGGTGGGAGATACATTAAGCGATATTGAAGCCGGTAATCGGGCACAGTGCACCACCGTTTTAGTTCTCACCGGCCACGGCTCGGTAGAAAAAGCCAAAATTGAAGCGATAAAACCCGATCTCATCTGTGAGGATCTATTGGAATTTGCTAAAAATATTTAATACAAAAAAGAATTATACTCAAATAAAATATATTAAATGTGAAGAATATGAAATTTTTTATAGATACTGCTAATCTTGAACAGATTAGAGAGATGCAAGAATTAGGCATAATCGACGGCGTTACCACCAATCCTACCTTACTTTCGCGGGAAGGCGCTGAGCCGAGGGACCAATTGAAAAAGATTTGCGAGATTGTGGACGGTCCGGTCAGCGGTGAAGTTATTGGACTTACCACAAAGGAAATGGTCGAGGAGGCCCGGGATTTAGCCAGGATCGCGGACAACATTGTTATTAAAATCCCGATGACGAAAGATGGCATTAAGGCGGTGAAGATTTTGGAAGCCGAGGGAATCAAGACCAATGTCACACTTGTATTTTCCCAAAACCAAGTCTTAATTGCCGCAAAAGCCGGCGCTTCTTACATTAGTCCGTTCATCGGGAGATTGATGGATGCGGGACAGAATGAAATCGATATGCTTCAAGAATCTATGGACATTATAAACGTATACAACTTCAGATCTGAAATCATTGTCGCATCGATAAGAAACGCTCGCCATGTGATTGAAGCCGCAAAAATGGGCGCGCATATCGCCACGATCCCGTTTGCGGTGCTCGAAAAGATGTTTGTCCATCCCAAAACCGACCAAGGCTTAGAATCCTTTCTCCAGGATTGGGAAAAGTTACAGAAGGAATTAGACAAGTAAAAATTCACCAAGATCATTGAGATTATGGGATTAGAAGAAAAGCTCAAGTTATGGGAAGATAAAAAAGTGCTCATCATAGGAGAGGCACTGATAGATAAATACATCTACGGATTCGCTGATAGAATCTCTCCGGATGCGCCTATTCCCAGCGTAAAGGTTGAAGAAACGGATATCTATCTCGGCGGCATCGGCTTAGTGTTAAAATTTATTAAATCGCTGGGGGGAATTCCCGAAATATGCACCGTCATCGGCACTGATTTTGAAGGGCAATTCTTCTTAGAAAAAATAAAAGAACTGAACGTGCCGACTGAAGGAATTATAGTCGATGAGACGATACAAACGCCCCAAATTACGAGAATAAAGGCGATGAATCAGCATTTACTGCGTTTGGAAACCGACTATTCCCAAGAGTTTTCCCAGAATCTCGTTGATACCTTTTTTCAAACGGTGAAAGATACGTATACGGATCTCTCTGCAATACTTATATTAGATTACGGCATCGGGGGTTTATTTTCCGATTCGTTTGTACAAGCCTTGATTAGGAATTTAAAGCAGCATTACCCCGATACTCCAATAATTGCACGACCGAATTTGGCGCATTATTACTTATACGAAGATATCGACCTCATCAAGATAAATTTGCAGAAAGCCCTTAGAGAGATGGCTATAGAATGCTGCACGGACACCAGCGTGACTATCTCAGGGAAACGGATTCAAAATGAGACCAATAGCAATAACGTATTCCTTAACGATATCGAATCCTCATCTTATCTCTTAATGAAAGATAAGGAAAAGGCAAAAAAGATTAAACCCGTTCTTGACTCTCCCGTTCGGAGTTATGTCGCCGTGGGAAGCGTCATCATGGCGTGCTTGGGACTTTCGTATGCTGCCGATATAGACATACTCAGTTCCATAAAGATTGCGTTGATGGCCGGGTCTTTATCCGCCACATTACCACCGGTGGAATTTTTTAACGCGGACACACTAAAGGAATATATCGCCAAAAACCCTAAAAAATTAGATTAGAAAACCCAAAGTAGGAAACTCCCAAAACTAAATTGTTTCTGTGAATAAAGATGGAATTGTCCGACTCGGAACTTAAGGAAACTAAATTCGAAATATTGGAAATTAAAAAAGACATTCTGAAAATGATTCACCTTGCCAATTCTGGCCATCCGGGAGGCTCGCTTTCGGCGGTCAACCTTCTTTATCTCTTGTATGACAAGATCATGAAGATTGATCCCGAAAATCCGGAATGGCAAGGACGAGATATGTTCATCTTAAGCAAGGGGCATGCCGCGCCGGCTCTGTATGCTGTTTTGGATCGAGTGGGCTACATCGAGAGAGAGGAACTTTTTACGCTACGAGAATTTGGTTCGAAATTGCAAGGCCACCCCGTAAAAAATAGTGAGATGGGGATCGAAGTGACCACGGGTTCCTTGGGAATGGGACTATCGATTGGCGTGGGATGTGCGTTAGCGGCAAAATTGAATAAAAATTATGAGCGAAATGTTTATGTCCTTTTGGGAGATGGAGAATTAAATGAAGGCGCGGTCTGGGAGGCGGCGATGGCTGCAAATCATTATAAACTTGATAACTTGACGGCAATTATCGACCGCAACGGAATCCAGATTGATGGGGCAACAGAAGAAATCATGTCGCTGGAACCATTGGCCGATAAATGGAGGGCATTCGGCTGGAATGTGACTGGTATTGACGGTTCTCACATTCAAGAAATTATAGACGGCTTCTCGAAGGCGCAAAAAGTGATTAAAAAGCCATCTATGTTGATTTCCTATCTCATTAAAGGAGAAGATATCTCTTTTATGGAGCACACGAAGAAATACCATGGTCGACCGCCAGACAAACAAGAATATGAAACGGCAATTCGGGAAATCAATGAAATTCAAAAAAGTTTAAGGGAGGAAAAGTCCTAAAATGACCGATAAAGCATTAAGAGATGTTTTTGGAGACTATCTCGTTGATCACGGGGATAAATACAAAGATATTGTGGTTTTGGATGCCGATTTATCTGCCTCTACCAGAACTTATAAATTTGCCCAAAAGTATCCCGATAGATTTTTCAATATGGGAATAGCGGAGCAAAACATGATGGGGACCGCGATTGGATTTGCAATTTCGGGGAAAATCCCAGTTGTCAGCGGTTTTTCAATATTTACAACAGGTAGAGCATGGGAATTTATCAGGTTAGTTTGCCATGATAATTTAAATGTAAAAATCATAACCACTCATGGGGGATTTGTGGGTAAAGACGGAAGCACACATCCTTTCATATGCAGCAAAATTTGATATTGAGAAAGCAATTAACATTGCGCTTATGGCGGGGACTCTCTCTGCGGTTTTACCACCTGTTGAATTCTTCAGCACTGAAAAATTATAGGCCTTTCATATGCAGCAAAATTTGATATTGAGAAAGCAATTAACATTGCGCTTATGGCGAGGACTCTCTCTGCGGTTTTACCACCTGTTGAATTCTTCAGCACTGAAAAATTAGAAAAATATATAGCGAAAAGCCCGAAAAAGAAAGAATTATAGAAAAAAAAATTATCTCAGTAAAGAACTCTAGATATTGGGGAAATTAGGAAAAAATAGATAAGTATCAGATAT
>JAWOCD010000028.1:0-73635 GCA_046483985.1 Promethearchaeia archaeon
TATAAGGAATAATAATGTTGAAAAATTTGTAATACAATTATAAAAAGAATCAGTAATTCCCCTTCCTTGGAAGTCCGGAATATTTAAAACGATTATTACAAAAAACAGATACCCCAAAACCGTAGAGATTATTAGGGTTAAGCAAAGGTATTTTGTTAATTTTTGTTTATTTTTTATCATTTTTCATTATCAGTACTTGACTAAATAAAAATACACCCCTCTCCTATTAAATCTTTTGTCCGACAAAAAACTGAAAAGGGCGGTCCGGTATTCATGAAATATTGAAATGCACTCACTAATAGGTGCTTCAAATCTTCTTTATAATACGCCTTTGGCTCTTTTATTAACCAATACCTCTTGTTGTGGAGACGTAAATTCGCAATTATCCAGAAGTTAAACAGCAACAAGCTGAGGATAAAATAGAAGTTTCGTACATTCGGGTCAGCACTGGTCGAGTACATGATAAAGGGATTCCCTTCTCGATAATTAATTTCTATCCGCCAGCGAGCTCCATAGTCACTTCGAGTTTTATAAAATCTGTACTTTTTCTTGATGCTCGGCGAATGGATCACGCGATTTGTCGCTAATACGAATATATCTGCCAAAATCTCGTTTAACGGTCTCGTTCCATTGCGATACTGAGCTCTTAATTTGCTAAAACTAATGCCTTTCTTCCCATAAAAGGCTACTTTAAATTTAGCGAAAGAATATCCTTTGCCTTTCACATATCTCCCTTTCATCTTGTAGGTCTGAACCCTCGCTTGTGGATCTTTTAACGCCGCTTCTTTCATCTGTCTTAACTTCCCGGACTCTTTTACGGGAACGATATATTCAATAAATTTTTGGTCTAAATAGTCAAAAATCTACTTTTGGTAATATTCCTTATCCATTGCTATTAGTTCTATGATAAACCCTAAGGATTCAAGGAATTCAACCATTTGTTTCACGAATCTGCCCGCTTTTTCTCCTTTTTTCCGCATTTTGCTTCCCACCTGTAGTTCCCGTCCTTGTAAAATAATGCTACACGTATGCCAAATATGTGCTTTCTTCGTGCCTTTTTCGGCTTGTATACCGATTACGTAGGGATTGTCCTTCTTGCCGTAGTATAATTTTTTATGAAAGTCAAAGGCAATCTTTAATTTCTTTGGAATTAATTCCTTCTCCTGTAACAAGGGCAATATCTCTCTTGAAATGTCCAAAAGCGTTTGGTTTGTCTCTTCCATTGGAAACGATTTCGCATAACCCCTCATTTGAGAAGGATGGGGTAAAATACGTCCCGTGTCCCTCGATGAGGGGGATTTATTTTTCAACAAAGTTTCTAATTTATGATTCAATATTTGAGTTCCCGTTCGCTGACTATTTCCCACTAACGCGTTAAACAAAGTAACGATCGGAAACTCCTCGCTTGAGTGTCCGTCATATCGTTTCCGTACAGGCTTGCAAAACGACTTAATAAAGAAGAACGTGGATTTTTCCATAAATAGTTATTTTTACTGGACATAAAGATAACTATCTTCTTTTTCCTATTTTATTAATTTAGCGTAACAAGAAAAGAAAGTCTTAAAGTAATTTTTGTCGGTTGAATCAAGTACTAGATAAATAGTATTTTTTTCATCATTATATTAATTAAAATGAAATAGGTGGTTTTATTTAGAGTAAAATTCACCAATGAAGCGTTGGACTATATCTCCGAAAAAAATAAAGAGGTTAGTATCAGTTCCGATGAAGAAGAGAAATATGTGGTAGCATTTTTTTATTACTCCGCGACCACATGAACGATGTCATTCTGTGGAAATGTTTTGGAACTCGTGCAAAAACGGAAAATTGAAAAAGAAATCTCGGATTTTATCCGATGGACAGAATTTGAAAACCTCGAACCCAATGACCCTCGTGTTGAATTATATATTGAAAAACAGTTGATTCCCGAATTAAAACAAGAAGATGTACTCGTGATTGATGTTGCCATTGGGGAATTAGAGGATGGTAATAAAATGGGAATGCTCTTTATCAAAAAAGGGGATAATGTATATGGATAAAAGATGATCTAATCTTACAAATGTTAGAAGATTAGGGATTTCCGGCTTGCGGCTGGTTTAAAAAGTACAAATTTTAAATGGTACATTAGTATGTTAGTTGGGTTTAGGCTCTGAGATCAACCGACTCGCTTACCTCGCGCAGAGAAGATTTTTGAAGCGAGTTACCTTCAGAAAAAATAAATAAAATCTTGTCTTTATTTTAACGATTAGATTGAAATGACTTCAGTAGCAAGAAAAATTATCAAAGAACATATAGTAGAAGGAGAGTTTGAGATTGGAGAGGAAATTGGATTACAGATTGACAATACCTTAACCCAAGACGCCACGGGCACTATGGCGTACCTTCAATTTGAAGCAATGAAATTAGATAAAATTCATACAGATTTATCGGTTTCATTTGTTGATCATAACACTCTTCAAACGGATTTTAAAAATCCTGATGACCATCGATATTTAGCCTCTGTGGCTGCAAAGTACGGGATTTATTTTTCTCGCCCGGGAAATGGCATCTGTCATCAAGTGTTTTTAGAACGATTTGCAACCCCGGGAAAGACACTCATAGGTTCGGATTCACATACTCCGACTGCGGGTGGAATGGGAATGCTAGCAATTGGTGCGGGGGGCTTGGATGTAGCAGTTGCCATGGGCGGAGGTCCCTTTTATATTAACACACCAGAGATTCTGGGGATAAAACTGATTGGCACCTTACCGGATTATGTGTCGGCAAAAGATATCATTTTGGAAGTCCTTCGGAGATTGGACGTCAAGGGAGGTGTCGGCAAGATCTTGGAATATTTTGGTCCCGGAGTCAAGACGCTCACCGTTCCGGAGAGGGCAACCATCACCAATATGGGAGCGGAAACCGGAGCAACCACCTCGATTTTCCCCTCTGATGAGAAAACCAAAGAATTCTTGGAATTGGAAGAGAGAGAGGATCACTGGATAGAAATTCCAGAAGCAGAAGAGGACGATTTTGACGAGGTTATAGTTATTGATTTATCAAAAGTAGAACCTTTGATAGCTAAGCCCCATTCTCCCGGAAATGTTGTCCCGCTTACGGAATTGGAAGGGATGATGGTGGATCAAGTCGCGATTGGCTCGTGTACAAATAGTTCTTTGAAAGACATGTTAACGGTTTCAGCCCTCTTAGAAAATAAAGAAATCGATAAAGAGACGGTGCTTGGAATTACCCCCGGTTCCCGTCAAGTGCTCCTTGAATTGGGAAAACGAGGGGGACTACAAAATATGATATCGGCTGGAGCCCGTATTTTAGAAAGCGCGTGTGGTCCGTGTATCGGAATGGGATTCGCGCCAAAGTCAAATGGGATCACGGTGCGAACCTTCAATAGGAATTTTTATGGAAGGAGCGGAACAAAAAGCGCTAAAATTTATTTGACCAGTCCCGAAGCTGCGGTGGCTGCTGCGATCTTTGGGGAGATAAAACATCCCAAAAATTTAGGAACATATCCTTCCATTGACTTACCGTCCCAAATCGAGATTGATGATTCCTTAATTATTGAACCCCCCGAAGATGCTTCTCAAGTTGAGATTGAAAGGGGTCCTAATATTGCTCCCTTGCCGGACTTTGATCCTCTTCCCGAAAGTTTCGATCATTTAAAGATATTGATAAAACTAGAAGATAATATCACTACTGATCATATTATGCCTGCCGGTGCAGCAATTCTTCCTTATCGGTCGAACTTGCCGAAGATAAGCGAATACGTCTTTACGCAGATTGATTCTTCTTTTTCGGAGCGAGCGTTGGAAGCCAAACAAGAAGGAGGCACGGTTATAGTGGGAGGAGAAAATTACGGACAAGGATCAAGTAGAGAACATGCAGCGTTAGCACCGATGTATTTGGGGATAAAAGCGGTTCTATGTCGATCGTTTTCGAGAATTCATCGGGATAATCTGGTTAATTTTGGGATTTTACCATTGGTCTTTCGAGATACTGAGGATTATGAAAAATTAAAAGTGGACGATATTCTTCATATAAAAAATGTGAGATCTGCATTATTATCCGAGGAAGGCCTTATTTCCATTCAGAATATCACGCAAAATTATGAATTTAAAGCACGCTATAATCTCTCTGAAAGAGAAATTCAAATCCTCCTCGCGGGCGGAAAGTTAAATTACACAAAGAAATTAGTAACTGAATCCTCATAAGGAATGAAGAAATTAATATTATACGATTATAAGAATATTTTTTGAACTACCACGCCCTAAAGAGCGAGAAATTCGTAATTCCTTACAAACTGCTCGCCTAAGTGTACGGGTCTTACAGAACCTCCAAACACTAACCCCGCAATCCTTGCAATTTCACGTTGAACTTGGTTATCGTCCATCAATATTTTCATAGAATTAATCGTTTAAAAACGTATATGCGATTCATCCCTGCCTTTGAAGGAGGACAGGGCTTTTTATCCCTTTAGTGGTAAAAATAAAAAATTTATAAAGTAACAGAAAATTAATAATTTAATTGAATTTAAAATTTAAAATATAATTATTAGAGACAGATTTATTTAGTGAAAAAAATGAGGGCTTCTCGTGTTCTTCGGTTTATAATCAAGATATTTCTTATCATACTTACATCCTCAATGTCAATAGTCTCATTTCTTGGGGGATATTCAGCGGTGATGATCCTTTCTGAAGAGGAAAACATACAAGTTCCTGAACATGGTGAAGAGATTGAATTTTCTTTTCCCGACTTGGGAGAAAATTTTACAGACGAGGCAGAAAATATCTCAATAATCCTCCCATTTAGAATCACCAATGCTGGTTTTTTCAACTTGGATGATTTATCAGTAGAAATGATTATTGATTTGCAGTATGAAGATAAAACCGATAATAATAAAACGAAGAGATTAAAAATATTTGAAAAGCCAATCAATTTTGGGTCAATTGAAGCAGGGAAAACGTATCAAGATGATTTTCTTGCCGATGAGAATGATTTCGATATAGTCAAGTTGAACGATACGATTCCAAAAATCAACGAAGACGGGCCGCTGGACTTTTTGGCTGATATTTCATTAAGTGCCAAATATTCCTTGAAATTGCTGAGTTTTCGAGTCACTTTAACCGATGTTGAAATTGGGGAGGCGGGAGTTTAAATGGGAGCGACAAAGAATATGGTCAGAGGCACCATTTATGCTTCAGTTTATGTAGTTTCAACTTTAATTATCCCGTTACTTACGTTTAGTTATATTAACACCCTCGATGTGCAAGGACTTACCTTACAAATGCAACAAAAGACCTACAACGATATTATTTTCTGGATATCAGCATTTGGATTGTTAATTTCGGGAACGGCCTTTTTTACTTATTCTTCTCCATCCCAATCCATTCGTCGCGGTGTTATGTCATTGGTACAGCTCCTCTTGAATTGCATGTATATTTGGAGTTATAAATTCTCTGGAGCGACAGAGATAGTTTTCGAAATTACGGGATTTGGTTCCATGTGGTTGAACCTTTCTCAAATGGTTATGCTATTTTTGGGCATCTATTTCCTTTCAATTTTGCTTAAAATATATGATATCGTTGATTTTACGGTGAATCGGAAAAAAATCCGAGAAACTCGATGGAAAGATAATATAGAGGAGGGGGAGAAGAAATAATGTTACTGCAGATCAATGATATTTTGCGCATTATTGCCGGGATTGTGGGTTTAATTCTTAATTTTCTCAAACCCTATGTGATTCCCGTCGGTGAATGGATGATTATCTGGATAGATGCAGGATTATCATACTTCCCTCAAGACGATTTATCGCTTTATTTCCTTATCTGTGTGGCTTTAGTGATAGCAGGGGTTGCTATTAATACTAAGTTTCCTGGAGATGAGCCACCCGCCGAGTTCGAGCATAAAGGAAAAACCAATAATTAATTCATTTCTTTTTTTGCTTATAGCTAAAGAAATCATCATTCTCCAGTGAAAAGGAAAATAGATGGTCTTAAAAGAAAAAGGAAAATAAGAAGAGTATAAAAAATAAGGAATATTCAGAACTTTTGTAATAATTCTGCCACTCTTTTTCCAAGATTGTGAGCTATTTTTGCTCCTAATTCATCTGATTCATCTTTCTTTAGAAAAGCGGTTCGTTCATATTTTTGCAAGGATGTTACGGGTATATTTTCCTCAATTACGGGATTTCCTAAGCTTCCCACGCATATCATCCCTTGAATTAATGCGAAATTGATAAGGTCTGTTTTCACGCCTCCTCCACCACCATTACGGAGCCCTTGTGCTACTAACGGGGCAAAAATGGTATCTGCAAGTTTATACCCGTTCATTTTCCACGGCCGAGACCGATCAATCAATGTTTTTATCTGAGCAGAGACAGATCCGAAATACGTTGGTGATGCAATTAAAAGAGCATCCGTATCCAACAGATATTTTTCAATCTCATGTGTGTCGTCATTTTCGGCTAATGGACATTCATAGGGCTCCCGTAAGCATTGATCACAGCCGGTACAAGGGGAAAGATTAAAATTATCGATAAAGATCTTATTTATATTGAAATCATCAGAAACCGATTTTAGTCCTTCTATTGCATTTTCAACCAGAAAATCACAGCTTTTATTTTTCCGAGGACTTCCCACAATCAAAGTAATTTTTTTCATTTTTTAAAGCACAACCATAGATTATAATAATAACTAAATTCCTATAATTTATTATAATTCTTATTATTTAAGAATGAATTATCTTATATTGAACTACCCCGTGCCCCAAATGGTGATGGATTCGTAATTCATCGAAGATTGCTTCCATAATATAAGTCTGACATCATCTCCAAACGCCCCCTCTGTACTCCCTGCGGTAATATGATGAACTTGGGTATTGTCCATAAGTAATAATAAATAATATTAATGTATGTGCGATTCATTCCCGCCTTGAAGGACGGGGCTTTCTCGCACTCTAGTGTAAATTATAATCAAAAAGAAACTCCCTACTCCCGATGGCATTTTTTAAAGATACGTTCAAAAAGGTAAAAGATAAGAGAGAGCTTAAAAAAAAATTGAAAATTCATAAGGAATTTATCTTAAAAAAATTAGAGGATGAGGATTTGAACTCCGCGTTGGATAAAACCCGCTCTGCTCTTACTTTAATCAAGGAATATGATGATTCCTTTAATTTAGAGGGTTCTCTTAAAGAGTTTAAAAAATTAAACGATTCAATTACCGAGAAAATCGATAAATTTCGTTCTCTTTATTTTAATCGATTTAAAAAATATACGAAGCAGAGCTTAACCGAGGAGAATTTGGAACGCTTCATGAAACTCTTAGCTTCATTGAAGGATACAGTCGATAAGAAAGCGGAGGATTATAATCTGTATGAACTTCAAGAGGCGATTAATAGATATTTTGAATGTCTAAAAAAGACCTATACAATTATAACTAATTATCGAGTGCTAACCTATGAGATCATTTGCGAAAATATTTTTGAACTGTTAGAAGAATTAGATTATGCGGAAATCTCAAATTTAAAAAATCTAATCGAGAGGATATATCTAAAGGTCATCGCTAAGAGGCTTAAAGAAGTTGCGAGGAAAACCAAAAAGATTTCTCTTTCAGAACTTTCGAATATTTTAGCTTTAAAACGTGAAGAACTAATTGAAAAGTTACAAGAAATAATGAACCATCCAAGTTTTGAAGATATCATAAAAGTCTTTAATAAAACCGGGAATTTAATTATCTTTTCCCTTCCCTAACTCTTTTTTGGAATTTCACCAGATTTTGATGTAAGGTAATAAGGTAATCATCGGGTTCACAAAATCGATTAAAAGTTTAAATATAATCGCCATTAAAATGGGATTGCTGGCATTATCGCTGATCTCAACTTTTGCAAGCACGATGTCTGTAAATACAAAGATTAAAATCCCGATTAACGCGAGAAACCAGCCAACAAAGAATATCGCGCTTATAAAACCGACCACGCATCCGGCAATAGATCCTTCAAATGATTTCCCTTCCACGATAGGCCATTTATGCTTTCCCCATTTACGTCCAATCAAAGCAGCAAACATATCACTGAACACGGATATACTAATTATTGCCATTTGAGCATACACTCCCGCTATCCTGTCTTGTGAGCCGTAGGTTAAAATGAGGGAAGACATAGCAAGTCCCATTAACAATAACATGGAGCCAGAAGTATCATATACCTCTGTGGACCTTCGGGTGGTGGCGAGCGTTTTTTTTAAGGGAAATCCATAATTGTTAAATCTCAAGCGCATTACTTCTGCATTGGCATTTCCAATAAATATACAGAGTAGCATGAAAAATTGGATAATAAGCCCGTTTAATAATAAACCCTCTACAGATTCACTGAATAAAATTTGAATATTATAATAGTTCTCATAGGTGGGAGTGTTGATGATGCCCTCATATAAGATTCTCACCCCAAAAAAAATGAGCGGCTGCAACACCCAGGTAAAGATATACAAGATCGCGGATAAATGGAACAATTTCCGTTTGAGTTCTTGTTTTGGGGTAAAATTGTGAGTATCTAAGACCGATTTGTCTAAACTTTTATCAAAGCCGCTTGTCAACCTTTTATTGTAGGCTTTTTCGTCCAAAGTTTCTTTTTTAACCATGGCAAAAATAAAGAAGAATAATGCCAACCCGCCTACTACGACAATCACATAATAATTTAGCGGCATATATAAATAGAATCCCGTGGCAGAAAAGGGCAAACTTATGAAAACGGCAACTATTACCAAAAGGATGATCAATAATAATGTATTATATCGATTTTTGCTTTTTATTTTGAAACTGCGTCGTAAAATGGGAAAAAATAATATTGCATACAAAATTAGCACAATGGAAACTAATAGAGAAAAAAATAGAGATTCTACTCCTATAACCGGATTGGGCATCGAGATCTGTATTCGTATTTTTTGTTTAAATCTAATTAAACTTTAAATAAAATATTTTGTTCCCCTTGGTTTATCTCCGACTATGAAGGAGTTTGCTAAAAATAAGTAAAGAAAAATAAATCTCCCCCTACTTATAACGCTCGATAAAACTCGGGGCGGAGAGATTCTTTATGCTCAAGACCATGATTAATGGTATTGAGTATTTTGTCCTTATCCTTTTCGAGTACTCCCTTAATCGGAAGATAGTTGGATGCATGGTTAGAGCGAAACACACAGTGAGCGTCCTTATTGGGGAACTCAATATGTTCTATGAATATTTTCAGTTCTTTTAGAATCTGGGTAGAGTCCATTTCTTCAAACTCTCCTTTCGTCTTTTTTTTATATAGTTTCGTCCCTGGTGGGACCATCAATGCTAAGAACGCAATGTACCATGTTCGCTCATCATCTGGACAAATCTTGTTCACTAAATCCGCCGACTCAATTGCATGTTGCTTAGAAAGTTCGGGATCATTTGCTCCCCCTAATCCACTTATTAGAGTGGCAGAAAGTGTGATATCCGCCTCCATTAGTTTCTTGGTGGCTTTAATATGGTCCTCTTTAGTTGCATGCTTATTTACCATTTCGAGCAATTTAGTATATCCGGATTCGAACCCAACATAAGCCATTTTAAGCCCCGCCTCACTCAGTTGGTTCAAGTGCTCTTGTTTTTTCTTTATGATATCTTTTGAATGAGCATACACCGCACACCTCTCTAAATTCGGAAAAATTTGATTTGCATATTTTGTTACCTCCAGTAATTTTTTAAAAGGAGTCACCATTGCATTTCCATCTAAAAAGAATATGCGATTTACATTTACTCCGTATTGTCTTCTGGCAATATCTAAATCTTGCTTTACCTCGTCTATTTCCCTAACCTTAAATTTTTTCCGTAAGTTAGACATACAAAAATCGCATTTAAAGGTACACCCCTCTGTTAATTGAATTAATAAAGATTGTGCTTCACTAGGGGGTCTAAAAACGGGTTTACAATAATAAATTGATTCTTGTTTATGACTACTCATATCTTCTTCGAATTAATAAGAAATGCATTATAAATTAATTAAGATAAGACCTTAAAATTAATCTCCTTCATAATTTTTGCTTTCTGGGTTTTTTGGACAATAAGGCAAGTGGCGTGCCAACCTTATATATTCTTTGCCGCAATGCGGACATTTTTCTTTGTCTTTGTCCGAAGAACTTTTCTTTTTTTTCTTTTTTTGGGTAGCCTTTTTTCGAGTAGGAATATAATCTTCGGGGTCTACATCATCAGGAGCGAATTCACATGTTTGAATATGGTCAGCCAAGTTATCAAATAAATCACCACAGAAGGGGCATTCTAATTCACCTAAGACTTCTGACTCTAAATCCGTCTTAACTGTTTCTATTTTTTGGTATTTTTCCGGATAATCTTCGTTACTTTCGCTGAATTCGTCGGTTGATAAATCTATTTCCTCCTCCTCGATTTCGGTTATGGGCACCTCGAGCTTAGTGTCCTCCTCTTCCATTTTCCTCTCCGCTTTCGATTTGCTTTCATCATATACTTCTGATATCTTTTTACTGGTTTGTTCGTAAAGCGAACACACTTGACAGACATATGCTTTTGTCCCTAAAACCAGCTCTCTTTCCGTACAATGGCATAAGGGCTGTGAACTTACTGAAACTTCTCCCATCGGTTCCAAGTGCTTACAAGCATTCTTACGTGTGTATTTTTTCTTTTTCTTCCTTCTAGGCATATGGTTTTTGTAGTTTTTCCTAAAATTTATTTTTTTTGCTTTTTTCAAAAACTATTTGAGTTATTTTCCAAAAATCCTCTTGACTCAACCAAGATTTAGAGAATGTTATTATAAAATATTAAGAAGCAAGAATTTAGAAATTATATCGGATAGAAGTTAGTCCCTCTTTAACCTTTTTGAGCACATTCGACTCGGAAATTGACGGTAATAAGTCTTCTACAATATCTTTAATTTCGGTAATCGTTTGAATTAATGCCTCCGAAGTGTTCCAAAAGGATTTCCGTAAAGGATGATTACGCGTAATTCCTTCATTATAATATCTTATTGCCTCAGTATAAAACAAACATGCGTTATCGATTAAATTAAGATTAAGGTGACATACTCGACCCATTTTATGAAAACAGCGCCCAGCTCCGGCATAGTCATTAACTTTGAGATAGTTTACAGCCCCTTTTTGAAAATCTTCTAAGACCTTTTTTTTTTCCTCTTTTGTTTCTGATTGTTTTAATTTGAGATAACCCTGTAAGTAATGCGCGTCCCCTCGATAAAAAAAGTTTTCTTGGTCGCTTGAGATAGTGTGCAATTTCTCTATAAATTCATTTGCTAATACAAAATGGTTTGTAGAAATTAGTTGTTCGGCTATACTACTCAAAGATTCAAGCATTCTGTTATAATCTCCGAGATTCTGCAAAATTTTAAGTGCCCTCCGATATTTTGTAACTCCAGACACTGTATCTTTTTCCTTGAATGCTTGATTTCCTTGATAAATTAATTGTTCGGCTTCTTCTCTTGATTTTTTCTCTTTACTGCTACTAGTTTCTTTATCGGCAGTCATAAGGGTATTGCTCATATTAAAAGAAACCTCCTCCTCAGTAGGTATGTCCACAAGGTTCTCTTCGGTGGCGGGTTGTTCCTTTTGGTATCCTTGCGGGGGTGGGGAGTGAGGGGTATTCTGCACATTATTTTTTACCTCTTGGTCTTCTTCTGTTTCTTCCCCATATGCGGATTGTAGAGGCTTCTGTGCAGTTGCTAAAGCCGATAATTCATTCAAGACATTAGCAAAAAAGAACTTATTAAGACCGTCAATGATATAGTCAATTTTGTGATAATTATTTTCAAAATCAGGATTATCTGGGTCCATTTCTGTATCATTCAACCTATAGATTTCGAATCCCGTGTCGTACTTCGTAAGGACATTTCCTCCAATCTCCTCTTTTTTCTTTTTCCCAAGCAGTGTGTGATCATACACTAACCCGCAGAAATCTTTATTCCGTGATTGGAATCCTAATTGATTAATAATGTCAATATATGAAAAGAACAGACCCAGTCCAGGATGAGAATGAAACCATCCAACTATATAATTATTGGTATCCTCTTGGTCAAGTTTTCTTTGAATTTCGTCAATAAATACGTAGTGTCGTTGATCTAATTGGACATCCGTGGCGTGACCGAAGGTTAGCGCCTCCGCCCGGTTAACATAGACCGCATCATCATCAGCGTTTCCGATTAAAAGTCCATAGACTTCCTTCCACTCTTCTTGTGGTATTGATTTATTTGCATATCTACTGACATAAAGGATTATGGTCTTATAGGCTTCAGCTTTGAGGAGTACGGGTTTCATGTTAAGTTTACTTTCTACCGTCTCTTCTTTATTTTCTGATTTGATAGGTTTCTCTTGCCTTTGCTTTTGAATCGATTCCTTGCTTTTCTTGGGATCTTTATTGTTTTCCTTGTTCTTCTCGGTCATGGTATTCTAATAACTCCTTATATTTAGCACGAGTGAATTATTACAATTCTCTAAATTACTAGTAAATTATTAATTTAATAACTTTTATTAAAAATTTAACAAGGATTAGTAAAAAACGGTTTCAGAAAATTATTATGTCCTCTTTGGATTTAAGTCAAGGCATTTATCCTATTATCGTAAAACCCAATTTAGGATATCCGGAGATAATAAATCTAAAGGACTATGTCGACCAGAATGACAATCTCCAAGAGGAGGTTCGCTTCACTGCGTATATAATTACAATCCCAAAGCAATCTGTTCAAGAGATCTTGGAATATTTCTATTCAAATATATACTATCAACCGATATTGAGCGAGACCGGGCCTTTTGCTGAAAGGAGAGGGGAGCGTTATCCGTTACACGTCAAAAAAATTAGTAAAATCAAAAAGCTTGATTTTCGCGACCAACCGGTTTTATCGAAAGAGAATTGTATCATTTGGGATATGTATAATAAAATGCTCCAAATTGACGATGTTTTTGGAGACCGGACAAAATTATACAAAGTATCTATTAAAGTTAAGAAAATTAAACATATCCAGCAATTATTTAAACAAACGAATCAAGACCTTCTATTATGTGATATTATTCATGATATTCCGAACCGGATTGACGCTAAGATCAATTTTCATAGTTTGGCCATTTTTAATAAAGATATGAAGGATTTCCATTTCATTCACGCCTCTGACTTTCACGTCGCACGCAGGAATGATTTTATAGGTCAGTTCCTCAAGGAAAAAGTGCGGCATAAACTTCAAAGGTATAAACATGATAAAAAAAAACTTGCGAAGATAGATAAGACCATTCTAAATAGAGATTTTGAGTACAAGGAAGGGATTCAGAAAGAGCGATTTGAGGAATTACGGTTTGCAAAGTATAATTTCAATTATAATTTAAGAAAGTTAATCGCCTTCATAAACGATCGAGTAAAACAAAATAAGTTAGATTTTGTCCTCTGTGGCGGAGATTTAATTGATTATCTCGATATTGCCCGCGGAAACTATCAATATGAGAACAATGTTCACGTCCTTCTCGATATTATATTGGGCAGAAATCGGGGGTTAGACAAGTATCCTTACTTTCAAGATAAAGAATTTATAAATAGAAAAGAACTCCTTGCTCCGATTTTTACAATGGTGGGCAATCACGATTACAGAAAGGGGCATTACAGCATTACATTAGGGCATGCCCGCAAGATTTATGGATTTACAAAAAATGACATTAAAGGATACCATGATTTTAAATTTTTTAATTATTTCACCGCTCTAAGATCCCGAGATAAAAATTTACGAGATTATTTTCGGTATTTTAATCCTAATCTGAACTATAAAATTCAGATAGGAGAATCTTATCATTTCATATTCATTGATACGGGCGAAGACTCCGTGGCTGATCTGCATGATTTCTTAAAAGCCTCACCAAGCACCAAGGGGTTAAAAGATTATCAAATAGACCTGCTCAGATCCTTTGTAAAACTCTCAAAGGACGGAAAAGTTGTGGTGGTCACTCATACGCCACCCGTTTCTCCCAGTTTGGGCAGGATTAAACGGTGGAGATTTAAAAGAAAATTCAATTTAAAACGAAAACTGAAATGGGCAGATTTTTATGAACGTAATCTTGAGAAATATGTGGGAGATCCAAGTTTAGAGAAGCTTCTTAATTTAAAATATCAGACCGTTATGTATAATTGGGAGGATCTATTAAAAATCTTTATAGGGGCTGACAAAGAAATCCGTAGGAAAGTTGATTTGATTTTCTGCGGACATACTCACACCTTAAAAGAATTCAGATTAAAAGAGACCCAAGAAACAGAACGTATTAATATGGGATTTTATATTGCACCCATTTATCTTGAAATTCCTTGCCATATCTATACAAGCAAATATCGCAAAAAGTTTGAACAGTTCGAAGATAAAGAGAAATTAGATATCTGGTTTGATGTTAATAAGCCCTTCATCTTTCAAACCCAAGCCGTCGGACCAATCTCTTTAAATTATAAATTTAAACCTCCCGGATTCCGTTTATTAAAGGTAGAAGATTATCACCTTACTGAAAATCGGGTTTTTTCGCTTCATTTAAAAGATTCGCTTTCAGAGACGGACAAAAAAGCATTGCAAGAGTTCGGATTAAACATTAAAAACCTCTGACCATGTTCAAAACGTTCAATTTTCATTCATGAGAGCAATAACTGCTTGGTATTCCGTATTGGGCATGGGGCCAAAGACTTGAACTTTTAATGCGCCAACCGCATTGGCAAACCTTGCAATTTTCTCTATTTTCCAATCTAAAAGGTAACCCACCATAAAAGCTCCGCCAAATGAATCGCCAGCACCAGTAGGATCTATTTCCTCTACCTTATACCCCGGAATATGAATTCCATCAGCTTTATCATCAGAAAATACCGTGCATCCCCGTTCCCCTTGTTTTAAAACAACCAATTTTGGATGCATTTTTAATAATTCTTGGCAAGCTTTTACCTCCCCTGTATTCCCTGCCAGCATCTCAGCCTCTTCTCCGCTCGGCAGTAATATATCCGCCACCTCAAGGACGGGCTTACAAATTTTCAAAATTGTCTCTAAATCAAGCATTCCCGGTCTAAGATTAGGATCAAATGAGATCACGACTTCGGGATTTTGTTCTCGTGCAATCTTTATTGCGTTATAACATGCTTCCTTGGATGAATCACTGATGGAAAGAGCGCTCCCCATGATATGGAGATTTTTAACATCCTTAAAATATGAGGGATTAATATCATCTTGAGAAGTTTCTCCAGCAGCGCCCGCCGCAAAAATAAATTTTCTGCTTCCATCTGAATTGTATTGATTAAAAGCAATTCCTGTATGTAAATCTTCCTCCCTTCGTATTTGTGATGTATCGACTCCGTCTTTTTCCAATTTGTGAATGATGGTCTCCCCGAATTCGTCATTTCCAATAACTCCAATATAGCCAGTAGAGATATCAAATTGTCTTCCCATTCGAGCAGCAGAATCAATGAAAATTGCTGGAGCTCCGCTGGGGTATGGGCCTCTATAGACTTCACCAATCCGATTGTGAGGGGTATCAACCTCAGGACGCATTATCTCAACTAAAAGTTCGCCTAAACAGATCATTTCTGGCGGCATAATTTTTTTATATCTTTTTTGAATTAAAATTTTTCCGTTAGTCACTTTCATCTTTTAAGAGCGCTTCGACCATATTATGAGTCTCCAAGCTATCTTTCTTAAAACAAATTTCCTCGATGGGTTGATAAGTATCTATATGAGATTCCATTGTAATTGTATTGTTGGAGTAATTTTCAAAACTTTGCCCGTCATTAATTGCTCCTGCCATAGGTCGAAGGTTGATCTTAATCTTTTTAGCAATCCTAAATATCTTAGCTAAGAAGGAGTCGCTTGGATGTATTTTGGAGAAACTCCAGTAAAGAATTGACTCGTTTAACGCAGCCTTAAAAGGTGACGTATTATGGGGTTGGCGGAAAATGAAAATCTATTATAAAAATAAAACATTTAAATAAATAATTATATATGAGCATTTGGTGATTTTCAAGATGAGAAATAAAAGAAAGCAAATTTCTGAGTATGAATATATAGACTCCTTTTTTCAGAAGGATGCGCTATTGGTTTCAATGGACAAGGAGCAAAACCCGAATGTGATGACCTTAGCATGGAAAACAATTGGAGAATTATGGCATCAACCCATTATTTCCATAGCCGTTGCCCCCAGCCGATATACATTTGAATTATTAACGGAAGGGATACGGGAATTTACTCTCAATATTCCCTCTGAGAAGATTTCTCATGCAATAAGCATTGCTGGTACGTCATCAGGAAGAAATACAGATAAGTTCAAAGAAGCAAATCTAAAGACAATCCCTGGAAAAAATACAACAGTGCCGACTATTGAAGAGAGTTTATTAAGTTATGAATGTAAAATAGTTCATTCGTGCGAGTCGGGTAACATGGCAAGTCATCATGTATTTTATGGGCAGATCCTTACCGTATTCGCCTCAGAGGATCTTAACTAATTACCACTCAATATTTATTTTGGCTTTTTTTAGACCTTTTTATTTTTGATGTTTTGACAATGACACGTAGATGAATTTAAAACCCTTTTTCCGCAAGGACATGCTGTGGGATGGTTATATTTCTCGCAGATCTTATTAATTAAATTACATGAAAAGAGCAAGTTTAGCTTTTCGCTTTCTCGGTGTGCTTCCTCCGCATTTAATTCCAATTCATTATAAAGAAGAATTTCAATCAATTGTCGGTGTCTGATTAATTCCTTGGCAAATTCCTCCCCTTTCTTGGTAAGTTCTACATTGTGATATGCTTCATAATTAACATAATTTTTCTTCTCTAACCGCTTAATGCAACTTCCGACGGTAGAATGGACTAAATTTAAATCTCTAGCTAAGTCACCCACTTTTAAAGGGGATTTTCGCTCATGAAGGGTGGATAATACCTTATAATCCAAATTTACTGATATATTCATATTTTTAATTGAAATTTTCTAATTAAACTTCAATTTCTTCGGGTAAATTAAATATTTCCCTTATTTTCTCATGAACCTCTTCACTTTCTGGTTTTCCGTCATAGATAATTGATCTATTGAGTAATAAAAGCCTCGAACAGTAGGGCAATAAAAGATCTATATGATGGTGGATGACCAGTAGGGTAATATTATATTTTTGATTGAGTTCTTCCATTAATTCCATCAAATTCCGGGTCATCATGAAATCCAAGGAACTTGTGGGCTCATCTAAAAGGATAACTTTCGGATCTGAGACTAATGCACGAGCAACCATGACTTTTTGTAATTCCCCTCCGGATAGATGGCCGATAGGTCTATTTTTATAATCACCCATGTGCACCTTGTGAAGAGCTTTTTCTGCTTTCCGATGATCTTTTTCTTTTAAAGGTTTTAAAAAACCAATCTTCCCATAAAGTCCCATTTCCACCACTTTCTGCACAGAAGCAGGGAAATGTCTTTCGACAATGGGATTTTGAGGCACATATCCAATATTTTTCCTGCTATTTTTAATGTCCTTTGACCCAAATAACTCGATATTTCCTTCGTCCGGCTCAATTAATCCCAATATTGTCTTTAATAATGTAGTCTTGCCAGATCCATTCGGTCCAAATATTCCGATATATTCTCCTTGATACACTTCCAGATTTACATCCATTAAGGCAAAAATATCTTGATAGCTTACTGAAACATTCTCTAGTTTAATAATTGGCTCCATATGTCATCTTTGTTTTATTCTTATTAGTTTATATAAGTTTTTATTGAAAGATAAGAATTTGAAATTGGTTTTATCTTCTTCGCAAATAAAGGAATACTCCAATAATTCCCGCAACCACCAATCCGAGAACTATATATATTGGCCAAAGCAAGTCGGGGGGGTTGGAGGGATTTTGAAACGCCCATAAATCATAGTCGATCATTTTTTGATAAGTATCAATTATTTTAGTCTCTCCATCCCATTCCACTTCCACGTTTAAGAGAGGGGTCAATAAGGCAATCTTAAGATCACTTTCCCGCGCGACTTCATACACATTTTCTGATTGATGCTGTGGATTTGCGACCACAAGATCTGCATTTTTTTCCTTTGCTTGCTTCATAATTTCTGTAATATCCTCCGCTGAGGGCTCTTTTCCTTCCCCCTTTTCTATTGCTGCAATTCGATCAATCTCTAGCAACTCGAAGAGATAAAAAAATGCGGGATGGTTAACAATGACTTTAGTTCCTTTTATTTTATTCCTCGCCTCATTAATATCGGATATTAAGTCATTTAAATTACTAATATAATTATCCGCATTTGATCTAAACGTATTCGTGTTTTCTGGATCCTCGCTCTCCATTGTACTATTAATTTGTCTCGTGAAATTTATAAGATTGTGAGGATCCATCCAGACATGAGGATTTTCCACGTCCAGCAGAGGATCTACTTTTAGCATATCGGCATCTACTAATTCTATGACGGTGGCACCAGATTCCCATTCGGTTTCCCACCATGGCTCAATCTTTTCAAGGCCTAGTCTGAAGATCACGTCTGCCTCTTCTAACGCCTCCACTTCACTTGAGCTTGGTTCGTATGAATGAGGATCCTCAGCCCCGCTCACAACCACGTCAACTTCTTCTCCAACTACATTCTCTGCGATATCTTGAAGAATGGTATTTGCGGTAACAACCTTTTTAGATGTATCGGACGCAAAAATGTTATTGTCCTCTTTATGTAGTATTCCAGCGGGAGTAGTATTCCCGTTATTCAAGAGGATTGGGTTAAGTAGCAACACACCGATTAAAACCCCAAAAATTGTTAATTTTTCTCTACTTTTTATAATAATCACCATCTTGCGTTGATATGATTCGCAATATTTACGATATATCGTAAATTTCATAATATTTAAATATTTTTAGTTATACTTTAGAAAATAGTTTAAGAAGAATAAACTAAAAATTAAAAATTATAGAAATTATCTCCCTTATTATGATATCACAGAGTTTCTTTCAAGCTCTTTTAGAGTATTCTTTTCTTCAAAGGGCATTATTTACTTCGATTCTAGTTGGCGTTGTCTGCGGATTAGTGGGTGTCTTTATTATCTTGAAAAAATTAGTTTTTATGGGAGCCGGGATTGCACATGCTTCATTTGCAGGTGGGGCATTGGGTGTATTATTGAGTGTTAATCCTTTTTTAATAATTTTCTTTTTCGGTGCGGGCTCTGCGCTGAGTATTGGTTATATAAACGAGAAAGGATACGTGGAGGATAATAATGTGGCCGTAGGGATAATTTTTTCATTAACAATGGCCTTAGCAGTTCTTTTTGTGACCCTCATCCCGAGTTATAATGTAGCAGTTAATGCACTCCTTTTTGGAAATGTGTTGGTCGTCACCACGGAAGATGCAATTTTACTTTTCATTTTTACTATTTTAATTATCTCAATAATTTATTTTATGAAAAAAGAACTATTCTTTGTCACTTTTGACGAAGAAATGGCCCGAGCAACTGGTTTACCGGTGAGATTTTTATCTTATATGTTTTTAATCTTGATTTCATTGGCGATTGTAATTTCTATTAAAGCTATTGGAGCTTTGCTTGTATTTGCAATGATCATAACGCCCGCAGCGGCAGCATATCAATGGAGTTATAAAATTGACAAGATTATCTATCTATCGGTCTCTTTTGGGGCAATTTCGGCTTTTATTGGTTTATATTTATCATATATACTAGATTTACCGTCTGGCTCAACTATCACGGTCACGGTGAGCATTATTTTTGCAATATCGATGATTTTTTCGCCTAAAAGACGGGGTGGAAAACATCTGGGCTTTGGGCATGGCGACGTATGTAGCACTTGCCAAGAAGCAGATGAGATGGGAATATGTAAATACTGTACCCATAAGAATAATCGAGCTGAACACACCACCGAAGAACACTCTCATTCAGATGATTAATTAACACGATTTCTCAATTAAAATTAAAATTGATCACATCATACTAAAAATAGAAACAAAAATATGGTAGTTAAAAATAAAACTCGAAGTGTTGTATTATTCCAAATCCTTTACTTCTGACTTGCATGAATTGTGATTCCTTGTTTAAACTTGAGAAACTCCAGCACCACTGTCCAAACTGTGGAGGCTTTTTAGTCTTTAGGCCCGAAGCACAGACCCTTGAACAGGGATTTTCGGGACTTCAGACCTCCAAAAGTATTTGGGATTATAATTTTAGTTTTCCGGAGATTGATTTGAAATATCGAGTCACATTGGGAGAAGGGAACACAGAATGTCGCCCCTCAAGAAAATTTGGGGGACTTTTTGATCTGGATAATGTCTACTTCAAATTAGAAACTCAGAATCCAACAAACTCATTTAAAGATAGAGCCGCAGCACTCCTAATTGCCCATGCAAGAAGTTGGGACTTTAGTAAAGTTGTTTGTGCCTCTAATGGCAACCAAGGGGCATCAATTGCTGCCTATGCCTCTCTGGAAGGTATGAATTGCGTTAATATAATTCCGGAGGATATTGATATTGGAAAAAGGGCTCAGATGGTTGCATATGATTCAAAAATAAGTGTTAAAGGGAAAACCGTGGATGAAGCACTTAAAGAATCCCTCCGAGAAAAATATGTGAAAAATTTCTATCAATGCACTCCGGAATTTAACCCGCTTACCATTGAAGGGCAGAAAACAATTTCTTTCGAGATATTTGACCAAATTGGAGTTCCCGAGTGGATAATTATCCCTATGGGGAGCGGAGGATTGGTTATGAGCATTTGGAAGGGATTTAAGGAGCTGAAACGAGCGAAAATAATTGATCATTTTCCAAAATTAGTGGGAGTTCAGACTAATGCATGTTCTCCCATTGTAGATTCAATTAATGAAAACGTTGATTCGTCCGATATCTCTTACTCCGAAGATCTGGATTCTTATGCATTAGGAATTTTAGTGAGAAATCCTCTTTATTTAAAGCCTGCCATGGATGCAATAATTGAAACTGGTGGTAAGGCTGTTGCCATACCTGAGAATCTAATGCTAACCAGCTCCGAGGAGCTTGCACGACATGAGGGTATCCTCGCCGAACCTTCATCTGCACTTACGGTAGCCGCCTTAAACGTGATGACTCAAAATGATGAAATTTCACCTGCTGATTCGGTTGTCTGTATGATTACTGGAAGTGGTTTAAAAACGCCTTATATACTAGATGCGATCTCAACCAGAACTAAAACGGCTGGAATGGGGTCTATTTTATCCACAAAATTAAAAATTCTTTCACAAATTTCTATATCTGAACACAGAGGGATTAATGGAAGCAAGCTCCAAGAAATTATTGGAAATGTCTCTCTCTCTGCAATTTATCAGCATCTTAAGGATTTAGAAGAAAAGAATCTGATCTCTCGTAAAAAGGAAGGTAAAAGTGTATTATATTTCATTACGGAGAGAGGAAAAAAAGTACTCGATGCTCTGGATATCTTAATAACGCTTCTTTAACGATCTGCGAAAGAAGTCCCCATCCCTTTAGGGAGGGGATGAAAACTCTACCTCTTTTATTTTATCGGAAATATACCATGTTTGTTTGGAAAGCCCTTTCTCCGTTTTTTGTTTATTTTTCCGTGCCATTTTATCACATTCCCGTGGTTCTGGGCCTTCATTTTTTAATCCAATCGGAATGTCAATGACCATAATTTCGGGATTGGAAATATCTTTCCAGACCAAGATCCAGCCAGCGGAACATCCGTCGATCCCGAAATACTTGTACTTTTCCATTTTATTATCACAAAGATCACTAAGGAATAGTTGATTTAAACGTTAATTAGAAAAGAAAAAACTTTCTAATTCTCTGCATATTAACCTTCTTCTATTTGAAAACTTTCTCAAATACACTAGGGATGCTCTCAATGATATTTTGTCTAACTGTACCAACAAAAATTAAGGCCGCAATAGCTCCTACCCCAAATTGAATTAAACCATTAAGAAATACTTCTAACAACGCAACATTCAATCCAAAGAGTATCATTTCATAAATGAAATAGCCTATTACCATGATCAAGCCTCCAATAACAATTCCTGTAATATCCCTAAAGTCAATTCTTTTATGTTTCTTTTTTGGGTTTGAAATCAATCCGACTACTAACCCTTCTAAACCCTTAATAACCAATGTAGCGGGAGCATATAAGGTGTAACCTAGAAAAAGATCAGCAAACATTGAACCCACTCCCCCAGCTAACGCGCCAATGAAAGGTCCAAATAATAAACCCGCACTCATTACCAGAGCATCTCCAATATTAATAAATCCTTGGGTTGCTGGGACAGGAATTGCAATAAGCATCGTCACAATGCAGATTAATGCAGCAAAAATGCTAGTCACAGCAATTGTAACTGGATATATTGGTAAAATATATCCCAAGCGACTTTTTAATTTCGATTCGTATTTTTTTTCTTCATTAGTCTGGTACTGCTCTTTTTCTTTTTTATCAACCTGCATACTATCTTATATAAGTTCAATCTTATATATAAGTTTTAACTTATATATCTTTAATTTCCAATAAATTTTATACATTTTACCATTAGAATTCGAGAAAGCACCGTCCTTTAGGGCGGGGATGAATCGCACATAGATCTATAAGTTTCTTAAAGAGCCACTACAGTAATTACCCGCATTCTTAAATAATGGATATAGCAGACCAATAAAAAGTTTAGGAATAAGAAAGTATCTGAAGGTATCTACTGATTACTACATTTCTCTCGAAATATAATAAAAAAGAATAATTTAAAAAAGAGAATGTTTTTTTACTTTTGTTTGAGTTTGTATTTTTGATAACGTCGGTAGATTAAAATTTCGAATAAAATTATCAGCATTGCGGTGAATGTAATCATTATCCCAAGATTGGCAAAATCGGTCCCTCTCAATACCCCATGAAAATAGGCAAAAATTAATGCTACATAAATGAATCCATGAAGAATACGCCATATTTTAGGAGAAAAGTATTTCCTTACAACGGCAATCAAGGCAGAAAAATAAATAATATATAACGCTATTGGTCCTGCACCCGCCCAAAATGAGACCCAATCTTCAAAGGCTGGGATAAATAATGCAAGTGTTCCCCATTGGATAGCCATTGTAATTGGATGCAACGTGACTAAAATTACTCCAGTTACCGAAAAAACATGATGTATATTAAGAAATGAAGTTCCAAAACTTTTAGTTATTTGTTTCATGAGGGAGGTAGTTAAGGCAGCTAAAAATAGCGACGTATACCCAAGTAACACACCTAAACGTATAATGGTTGCAGAAAAACCACCGGGATTTCCAAAAAAATATAATAAAGTTATCCATGCATAAAGAGAGACTATTAACCCGATAAAATAAAATCCTTTTTTAGTAATTTGCATATTTTAATATGATAAAAACTTAATATAATTTATCAAAAAAGCAAAAGAAATCTCTCTCCTTTAGGATGGAGAAGTTCGGAGTAGTGATATTTGGAACTTGGCTAATTATTACAAAAGATAAGCCTATTTTGATAAAAATAAGGAAGTTGCTCCTATACAGACCAATTTGAAATCTCTTTCGCTACATTCGCATCCTACAACTTCTTATCTCCTCAGAGTGGGTTGGCTGGATAGTTGTTTCAAAGATCGCAAACTCATCAAATAGGAAATCATTTATTCGTGCAATAATCTCATCTTGATCTACCCCTTCCTCTAATCTTATATGTGTTGAAAGAACCGTAATATCCGGGGTAATTGTCCAAATATGGGTATCATAAGCCTCTAAAACGTTTTTAAATTCCTTTTTTAAACTCTGCTCGATCATTTCCACATTTACTCCTTTTGGGGCGATTTCCAGAAGAATTCTTGACGAATCTTTCAAGATACCCCATGCCCAATAGATAATAATTCCCGCAATGACAAAACTGACCAAAGGATCGAAGATCCACCATCCTGTATAGGCAATTAGGATGGAAACAAAGACAATTCCTATTGAAGAAGCAGCATCTCCGATCATATGATAAAAGACACCCTTGACATTGATATCTCTTTCATAACTCCCTTGTAAAATTATTATACTGGTAATATTTACCCCTAAACCTACGAGAGCAATGATTAACATGTAAAAACTATCGATCTCCAAGGGATTTAATAACCGCAAAATTCCCTCATATATGATAAGTCCCACCATGACAAGGAGAAATAATCCGTTTATAAAAGCTGCCAAGACTTCTGCTCGGTAAAGTCCATAGGTCTTATGATGGCAAACTGGTTGTTTTGTAAGATATATTGCAAATAGACTAATACTTATCGCGAACGCATGAGTAAACATATGTCCAGCATCACTAATTAAAGCAATACTGTTTGTAATAATCCCTCCGATAATTTCCAGAACCATCACGGTCAATGTAATGGTTAATGAGAGAATTAGCCGCTTTTTATGTGTTTGCTTATAACGAAATAGCTCTCGTAAATTGTTTTTTGCTTCCTTTCCCACCATAATAATCCTTTATTGTCAATATGTTTGTTTGATATTAAGGATCTTTCTTTTAATATTATATTAACGAAAAACCAATTTTAAGATTCCATTTATAACATATAAGGAAATCGGTTTCATTGGTTTTCAAAGTTTTCAACTTTCCATTGGCATTGCGGGCAAAAATAACCATACCGACTGGAACTCTTGAAAATAGTTCTGATTATTTCGCTCAGGATTCTTTTATAAGTGGTTTGACACTACTCTATACGTTTTTTTGCTCTTATCCCACTCGAGGCCATGCCTTTTGCTTTAATTCTGGATCTGGGGGATATTTGGGCTTTTGTGCTTTTTTAACAGAACGAAGCTCTTTTTTATTGACATGATATTTTAGATCTTTAATTTCACTATAGGTTGGAATTGATTCGGAAAATTGTGGCAGCCATTTTTGTTCATAATATAATATATTATGCATCATCTGTTCAATTTTCTCCTCGTCTTCAATAAATTGGCACATAGGATCAGCCAATAAAGATTCTAACAGATCTTCTGGATTTCCAGATAAAGCTGCATCAACGATTAATTGCTGATTTTCTGCATGAAGCTTTACTAACTCATTGATATCGGAAGGCAATGCTCCGATGTCTGCTTTATGAATTTTTTTATCCTGAAAGTAGCAAGGAATTTCAACCACGCAATTATCGGGCAATGAGGAAATGGCTCCATTATTCATAATGTTACACACATGATGGTTCGGCAAGTTTCTTTCCCTATGTTTTGCCATAAGCAGCGCCTTTTCCCCTCCTTCCATTGGTCTTAAGAATAATTTTACAAACCACCGGTTTCTATTTTTTGCACCCCATTGAATAAGATCATATACTAATCCCCGATACCAGTGTAAACGCTTTACTTGACGTAGTTTAGTCATACCGAATGGACCATCTTGGTAATTGAAAAAATTATAATATTTTGGTAAAAATTCTCCGACATGTCGATCTTCTACATAGTTAAAATATCCATACTTTTTCAGTAAATAATAATTAAACGGGCGCCCGAAATTTCCCGATTCATAAGCATAGGATGCTGCATCTCGTAACTGGGGATATATATCTTTTCCCCCATATTTGATATCAGTAATCCACGCAAAATGATTTACTCCTCCGTAAAGAACCTCAAATCTCTCTTGTGTAGAGGTATCTACTCCTGCATATTTTAAAAAGCGAGCAAATTCTTTAGAGCCCACATAGAAAAATTCATGGCATAATCCAATCGATTGAAGTTGGGGTTCTGCTTGAATTGCGCTGAGCATTAAAGTTCCTTGTGGATTGGTATAGTTTAGGACTGTAGCGTTGGGGGCTAATTCATAAATGTCTCTAATAATCTTAATTAAAACTGGGATGGTGCGGACAGCTCGAAAAATGCCCCCGGGTCCCACCGTATCTCCCGTATTTTGAGGAATGCCAAATTTCAAGGGAATGTGAATATCATACCAATCTGTCTGTTGGATTCCCACCGAGATGGAAATTAATACATAATCCGCATTTGGGAGTGCCTTTCTACGATCGGTGGTGAGATGTAACTCGATATCTTTATGCTGCATATAAATAATTTGTCTTAATGCCCTCCCCATAAATTTTAGTGAGTTTACATTAATATCGACCAACCATAATTCAACGGGATGGAAATATTTCGCAAAATCTAAAATATTCAAGGCACATGGGATGGTAAATCGAAATGAGCCTGCGCCTATATAGACTATTTTATATTTTTTCGGGCTCATTAAGTCTTTAAGTCTACTATTAATTTTAAAAGTTTAGGATTGATGGTTAATATCTTTAAGAGGGTAATATAATTATCGGTAGAGAGGATTTCATCGCTTTTGGTAGTATTTTCTCCATTTTTAGCTCGTTTCTGGGGATGTGCTGCCTCATTACGCAAATCTGAAATTTTAATCCCTTCCACCGTAAAAAAATTATGATTAAATAGCGTTTTTGAAATTAAGAGTACATTTTCATATTTTTCTCCAAATCGTTTTTTTAAAAATTCAGCGAACCGGGTAAACAAAGGGGTATGCCTCCGAATTTTTTTATCAGTGAGATTTAATAAGAAAAAAGGGATATTACCGAAAGTCAAATGCCGTTTCTCCTGCAGATAGTTTTTGAAATTATAGTAGGTCCTTTGCCGGGGGTCTGATCCGCCGGAGGCAAATGGTTGTTTTATCCTAAAAAACGAGAGTTTATCTTCGGATCCTTGCAAATATTTTTTAAATGGTTCAAAAATCGCTACTTTCAATTCTCGTTCGATCCCTTTACACACGTTAACAATTGCATTTGCAATATTATTCGCCCTGACGCTTGTTTCTGCTTGTTTAAAATCCCTCCGTGTTGAGCCTTCCAATTCATTCCATATTTCATCATTGATGATATATTGTCTGAGGAACTTTTCTACCTGCAATAATGAGAGTTTTTCAAGAACCACTATAGCTAAAAGAAAAATTAAAGGGAGAATACAGACAACAAAACCAATTGTCTCCTTGGGCTCGATGATGATATAATATAAGCAAGAAAGAATTCCTAAAAAAAAGCTAAAAATTACTTGAGAAAAAAAGGTGAAATATTCTTGGAAACCGAGTTCCACAATATTTCTCCGTGCAATTATATAAAAATAGATTAATCCCCCGAGATAAATGAACAATAAAATGAACGCATATAGTCCAATTGCCTCATTTGTGGGAAAATTAATTAAAAAGTCATAATATCCTAAGAGAACCAATACTATAATCTCAAAAATTAAGAAATTTTCGTTCTCTCTCGGATTAAGTGTTTCTTTTAAATTCGCTAAGGTTTTCTTTACATGCATATATTAGCCTAATAAGTTTAGAATTATTCTTTTGTTCATCTAAACATTTAATTATTTTTATAATTTAAAAATAAAATAAAAAAAATTGTACTTAAGTTTTAAGGGTTATTTTAAGTAGGTAAAAATTATATACAAAAAGATTTATTATTTTGTAAGATAATATCAAAGTATAAAGAAAAAATTTTCTAAAAGTTATTTTAAAATTGATAAAAGATGTCAGAATCAGATAGACAATCAGTAGAGTATTTCTTAGAATGGATTAACAATGGAGGCTTAAATGACTGGATAGAACATTTCTTGAATCAAGGAGATGAACAAAAACTAAGAGAAATTAAACAAGTTTTTGATAAAATTAAGGAAATCTTTGGATTTTAACTTATAACGGAAGAATTATACAAATAATTTTATCATTTTCATACTTCTTATTTCCTTTATTTCTTTTTCGGAAAATATTGTATTTCTCCAATTCCTAATTTAATAAAATCTAATTACTTTATATATATTGAGAGACTGTGGTAAAAACTCGTAAGAAATTTTTCATAGTCATAGAAAGGGATAAAAGCAAACCGGAAAAATTACTCTTCAATGTGAATTTTTTCTATTTAAGGTCATATGACCCCCGGTCTGATTCGTTTTCCTTTATTGATAAGCCCTTCTTCAGAGGGACCGTGCAATTAGGGTTAGATATGAATGATAAACTCCGTCCTTTACGCTTTGTTAAATTGAGAAAGGATAAGACAAAAAAACCCATCAATCCAGGGATTTTTAAAAAATTTCTTTTTGACGAGCATAATAAGTTTATCGCCTTTTCTCGAGCCACGAACAAACAAGATCTCTCTTCTATGTTAGAAATGCTGAATCACTTTCAGTTTGAGAAGGAACGGATAAAATATCTTACTTTTTGCCAGAGGTGTTTGGATAAGCGCCGCTTTAAAATCTTAGATAAACAAGTGCAAATTAAATCCTTTAACGATCAAATAATTTGTTCTAAATGCGCAATGAAAATTGTTAAACGGAAGGCAGAATTATCCGGATTCTTGCCCGCAAAGAAGGATTCAATCCGAAAATTGAAAGGGTTCTTACAGCATATGATTTTAAAATTCAAGGATATCAAAAAGGTGCTGGAAGCGTTTAAACCCGATTTTCAACCAGCAGAAAATAGAGATGTCACCTTATATGACATGGAAAAGAAAACACCGATCAGCAAAAAATATATGAATGTCAAGGTTGAGGAATTACCAATATCCGATCCATTAGAGAGGGTTTTGAGAAAAGAGAACATCAAAACACTACTCCCCATTCAAGCAATTTCTATAGACCAAGGATTAATAAGCGAAAGACAAGATCAACTGGTGATGGCCCCCACTTCGGGGGGAAAGACCTTAGTAGGGGAAATTGCTGGAATTATGAATGTACTTAAGAGTGAGGGAAAAATGCTTTATTTAGTCCCTATTGTTGCACTCGCGAATATAAGAACTAGTGAGTTTAAGGAGAAATATTCTCCAATTCACATGAAGGTGGTAAAAAAAACGGGAGAATCGTTTTTAGACCCAGAGCCCATGAAATCAAGCCTTTCGGATATAACCGATGCAGATATCGTCATAGCAACCTATGAAGCGATTGATTACATTCTCCGAAGCGGGAATTATCGTTTTTTGGGTGAGATTGGAACGATAGTTATCGATGAAGTGCAGACTCTTATTGATCAAGATCGGGGCTTTATTCTGGACGGATTGATTAGCAGACTCAAATATCTACATCAAGATGCCCAATTTCTTTATTTAAGTGCAACAGTCGGAGAGCCTGAAGATCTTGCAGAAGAATTACACTGTAACCTTATTCGGTATAATAACCGGCCCGTTCCCGTAGAGCGACATTTAGTGTTGTGTCTTAATGAAAGTATGAAGCATAAAACTATTGCAAACCTCGCCCGGAAAGCCTATTATCAAAAATCGAACTACGGATTTAAGGGACAATCGATTGTATTTTCCAATGCCCGAAAAAAATGTGAGGCCCTTGCGAAATATTTGAATGAACGGGGGCTTTTTTTCCGTGCTTATCATGGGGGCTTAACCAACACCGAAAGAAAACGCATAGAAAGAGAATTCCAAGACCAGAAAATTGCAGGTGTTGTTACCACGGCTGCCCTTGCTGCAGGTGTAGACTTGCCGGCAAGTCAAGTTATTTTTGAATCTTTAGCAATGGGGATCGACTGGTTAACTGTTGCAGAATTTGAACAGATGCTGGGGCGAGCGGGCAGATTAAGAAAACATGATCTCGGACGGGCGTATCTATTAGTTGAGCCCGGTAAGATTTACTCTCCGAAAATGAAAAACACCGAGGAGACCATCGCAATAAGATTATTAGCTGGTAATATCAAGGATTTCGAACTAACTCCGGATCAAACAAAATCAAATACAGAGCTTCTATCATTTATTTCTATGTTTGATGAAGGCGTCTCACATAGATCTATTCGTTCCTTTTACAACCATTTAATCAATGGGGATTATAACATAGACGCCTCCCTGAAAAAGCTTAAAAGCCAAAACTTGATTCGCATAAAAAAGGGATCCCAATATTACGCGACGAATCTCGGCAGATCTATAGCAAAATCCTTCCTCACAATTCGAGAAAGTTTAGACATCATTGACTTAATCCGGGATGAGGAAAATACGATTACAGAGATCTCATTAGAGTTAAAGCCACTCAAAAATGTGTATTTATCTAAAGGAATGGTAGCCGACTTGGCTAAAAATGTGAATATGAAATATATGTCCAATAATTTCTTCAGTGCAAGCGTTTTAAACCTGATGAACGCGGAAAATGTCAGAAAGCGTAAAAAGTTTTCCCGCAAATTCATCAGATTTGTCACCAGATGGATGGATGACATCTTTACGTGCGATTGCGAAGATAAGCCCTACTGTGATTGCGGAAGGATCAATCTTGAGAGCATAATTTTAGATCTACGCACTAAAGATAATTTCTCGATTAGCGAAATCTGTATGTATCTCCACGAAAAATATAACCTTACCGTGTTTAAAGGAGATATCATTGATTACTTGAATAGTCTCATATATTCTTTTCAAAGTATTAAAAATATTGCCCTAGGGATTCCTGATTTAGGAGAGGCTTACGAAGCGGAAATAAAAAAGATCCCAAAAATTGTTCAAAGTATAAAGACCTAAAAACAATCAGAAACTAATATTAAAATAGGTTAAAATATAAGATCAAATATAATTCAAGATTAATTATTAAGTTATCTCATGCTCTATACAATCTTTCTCTATCAAAGCAGTAGCGGCTTGTTAATGTACGATAAAAGTTTCCAAGATGTTAGTTCGGGAAGAATGGAGCTATTTTCGTCTTTTTTTTCTGCAATCAAGTCATTTATTAAAGAATTAGTCTTAGAAGGATCAACTGAATTAAAGAATATTGAATTAGGCGATTACACCGTTATAATTACAGCCGTTCCCGAGATTAACGTGGATTTGGTGATGATCGCAGATAAGAAAGATTATAAAATATTAAAAAAGCTTATTCCTAAAATTCTTAAAATTATCTTGAATCATAAACAATTGTTCTTGGAATGGGATGGGAATCGGGAACAATTGATGGTATTGGATAAACCCTTGACAGAATTAATCTTGAAGAAACGAAAAAAACTGATTAGTGACGATAACCTTGTTGAGAATTCAGAAGATCTCTTACAATCTATATGGGATCGCAAAGAAAAAATAGAAAAGGAGCAAAGAAAGCGCTTACTTCAAGAGAGAGATTTTCTCATCGAACGAATCTCCGAGACAACGAATTTACAAAGAAAGTTGGAAATTGCTAAAAACGTCCTCAAAATTTCGGAGCGTTTAAAAGACGAAAAGTCTTTTTTAAAATATCAAAAAAAAGTAAAAAGGCTAAAAGATCAAATTGAAGACACAAAATTTAAACTCGAATATTATTTGGAAAAAGTAAAAAAAACACTTTCCTCCTCAATTGATAAATTAGGCAATAAATCCCTTCACCAAGCGGATTTTAAGGATGCTTATTTAAATCTGTATTCCTTTAGTACCAAATTAAAGAATTTAACGGAAGATGACAAATGGGAAAAGTATCGAAATCTTGCTAAAGCCCTCATCAATAAAGATGAAAAAGAAAAAGGTAAACTCTCTAAGATAGTTTCAGAAATCTTTAATATGAAAGATAATATTGAATCTTATTTATAATAAATATGCACTAATCTATGTGAATTTCTATTTTGTCGTTGTCCTTCACGGGATAATCTAATCCCACCCTCTTTCTTTTGATTCTGGCACCTTCTCGCATAACAACTGCAAAAGAAAACTTTTCAACGAAAGATTTATGAATTTTTCTTGCCACATCTTCAATCGTCCCTCCTTTATCCACCAATAAAGGCTTATCTGAGACCTTCCCATCGGTCATTGTGTAGATTTTAATTTTTCCCAGAAATTTAATCACCTTTCTCCCGAAATTTTCGGGAAAGATCCCTTTTTTTATACTCACTCCAAAAATAAGCGGGAAATTTTCCGAATATTTCTTTTTGAGTTCTTGGAATCTCTCTTTTGTATGTGGGAGGTCTCCTTTTGTTCCAAAGATAATCGCCTTCTTGTAGACGACAGAAGGATCTAACGCATCAGCTAATTGGCGTAAACTAATCTCATCATAAACTTTCACTATACAGTTCTGAATCCCGCTCTCTCTGACGATTTTCTTAATTTGATCTGTAAGGTGCAATTTTTCTTTTGCTTCATTGGTGAGAAAAAATACTTGAATATTGTTGGCTCCAGTTTTTTGAATTTTTATAGGAGGAGGAGGTTCATTAATCCGTATTTCTCCTTTGCTGAGCTCATTTAAAATCAACTCCATCTGCCTTTCTATATTTCTTGTTAAATCTATACAAATACAGATTAAATCCGTTGCCCTCAATTGAGCGAGAATTTCTTTTCCGTTTCCCACTCCTTTATGAGCATTTTCCATAATTGATGGCATATCCACAATTTGAAAACGTACTCCTAGATCCTTATATATTCCGAGTTCAGGAGTTGGGGTAAACTGTCCTATCTTTTCTTCAGCGGCGCCGGTTAAGAAATGGAGTAATGATGTTTTTCCCGCGCCAGGAGTATAATAATCACTGATGAGAATTAGCTGTGTGCCCTCCTTTTTAATGGAAAAAGGGCTTACTATGCCCTTTTGGCTTTTTTCTCGTTTTTTTTGCTTTTCTAATTCACGGCGGAGCTTGGCCAATCGGGTTTTGTTAAGCGCAACAATATTTTCCGTTGCTTTATGTTTAGGGACTAAGGAAATGTATTTTTCGAGTTTCTGAATCTTTTCTTCAATTGAATCTGCATTCAGATATTCATTATAGGCAGCTTGTGCCTCTGGGCCGACATTTGAACTCAAAATAATCTAACCTCCGTTTTTCTTTTTATTGTACAAAAAAAACTCATAAAGATTAGCAATATATATTAATGAGTCCTTAAATTTGAATTTCATTTCAATGACTATATTATTATAGAATTGAACGAAACCGGTCTTCTGTTTTTAAGCGGAGATCTCCCAGCGATTCATCAATTCGCTTATTAAATTTATGATATTTGGCCTTTTTTTTCTCCTTAAAGAAGATATCATGTAGGGAGTAGCGATTAAGAAACAAATTGGTAATCCTCTTTAATAAATTTTTGATTACATCGGGTTCGCTGGTATTTTTCTCAATAATAGCATAGCAGAGTAATGTGTTTTGGGTTTTTTCTTCATTTCCCGGTAAAGCAATCTCCTCAGAATAACATACTAACTTAAAGGAAGCCAGGGATACAACATTAATATTATCGCCAAACACTTCAGTGGTGAAACTTTCCAGTGCAGATAAAAACCCAGCTCTTAAGTTTGGATCCAAGCCCCGATCATCGGTTTCTTTATAATAAATCCTTTCGAGTAAATTTTCTGAACCCCTGTTTATTCCAACTTCTAATATAGCTATGATTATCGCCTCACAAAATTTTTAGTTTTAAAGGATTATCCACATTTTTTCCTTACTATTTATTGATAGTGAATTAAGTATTTAATTTTTTTCTGACTTCAACTAGAGTCGATTTGTTTTTTATAGGCAATAATTGTATTTCTCATCAAGGAATGCACAGTCATAGGTCCTACGCCGCCTGGGACGGGAGTTATTAAAGAACATTTCTCATATACATCGTCAAAATCAACGTCTCCGTATATTTCTCCCTCTATTCGATTAATCCCCACATCGATTATAATTGCTCCCTTTTTTATCATATTTTCCGTGATGAACTTGGCTTTCCCTACTGCAACAACGAGGATATCCGCTATTTTTGTATATTGTTGTAGGTCCTCTGTTGCAATATGACAAATGGAAACCGTGGCATCCCGTTTTAAACACATGAATAGCAAGGGTTTTCCCACTAGATTGGAATGATTTATAATGGTAATATCTTTCCCGGCAAGATCTATGTCGTAATGTTCCAATAAGGTAATAATTCCTTTGGGCGTGCACGCCACCAGATCTTCCTTATAATCGAATAACTTTCCTCTATTAATTGGATGAAATCCGTCAACATCTTTTTCTGGAGAAATTTGAGACAAAAATTCTGAAGTATAAGGTTTTAAATAATCGGGAAGGGGTAGTTGTAAGAGAATGCCATGGATCGATTCGTCTTGATTTAATTCTTGTATTTTATTCAGTAATTGCTCTTTATTAATAGACTGATCGTATTTAATTGTGATAGAGTTAATTCCCACACTCTTACAAGTTCGATGCTTTATTTTTAAATAAATTTCCGATGCGGGGTCGGCTCCCACCAAAATAGTCGCTAAAGTAGGTTGAATGTTAGTTTTTTGGTACAATTGATCAATCTGTTTTGCGAGTTTTTCATTCAACTGATTCGCTAAACTTTTTCCATCAAGAATTTTTTCCATTTTCTTTTAACGCCTCAGAGTATATATGATATAGGGATAGTTAAAATAAAAAAGATAAGCCTAATTTATTTAATATCTGAAAAAGTGATCAAAGGAAAATTAAAGGGGAAATAAGAATAAAAAATTTGAATTTATAATTTATCATTCATTTAGAGAAATAATTTATCATTCCCAATTCAATAATTATGAGACTAACCAATCCACTACTTAATAATTCTGATGATTTCACCTTTCCCGCTCCACTTTTTTATCTGGCAAATATAGTCGATTATCTTAATCCTTTAGTGAGATCTCTAAGTAAATTAGAAAGTTTAATACTTCAGAGAAAAATGAAGAAGGAAAAAATTAAAGAGCCGATTTATGTTACGGGATTAGCGAGAGCGGGAACTACCATTAATTTAGAGATCTTGAATAAACATCCCGATACCGCAACTCACAAATATCTCCATATGCCATTACCCTATTTACCCTATTTTTGGACGAAACTCGCGGAAAAAACATCAATCTTTATAGAACCAAGACAACGACTTCACAAGGACGGTATAATTGTAAACCGGGAGAGTCCAGAAGCCTTAGAAGAGATTATATGGGATAAATTTTTCGACGATTATAAGTCAGAATTAAAAAGTAATATCTTTGATGAAAATATCAGTAATAAAGATTTTGAAGACTTCTACAAAAATCATATATTAAAACTTTTAGTAAAAGAAAATGCTTCCAGGTATGTAGCAAAGAATAACTACAATATTACAAGGATGTCTTATCTATTGCAATTGTTTCCAGAGGCAAAGTTTTTATTAGTGATTCGCAACCCAATTAATCATATAGCCTCCACAATTAAACAATGTCAAATATTCGAAAAAATGGGAGAAAATGATCAAAAATTAAAACGTATGACGGAAATCATTGGACACCATGAATTTGGACCTAGTAAAATTTATATCAATGTGAATAATACTCAGACGGTTAAAAGGATAAAGAAACTGTGGGATAAGGAAAAAAACATAAAAGGATGGGTATTATATTGGAAGAGTGTATATGATTTTGCTGCGAAACAACTTAAAAAAAATAAAAGACTCAGAAAAAATACACTTATAGTTAGATATGAAGATCTGTGTAAAGAGCCCAGGAAAATGATTAATAAAATCCTAACGCATACAAACCTTTCTAAGGGTAAGTTTCAAAAAATCAAAGAATACTATGTAAAAAAAATTAGGTGTCCCGATTACTATGACTTTAAATTCTCAAAAGATGAACTAAAAATGATATCCAATATTACCAAAAAGACAACCGATTTTTTTGGGTACAATGGAATTAACGATCTGCGAAAGAAGTCCCCATCCCTTTAGGGAGGGGATGAATTTCGTATTTATAAAGACCACCTAAATACAAGGGAAAAACCTATTTTACTACTTTATGCTATAATCAAAGCGGTTTCAAGATTAAAAATAATACAATTGTGTTTTTATCTATGAAAATTTATGTGGGTACATCCCAAGGAAGTTTAATTTGTATATAATCGGTATACCCTCTGAAATGTTAAAGGAATATGCTTTCTTTTGGGTCTTTGGAAATGAAAATTAAAAAAAACAAAAAATGAAGAAGGAAAGAGTTGTATGTGATAAAATGTTTATCAAGAAATTAATATGAACCTAGATCCTTGATTAGGGTCGAAATAAATGCGGCAATATCTGGTATATTAAAAAGAATAATTAATTCCACAAAAATTAATCCAGATAAGATTAAGAGTGCTCGTCTCTTTTTTTTCGACATTTTTTTCTTTTCTTCCTTAGTTCCAGTTATAAATGGTTTAAGAATCAGACCAATAGAAAATAAATGAGTTGTCATTAAAAGCAAAAGATTTAAAGAACTGACAGATAATATGTAAGACACTCCATATGACCAGACAACATTTCCATCCTTATCGACCTCATAAACCACGCCACCTAATCCACCGCCGATAAGAGTATTTTCATTTTCCAATCGGTCAGCTTCATAAGCAAACATTAGATCTCCACTATATTCCCACTCGATTTCTTTCGTATCTTTATCGATTTCAAAAACCCTATGAATATCAGTTATTAAAATATTTCCGTTGTCTAACTCATCAGCATCTCTTGCCCACGTTAATCCTTTATTATACTCCCATACGATTTCTTTTGATTCACGGTCCACTTCTATAATTCGGTGATTCTCAGAATCGGCTACGAGTATGTTTCCATTTTCCAAATAGTGGGGATTGTGTTGATGATTTAATTTTGTTTTATCTAAATAATCTCCAAAATACCATACAATATCCTCTGCACTGGCCTTATCGCGATTTTTTGCAGAAGTATAATTCACTTCTACGATCAAGTCGAAATTACGTATTGATACTAACATAGCGGTCCAATTCCCACCGTCATAATCTTTAAAATTCACATCATTTAAATGGGTCCAATCATATTCAATTGGATTATTAAAATAATGGGCTGAATCCCATGTATCATTATTAATCTGTTCCCAATCAATATCTTCTGGTTTCCATTCCCAAGTTATCTCCTTTGATTCATATTCGATTTCGCACACTCTGTCAAATCCCGTATCAGCAATCATTAAATTGTCATTTTCCATCTCCACGATATCATGGGGGTGTGCAAATCCTTCTTTTTCCCAAACAATATTACCCGCTGTATCCACTTCGATAACCCGATGATGCGGAGAATCTTCTTCCACGGGATTTTGTTGAGAAACTCGTGAAAGATGTAATAAGAGTTGTGGTACTGTATTAGAAGCAATAAAAGTATTATTATTTTCTCTCCGGTTCACACCTTCGAAGACGCCCATATTTTTGTAGTTATCCGCCGCTAAAACTGACCATAATATAAGATTAGAAAGGATGAAAATGATAAGTATGACAATTATTTTTTTACTTCTTAATTTGAGATTAACCATAGATTAGATATTTTTAAAAGATATAAAAATTTTAGCGGAAAACGAATGCTAGAAGGGTTTATCTGTCCAATTCCAACTCCATCCTTTAAGGTGAAATCTGAAAAATTCCTAGATTCTTCTTTGTTGCCAGTACCAAACACCAAACCCTATAACCGCTCCAATACCCACTAAAATTATGATTAGGACAACCCAATTGAATTCCACCATCCATACATTTTCATCCAGATAAAGGAGGTCCTCATCATAGGTTTTTAAGATATGAAAAGCATAATATGTGTTGGTCACTGCAGAAGTTTCTTGATCATCTAAGCCGTTATAATTGAAAAATCCTCCGTCTTTAAAATTCTGCTTATTTAAGACCCATTCCGTAGTGCTTTCATTAGGAAGTTCATTTTCATCTAAGAGTTTTATGCTTTCAATTGCAAAAAAGGTGCTACTTAATAAACAGAATTCTGACTCGTCTCCGGGTAAGAATCCGCCATAATTTACCTCGTCTGCTTGGTTGTCCACATAATATCCGTTAAGGTATTCTATGGTATTTTCTGCATCTGAAATCTCATCTAAATCACCCAATATTTGTAATGCATTTAAGGCGTAATAGGTATTTGCAACAGTGGAATCCAAACTTGTATTTCCACCAAAACCGCCATTTGAATTTATGCACGAGAGGATAAAATCCTTGTGTTTGTCTGCATTATCAATATCCATATCCAGAACATCTAAAATCTTAATACTGTAGGATGTAGAGATAAGATTGGCGGAAGTGGACGTATTGGTGGGACCAAAACCCCCATCTTGTTGTTCCATATTTGAAATATAGAGTTCAATATCATTTCTAACACTAGAACTTATAGATGAATTGACAAGTTCATTTGCTCTTAATAAATAATATAAGTCATAAACACTATGCATAGTTTTTACGAAATCGGTTAGCTCGTTTTTTAAATTAGTTTGGAAGACAGAAACATTCACATTTATTTTTGCATCTCCAAACAGTTGGGGTTCCTCATATAATTCAAAAAAATCAAGCATTTCTAAAGCATAGCCGGTTGCTTTATATGAAATATCATCACTTTTCAAACTATTGGTAAATCCAGTATCCTTTTCATTATCTAAGAGATAATCCGTTAAATAAGTCTTTCTTGTTTTAGCTAATACAACAGGTAAAACAATGCTGATACTAATGATGAATATTATTCCGACAATCAGAATATATCGTAATTTATGATTTATTTTCAAGAACATTAATCCTCCAATAGTTTTATTTGAAGAATTCTCCTTTTAATTTTAATTTAATTGAATTGTTTAGAATCTTTTTTATAATTGATTAAATGATGAGGATAAGGACTCTTAGAAATCAAGCCTCTCGTGGAGAAAGGACTTCTATCATAAGATTTCTGAAATGTCACGATATAATAAATCTTTGTTTTGTTGGAAATCCTCTTGGGTAATAAATAATCGTTGAAATGAAGGCAGACTCCCTAAAATTGATGCTCCATCGAATATCGACGTTTGTAAATTTTCTGGGATATAAAATTTAATAATATTTTCAGATTCTTCGTAAAATCCTGTAAATTCTTTAGCTTCAGGAGCTTTTTCAACTTTTTCTTCTACGGGTCCTAAATCTGGTTCTTCTGGTATATTTTTTCCGCAATAAGGACAAAATCTGGATGTGGAGTCAGTAATCTTTTTATTACAATGCGGACAAATTAATTCTTCAGGTGTTTCTTCTTTTTTAGCTCCTTTTTCATCTTCCATATTAATGGCAATCGGAATTTTGGGGATTTTCATCTTCGCACCACATTGGGGACAAAATTCGTTATCATCCGATAAATCTATTAACTCTCCACACTTTGGACAAGTATCTGTCTTCTTTTCTTTCCCCTCTACTGGCTGTAACCCTTGTTTTTCTTGCGTGGTACCAATCTCCTTACTGCCCGCTGGTTTTGGAATGGGTCCTAGTTGAGGAAGGCTTTTTTTTAATTCTTGCTTAAACCGTTCTGTGAAACCACTATACGATAAATTCCCACCCGAAAGTACTATATGGGATAATAGATCTCCCCAATAAGTCTTTTCCATCATTTGCAAGCTGTAAATGGTCGCTTGCGTGATATTCTTCATATTATATCCCAACATTCCTGGTTGAAATAAGACTTCGGGAGCCTCATAAAGAATATGATTGGGAATTTGTATAATTGATCCATCTGGCATCGAGTATTCTAACGCATCACGTGTTTCATTCGGATTATCCGGATCAAGCACCATATAACAGTTTTTTTCCTTTATCTCTTGGATGATTTGTTCTAATGCGGAAGCATCTAAATTTATTCCTTCACGCATCAAGAGTGATTTAAAATTATGATTCACATCTATCCCAGCTAAATAAAGTCTTTGAGTAGCTTGTTCCATAATTTGTCCATCAATAATGGGAACTGTCCATGTTACCCCGTCTCCAGATTCTACCACTAAACCGGTAGTGAGCCCTATAGAGAACATTGATAAGAGAGGAGAAGGAACCATAACTAAACTTTTCACGCTATGAGTTTCGAATAATACGCGTGCAATATATTCCTTCGTTTCTTTGGCGACAAAGGGATGCTCGACATAAATAACGGGATATTCGGCCACACTTTCCAGCCGCAGTAGATTATAGAAGATATGATTTAATATTTCATAATAGTCATTCCAATCTTGAATTTGTCCCCGTTCAATTGGTCTTTCCAATTTGAGGACCCCTCGCATATTCATTGCATCATTACCGACGTATAAATTTCTTGCATCTACATCCACCATGACCGTTTGATATTTTTCTGTACCAGTTATACATGGAAATATATATCTTGGCTCAGAATCACCGGCATACCCTACTTTTACATAGGCACTCCCCACATCAATAATTATAGGTGTTCCTTCTTCTGGTTCAGACATAAGTTATCTATCAAGTGTTTTTTTGTTAAATTTCAATTAAAATTATCATTTATCAATATAAATATTAATAAGGTTTCTCATAATTAAATGCTTTTAATCATCCGCTATTAGATAATCATATAAATTTCTTAGAATTTGTTTTTGAAGCAAAAGACCAACCAAATGATCTTTATTATCCACCACTGGAAGCCGTTCTACACCATATTTAAACATTTTCTCCAAAGCTTCCTTAATTATATTATTTTGTTTTACGCAATAGGGGTTTGCAGTCATTAAATCCTTTACTATGGTAAAGGGTGATTCTAATGATAAAGCAAATCTGGCTAAACGTATATCTCTTTGAGTAATAATCCCAATCACCTGTTTTAATTGTGGATCATTGACAACGGGTAAACCCCCAATTTTTTTTTTTAACATATATAATTCTGTTTTACTTATTTTTTCATCTGGAAATGTAAAATAAGGTTCTTTTATCATTACATCCTTTACTTTAAGATCGCCGAATTTTTTTAGACTTTTATTTCCCATAATCTTTTCCTTTACTCACAGAATTATTCGTTGATTATGATTTTAAAATGTAATCTCTTGTGTGAAGATAATTCATTTTTTAATTAAAATCTATTTATTCACTATTGAGAATTGAATTTCTAATTTTTTTTTCCATTTTGTTTATTTTAGAGTCTAATTTCTCAAATATATTCAGAATTGTTTTACCCCATTCATTCAATTTAATGAATCCACCACCTCCCGCCCCTCCTTTCCCAGTAATAACGGGAGATTGACCGGTTCTTTTTTCTATTCGCTTTAAGATATTCCATGCGTATTTGTATGAATAGCCACACTTTTGAGCGGCGTCGGTTAGGGAGGTTACATCATCATCATGAATATTCTGTAATAAATTTGCCCATCCTTTTCCTAATATATTTTCATCATTGTAGCTTAACCAATATTTTATTCCAAAGGAAATATTTTTCTTCAATTTTTCTAAATTGGGTTCATTATCCATTGTTCTATTGTAATGATATAGGAAATTTTATATAATTTATCTTTGTATCCTCACATTTTCTTTTTTCAATTATAAACGAAAAAAATTAAAGTTATCTCATTTTTATCTCTTTAAAACTTGGGAACAGTTATAGAAAAATGTTTAGAACAAATACTAATTCCATTAAGAAAGGAACTGCAGTTACCGATAAAGTTTACTTCTTCTCTGAATTGCCCATGTTGGATTGCAACCAAATTGTTGTTGAAAGCCCCGATAAGAAGAACTTGACTTTATTCGATGCTGGAAATGGCTTATCGTTAAATTCATTAATTAAAGGCATGAAGAAGAAGGATTTAAGTCCTCAAAACATTAAACGTGTATATCTTACTCATGAGCATTTGGACCATGTAATTGGGTTATATCCGCTACTGGATATGTTAAAAGATCACCCCCCTGAACTCTATGCCTATGGAGTAACCGCGAGGATTCTAGAGGAGGGGGACCAGTCCAAGATCATCCCTGCCAACTTGGGAGTAAGTCCAGATCGTTTTGGGATTACAATAAGACCTTTAAATGTCAACGATATCAAGGATAAGAAGGCTGTGGAACTGGACGATGAGTTTAGGCTGAAACTTTATCATACTCCGGGACATTCTGAGGGATCTGTGACATATTATGAACCAGATAAGAAGATTTTGATTCCGGGCGATCTCGTCTTTGCGGGGGGATCATTTGGGAGGTATGATTTTCCTGGAGGTTCCTTAAAAAACCTTCAAGATTCCATCGAATTTGTGAATACTTTAGATGTAAAATACCTACTCCCAGGTCACATGAATTATAGTTCGAAGGGCAACCAAGAAATTGAACGCTCAAATAAGGTCGTCCATTCTTTAGGAAGCAATTTCTAAGTTCGTGGTTTCTTTTCTTATTTGTTAGGAATATAATTCTTTAAAAGTAGAATCTCTATATAAGCCAAATATAGAAAATCTTGTGCTTTTTTCATTTTTAGAATTTTTAAAATAACACATTAGAAAATACAATTATTAATATAAAGAAAGAATTCATATATAATAACATAAACAATCTAGAGTGAAAAAAAAAATGTCTGAAGAAACTGAAATGTCTGAAGAAACTAGAGAAGTTGAGGCTAGTCCAAAGGATGATGTTGAACAAGTGACCTTAAGAAATCTATCTAAAGCCATCTTTTTCTATCCGCTCTTTTTCACGTCACTGGTACTCGGGCTTATCCAGATGTTTGTAGGGGAACCAATTCCTATACTAGCCAATTTTTGGATTTCTATCTTTTTCCTTAACCTTTTCGTCATTGCATTCGATTTCAATTCAACTAAATTCTTTGTCTTGATTTTGGGAATTATAGTGATAGCCCTCTTAGTTATCTTTCTGGTGTTTCCAAATATAGATTTACCGGAAATAGATATAGAGTTTACAATTGTAATGAGTGCAGAATTCTACTTGGTAATGACCATTCTTTTGGGAATAATTTTAGGTCTGATCATCCTATCATCTAGATTCGACTATTGGACCATTGAACGAAATGAGATTTATCATAAAACTGGACTCCTTGGTGATGCAAAACGATACCCTATGGAGAATTTCAGATTTGAAAAAGAAATTCCGGATGTATTTGAACTTCTTTCCCTGAAAGCAGGGTCTATTACGTTAAAACCCGATAGACAAACATCCATACGTTTGCGTACCGTTGTCAATGTCAATGAAAAGGAAGAGCAATTGGACTACCTCTTAAGTCGTAAACATGTTCAAGTTGACTAGATCAATTAGATTTGATCCTCAAAAGTTTTATAATTAATTTTTTTCTTTTTAATCAATATTTCTTAAAGCCCCTTCCAACAGCAAAGAATTCGAAAAATACTGGCTTTTGTAGCAATATATTTAAAATAAATACGTTATTTTATCTATTAATTTATGGTAAAGAATATCTGCTTATTTGACTTCGATGGAGTACTTTTAACTCAAAGGGCCTTAGAATATACCGCTTTAAAACTCCTCAAAAACGATTTTTATCAATGGACAAATGTGGAAGACTTGCGTTTAATTGATTTTGCGAAAATGTTTGAAGAAGCAGATTCAAAAGGCTCAAGGAGTTCCCTTATCAATATTTACCGAGCCTATAAACCGTATATTCCCAGTAGATGGCGTCGTTTAGTGTTCTTTTATGTGTTTAGTAGAAATTATCGCAAATATGAAAAGATCTATGAAACACTAAAACCGGGATTAAGGAATGTGTTAACTTCCTTGAAAGAGCATCACATCTTGCTCGGGATAGTCTCAAATACCAGCAGAGACCGGTTGGATTATTTTGCTGAAAAATTTAATCTACATAATTATTTTTCAGTGTTAATATCTCGGGATGATGTTCTTTTTCGAAAACCCCATAAGTACCCCATCCTTTTGGCAATCCACAAGATCGTTCGCAAACACAACCTTCAATCCGTCTCAAAGGACCACATTTATTTTGTAGGGGATTTACCGTCGGATATTCAAAGTGCAAATCACGCAGGTATCAAAAGTGTGGCTGTACTCTCCGGACACGGAAGTCGAGAAGAATTATTTAAGACTAATCCTGATTATTCTATAAAGAGTATTCATGGATTGAAAAAATTATTATTAAAATAATTATTTGTTAATGTGAAAATGGCTAATATATATTTCGAGATCGATAATTTCAGCAAATATGAAGATTTAGATAAATACATAAAGAAACTAAATAAATATCTACGGAAAGATAAAGAAAGGAAAATTAACAAAATATTCGATAAATTTAAGGACTTTATTGAAGAAGATCAGTTTATTATCCCTATTACATATATATTAAGCATTTTGGCTGAAGAAAAAATTGATTTAATCGAAGAGGATATAATATCGGCCATCACCCCTTATCTTGAGAGTGACGATATAAAATTAAGAACGAATTCGATAATTATTCTCGGCTTTTATCTTCTACAGCATCCTTCTTTAATTAAAGAATATTTCAACGAATTTACGGAACTTTTAATGGAAGGATCTCCAGATTTAAAGGAGAATGGCTATTATTTCTTGCAAAAATTTATTGAAATTAATCCAAAACTCATTAAGAACTATAAAAATTTACTCTTAAAAGCATTAAAAAAGGAAAAAGAGAAAAAAAATATTATCTCCTTGCTTACTTTTTTGAATGAGTGTGATATTTTAAACTTTAAGCAAACTTTCAAGCTTAGAGAAATCCTTATCCAACTTTTAAAAAAATATCAAAAGAGAGACAATCCAAAATTTGCAGCGATATTGCACTCACTGATTCCGAAATTCTTTCAAACGATAGATCCATCTGAAGTTAAAGACAGCACTAATCAACAGATGATAGACCTATTAAATAAGCATTTTATAATGAATAAATACAATTTTACCAAGATTTCTAAGAAAAGAAAAATCAGATTTAAAACATTCTTAAAAAAATTTAAACAGACAAGGCTTAAAGAAGAAGAAATCTATTTTTATGCTAAAGATCACGATAGAAATATCATTTTCTTTTTTGAACTTGAAAAGGATAAACTCTATGAGTATTTTCAAAATCCTGATGAAAAAATACCTCGAAGCGAGATATTAAAAGAATTTTCATCCATTTTAGAAGGAGAGGAGGACCTGGAACTTTTCATTACTACCTTAACAAAATTAGGGATTATCAAGGGGTATCTCTCTGAATTTTACTATTATCCGTTAGATTTTCTAAAACAACAGATATTAGAGACGTTGGAGAAGAAGGGAATTGTAAAACTAAAAAATTATAAATTTTTACCCCCTAAATTCATCAAAACAATTCTTTCCAATGCGGATTCTGAAGACAACATTACCATTCTAACTGGAAAGGGACACAAAAGTTATTATTCACTTAAATTGATACAAAACCAAATAAATTCAGAATCTGCAAGATATAATGTGATTGATCTCTCAGAATTTCAAAACCGATTAATTAAAAGGGATTTTATTAAATTGATAAAAAGGTTACCAGAAGGATACCTTACGGATATCCATAAAGGAACAGTCTGGTTAACCAATATTGGACTAATAAAAATCAAAAATGCGATTGAGGATTCGAAAGTCATAGGATTTTTAGATCTAAAGAAAATATCTGAAAAGTTAGAAATAAAAAAAGATATTTTAGTAGAAGTTCTTAAGGAATTCATTGATTTTCGAAGCGGAGTATGGGATAATGGTAAGGAAACATTTTATTATTCGAAATATATAAAGGAAAGAATTAATAATATTGCAAAAATCGCTGAGAAGGAAAAGCAAAACAAACAAATTATTAATCTTTCAGAAGAGCTAAATATTTCACGGAAACGAATTTTAACAAAATTAGAAGAAAATTATCAATTGATCGGGGAAGAAATAAAAAAGAAAGACCAGATTAGAATCAGCGAATATATAGAAAAGTTGGGGATGAAATCAGATCAATTTATGAAATTCATTAAAGATTTGGACATAAATTTCTTGAAGAAAGGAGATCTCCTCATATTTGAGGATAAAAAAATTGAATCCGCCCAAAAAGAACTTAAAAGTACACTTATTAAGAATGCAAAAGAGAAAGAATATTTTGATTTAGAAGAATTTGAAATTAATGCCAGTTTGGTAACAGAACTCCTACAACAACTCATTGACGAGGGGAAACTTAATGGCATCTTTTACAACACAGAGGATGGAAAGTTTTTTTACACCGTAAAAGGCATCCAGAATATGATGTTAGGTACAGAGATTACCTTATACTTTGAAGATTTATTTTACGGAAAGGAATTAAATGAAAGAGAGATTGCATTATTGAAAAAAATTCTTAAGGGTTTGATTAAATCAGGTGAATTAAAAGGAACATTCGACGAAGAACAACTTGCCTTTTCTCGAGAAGTGTTAAAGTTTGCAGATGATTTCTTTGGAACCTTGCAGTCTTTTGAAAGGATGATAGAAGAATTTCAAGAAAAATTTGATCAAGAATTCCAGGAAATCAAATCCATTCTTACTAAAAAGGAGGATGTAATTTATCCTCAAGAAATTAAAATTGTGGAGAAATCAGTGAAAAGAATTAAGAAACATTATCTGGGCTGGCAAAATAGGATTGATGCATTTATTCATCGCCATAATAAACGACTTTTAAAAGAACAAGGATATTCAATAAGTAGATATAATGGATTAGCAGCGGACGAAAAGCAAGAGATTCGGTCTTTTAAAGACGATGAAAGAGTAGAACAGCTTGTTGAGGGCTTTGACCAATGGGTTCGACTCTTTAAAGAAATTGAAAACAATTACGGAAAAATTATTTTTAATCAAAAAAAGATTCAGCGGAATCCTGAAAATCAAGAAGCTCGGGAAAAGTTAGAGGAAATGCTATACAGGCTAAATATGGAATCTTAATTGAGAGAGTCGTATTTATTTCAAGATTAAAGTTTCTCCTAGTTCAATTTTAGAATTAGTGATTATTATTTTTCTTCTCATTAATTTTTTTTATAACCTTTGGGATTTCTATTTTCTTTTTTGGAGTGATTTTATAGGTGAGAGGTTTGGATTTTCCGTTTCGTTCCAACACGTTTTCTTTTTCTAGATACTTTAAAGACCGCCAAATAAAGTTTATTTTAGATCTGTTCGAGGACTTAATATCATTGCACCGTCGCACTCTTTTCGTGGTCACAGTATAAATATTATTGTCAATTAATTTGTTAATTGCTTCTAGAGTTTCCTTTACATTCTTTATGAAGAAATCCATAATGAAGATTATTACCTCTTACCTACCTTAAATGACTTAAAGCTTATAATTTCTTTTTTTATAAATGGTTAGGTATCTATAAGATATGGATATATAATTTAATAATATCTAACAATTTAAATGTTATTTTCTTAATTTATATTTTATCAAAAAAGGAAAAAATAAAAACTGAGTGAACCCCTAATGCCTAAATACACGCTTGCCACAAAATACTAATCCACAGTTTAATTCGTTTGCTCTTGCTATTACCTTTTCATCACGAATTGACCCCCCGGGATTAATAATACATTTGGCACCAGCTTCTACTGCTGCTTCCAAGCCATCTGGGAAGGGAAAGAAGGAATCAGTTCCCATTACAGAATCCGTAAGCGCGTTTTCATGCCCAAACTCTTTTGCTTTCCTTGCGGCTAGATTCACAACATGTACACGACTTTGTTGCCCCGCGCCGATTCCGATTGTATACATTCCCGTGTTGTAGGTTTGCGCAAAACAAGCAGAATTGGATTTAGCCCACTTACATCCCTTATAGGCAAATATTAAGGCTTCTTTTTCCTCTTTGGTTATTTTTCTCTCACTCACCACGTCCCAATCTTTTATTACCGATTTATAATCATATTCTTGAACTACTGCGCCCCCGATCATCGACCGAATTTCAGGATTTTCGTAGATATTTTCTCGTTTATCCAAAAGATCTCCAAATTCTAAAATTCTCATATTCTCCTTCTTCTTTAAAATTTCTAATGCTTCTTTTTCGAATGAGGGAGCCATAATAACTTCAACGAAAATATTTTCCTCATTGACGATATAATCCGCCACTTCCGTAGTCAATTGTTGATTAACCCCCCAAATCCCGCCGAAAGCCGACATTGGATCGCAGCTGAAAGCCCGTTTTACAGAGGTTAATTGATTTTCCTTGTCAATAGCCATTCCGTTGGGTGATGTGTGTTTTAAGATGGCGGTGGTATAATGCTCTGTTCCATAATCCAATAAGATCTGAAAACAAGAATCTATATCCAAATAATTATTAAAAGAGATTTGTTTTCCTCCTAATTTTTTAAAATTATGGAGACCGTATTTCGCGGAGATATCCTTATAAAAAGCTGCTTGCTGGTCCCAATTTTCACCATAGCGACAATCTTGTACTTTTTTATAGACTTTTATTAGATATTCTCCCAATAATTTATCGGGGTTATAATATTGTTGTAAATAATCTGCGATGGCAGCATTATAATCTGCCATGATTGCAAAGACTTCTTGTGCAAGAGAGGCACGAATGGTATTGCCGATTTTACCGTCATTTTTTTTTAGTTCGTCTAGAATTGATTGATAATGTTCTTGGCTGGGAACCACTATCACATCAGGAAAATTTTTTGCAGCAGCTCTTATCATTGTTGGACCCCCGATATCAATCATTTCTAAAGCATCTTTAAGTTCAATATTGGGTTTTCTTATTGCTTCCTTAAACTGATATAAATTGCATACAACCATATCAATAGGAGGGATATTATATTCTTCGGCATCTTTTACATCTTGTTCATTTTCCCTGCGGTAAAGGATCCCCCCCTCGACTTTTGGATGAAGGGTTTTTACTCGACCCTCAAACATCTCAGGCGAGCCGGTATATTCAGAGATCTGAGTTACGTCAATCCCGTTTTTTTCCAATAATCGTCCAGTTCCTCCCGTTGACAGAATTTCGACTTTATATTTATCCACCAATTCTTCGACAAATTCAACAACCCCTTCTTTGTCAAATACTGACACTAATACTCGTTCAATTTTCTTCATAGTCTTTCAAATCTATTTCTTATTTTTCAAATTTCACATATAAATTGAGAACTTTAGTAATTCTGAAGGTTAAAAATTATTTAATAATTTGTTAATAACAAAAAAAATTAATATTTCCCCAATAGGTCGTGTGGCGCTGTTTCTAATTGACCGACTGCGGATATGAGACCTATCTTTGCTTTTTTCATCTCTTCTATTGTCCTTGCACCAGAGTATATCATTCCGTTTTCTAAACCCTCCTTAAGGGTAGAAAGAACGCCATCTAAATCGCCTACGAATGGAACATAATCGGAGACACCTTCGGGTAAGCTTTTAGAATCCTTGACATACCGATCCAGAGCATATTCTGTGGCTCTTGCTTCCTTGGATCCCATCCCACGATAGATTTTTACCTTACGCCCTTGGATAGTATCAACGTACCCAGGACTTTCGGAACATCCCGCGAAGAAATGTCCAGACATGATTAAATCGGCCCCGACTGCAAATGCCTTCGGGAGCTCACCGGGATTCTTAAACCCTCCATCGGCAATTAGGGATACATCAGGATTATAATCTGCAATTGCATCCGCAGCTTGCGCTGTTGCGAAAAAGGTTGGCGCGCCTACACCAGTTTGTATTGTTGTTGTACAGATGGAACCAGATCCCATTCCGACCTTGATTCCAATAAACTGTTCTTCAGGGAAATCATAAGTGAGTAAGTGCTCCGCGGCTTCATATGTGCCTATATTACCCAATACAAATTCTGAATCTAATAATTCCATTAATTTTTTGGTTCCTTCGAGATCATTACTTTTAAAGAAGTCTGCAACATCTATAAAGAAAACATCAACGTAATTATCAAGTTCTTTTAATTTAGAGATAGCTTCAGATGATTTTGGAAATTTTGGGGAGATTCCCAACCCACATAAGAGTCTTCCCTCTTCATCTTTCGAAGAAAGAGGAAATTCGGGTTTCAAGTCTTTTTTTGTAATAAGACCCCGTAACTTCTTATCTTTATCAATTATAGGTAATTTCTCCTTTCTGTGCCGATACAATTCTTCTAAAGCTTCTTCTCTTGATGCTCCGGGTTCGAGAGAGATAACATCTTCGGTCATAAAATCTTGTACCTTCCCCTTTTTGAAATCCTCCTCAAAGTATGGAATATCTCTTTTAGTAAAGATACCAGCGACTTCGTTCTCTGAATTAACAACCACTAATCCGCTAATGCCATAATTCTCCATCATATATTTTGCTTGCGAGACGGGTGCATCGGGGTTGATGGTTGCAATATCCGTAATTACAAATGATCTCGCACGTTTTACACTCTTTACCATCTCTAATTGCTTTTCATAGGAACAATTTCTATGTAATACCCCTAAGCCGCCTAATAGCCCCATTTTTATTGCCATTTCGCTTTCGGTTACGGTGTCCATTGCAGCCGATAAGATAGGGACATTTAATTTATATTTTCCCAACTCCGTAGAGATATCTACTTCACTGGGATCAAATTTAGTATGCCCGGGTAAAATGATTGCATCGTTGAATGTAGCTACTAATTCTTTAGCATGTGCCTTTTTTCTGAAATAGTTTGTCATTTTTATCTCTAACTAACAATCCATCATTAAAAATTTAAAATAATTAAGAAAAATCTATTAAAAAATAATTTAAAATATTATTAAAATAGATAATTCTTTGTGAATAATAATATATTTGTTAGTAATTAAATCAATTTAACTTTTGACGATCTGCGAAAGAAGTCCCCATCCCTTTAGGGAGGGGATGAATTTCGTATATTATACAAACATTTTTATATTTGGTTGGTATTATCTTAGTAACCAAGTGAAACGCTTAGTGGACTCGTAGGAATCCCCGTCCTTTAGGGCGGGGAGACTTCAATTTCTAAAAGTAAATATCTGATTTTATCATTAAAGGCAAAGTATAATCAAGTTCGCCGTCCTTTCGGGGACGATCCTGTCGGGGTGGAGAACCACGCCGTATTGTCTAGTGTGGGTATGATGCATTAGGGAGTACGAATCTCACGCCTTCAGACGTGAGTAGTTCAAATTATTATTAAAAATAAGAAATATTAAATCAATTTTTATCTTTCAAAATTTATTTAGATCAAAAATTAAGTCGGATTTATAAGTATGCTATTGGACCTCCCGAATACCTTTTCCACTTTGAAGGTGAATCGCCTTTCAGCACTTTGATGGTGAGATTCAACAAATAATTTATTTATTTCTTTCTTCCCCTATAAAAAAAGATTCCAACAGCTGCTATACAGACTATTCCTATAATAATCGCCCAGATAATCCACGGAGGAAGGGGGACGGGATCATCGCATTTTGATGGTTCATACTCAAATCCCTTTATTACTACTTCGGTTTCCTCTCCATCACTGGGGGCCATTCCATCCATAAGCCATAAATTCATACGAGCTTTCTCTGTACTGGGTTCGGGATTATTGTTTCCTGTATAGAACCATTCTTCCACCACATTCTGCTCATCATAATTAAAAGTGGAATCGATTGCGGAATAAAACTTAATATACTCTTCACACCACGTAAATCCATGTACCGAATCCTCAGTTTTATTAGGAAACTCAAATCGATGAATGTTGCCCAGATTACTGGAAGGTTGAACCACAAATTGCCCCAACTTAGCATTTTTATCCCCCCATTTAGCAAACTCAATATCTATCTCATTTTCATCGTCTAAATAGGTAAATAAGCCTAAAATAACATTTTTATCCAAATCTTTAAATCCCGGTGCCAATTTGAAATTATATGTTCCGTGTCCGAATGATTCATCTGAGTAAATCTCGGCACAATACCATTTACCATTATTCTTAGTTATCTTCAGATGAAGATATCCATCTTCATCAAGCCATACATTCTCTTCGCTACTATTAAAATAATTGGGACCTGGTCCTTGTTTCTCTCCAGCGGACGTTCTCTTGGTCCAATTATACCCCGAAAAGGAAAATTCATTTTCCCCCGAAGTTGCCCTTATCTGGGGATCTTCAGAACCTTCGGACAAAGTATTGCTGTTTCTTGGCTGAGTAAATATGAGTGAGGGGAAAATTAACACGAAAAGAAAGAAATAAACACGATACTTCGATTTTTTTATCATATACCATCTCGACTTCTTATAAGTATCTAATTAATTTGAATTCTACATCCTTATAAGATTTTTTCTCTCCATGTTTTGAATCTTCGGGTCATTGATATGTTTATTTAACACTTTTATGAAATGTTCTCTATCTTCTTGGATATTTTTCGTGTGCAAGCTTACATAATTACTTATATGGTCGTTATAGACCTCTGAAGTTACATTTTCACCTAAGTTTGCAATGATATCTCTTTCTTCTTTTAAGTTCTCAACGGGCGAGAGTAATCGAAACTCCCCACTTTTCCACTCATCCCAGAGCGGCGTATTAGGTAGCACATTTAATGTTCGAAAGCGGAAAATGGTGGGATTTACCTCTGTTAAAACTCTGGCAGTCCCTTTTACATGGTCTTCTGAATGTTTTTTTCCTCCCAAACCCAATAAGATATAAAGCGATAAGTCTATACCTGCTTTTAACACTCGCTTACCTGCTTCTATCATAGATTCGGCATTAGTTCCCTTCCTCATTATTCGTAAGACCTCACTACTGCCGCTTTCTAAGCCCATATAGACAATATCGAGTCCAGCCTCAGTTAATTTTTCTAATTCCGCATCGGACTTTCGTAAAATATCCAAGGATTTTGCGTAGCAGCTCACTCGTGGTACATTTTTCAACTTCTTTCTGACATGTTTGATGATCTTTGCCAAGTAATCTGTGGAAGCACTGGTAGGGTTTCCACCGGCTAAAAAGACAGGTTTCCCATGAAAATTTCTTTCTGCAAACTGGTCAATATCCTCGAGTACATCTTCTAACGGTCTAATCGCATATTCTTGAATCCCTCCATATACTCCTTTATACGTACCGCAGAATTTACATTTATTCCAAGAACATCCTCCCGTGACAGGAATCAAGACAGAGTATGCTTCTACGGGAGGGCGGATCACAATTCGATCCGGAGGTAATTTTCGAACCATTTTACTCACCAGAATTTATTTTCGATTATAATAGTAAATAATAATTAGTAATTTTTTTCTAATCCTATATTTTTTAAAATGATTCAGAAATAAAGAATTTCACTTTTATTATTCAAACCCTCAAATTCAATTATTTTTTTTAAGAAGCAACAATTTTGCTAATTAATTATAATAATAAAATAAGTATCTTGGAGCTTTCATGAGAGAAAACCACGAGGATCCGCATTATGGATATAAGATAACAATATTGGGCGGCGGTGGCGTAGGAAAAACGTGTCTATTTAACAGATATTGTTTTAATTCATTTTCCTTTAATACTCTCATGACCATTGGCATTAACTTCCACTCAACAAAATTACAAATTAGTGCTAAGGATAAGGATAAGGATAAGGACAAGGACAAGGACAAGGACAAGAACAAGAACAAGAACAAGAACAAGAACAAGAAGGGGGAATTTACTGTAATCAATTCTATTTTTGATTTCGGAGGACAAGATCGGTTTAAGAATTTGGTACCCAAATTCTTGGATGGAACCAGCGGTGCCTTGCTTGTATTTGATATATCCTCGTTTGCGAGTTTTCAGACCTTAGAGTATTGGCATGAAAAACTACGTAAAAACACAAAGGAAAAAGTGCCTACACTCTTGGTTAGTAGTAAATACGATTTAGTTGATAAGGTTCCAAAAGCCCAGCTTGTGAATCAACAGTTAATCGAGAGATTTGTTGAAGAAAAAAATCTGGATGGCTATATCTGTACATCAGCATTAGAAAACAAAAATGTTCTAAAAGTATTTAAAGAATTGACAAAATTGATGCTCAAACAAGACCATGCCATGTCCCACATTAAGATCCTATGAATTTAGTTTAATCTTATTTTTCACTTTTCAGATTTGAACTTAACTATCCCCGAAATTAAATATAATCTAAGAATTCATTAAAGAAGCCTATCTGTTCTTTGTTTAAATCGGGATAGATTTCTTTTAAGCTGGATTTTGCTTGATTTACCAAATTTTGAGAAAATTGCTTTGCAACCTTCACTACTTGCCTCTCTCTAAAAATCCGTTCGACTGTTTGAATATCCTCGTTTGATAATTCTGGCTTTCGATAAATTTCATTAAGTTTTGATTGTTCTTCGTCGGCTTTTTGAACGGCAAGAATATATAAGAATCTTTTCTCTTTGGCCTTAATATCTTTTTTCATATCTGCGATATCGTCTCGAATGGCATATGCTTGCCCCATTTTTACCATTGCTTTACTCAATGGCTTAATTTGATAATGAATATTTCCTTTTGCCAATATGGCGCCTATCGTTGTTGATTTTTCAAACATTCGGGCACGTTGCATCTCTGCGATCTCTAAATATTGTTCCAAAGTCATCGTTTGCTGCTGATAAGACATATATTCCTCAATAATCTGACCCTTTATGAGGTAATTCGATGCGGTAGTATACTCATTGATTGCTTTTAATTTTAATTCAGGCGGAAATTTTCCTGACTTCAGAATATCTAACCCTAATATATATCCATAATTACCTCCCAAAATGCCTAAATCACGCCCATAAAGGTCAATTTCCATGTTTTTGCTTTGAAGATTAAGACTTTTATATGTTTCTGAAACTTGGTTTCCCAACTGAACATGAAACGTGGGTTTCCCTCTTCTTTTTGTATCGTCATCAATTAAATCATCAAAAATCAAATTACCCGAATGCAATAATTCTACGGCAATGGATACATTCCGAATCTCATCGATGTAATCCTCCAAATACATGGGATTTACAATACCGCTATATGCCGCGATTAATAAGATTGGATGGATTCTTTTTGCCTCTTCGTTAACAATAAATGTACGCAGTTCACTAAGAAAGTCTTTAAATAATGAATCCGACTCGTTTTGTGCGATGCGATTAAAATACTTGTTTAATTTTTTGTTAACAAATCTTTTTTCCCTTTTCAAAAATTCTTCCATAATAAAGATTAAAAACCTATCATTTTTAATTTTATCATTAAAGGCAAAAGCATACCCCGTCCTTTCCGTATTGTCTAGGGGTGTATTACGCATTAGGGAGTACGAATCTCACGCCTCCAGCCGTGAGTAATTTAATTTGAATAAGATTATTTTCGCATTGCGGTCCTGATAAGTTTTAGAGCCTTATCTGCGAACCTGCGGACTAAAAAATAATCATCGTGGAGAGCATCTCTTAATGCGGGAATTGCTTCTTTAGCCTCCAGCGGGATTGCTTCTGCCATTGCGCCTAACGTATATGCTGCTAATCTCCTCACGTGTTTATTTGGGTCATTTAATGCTTCAATGATGGGTTCTTTATGTTCCATCAACATTGTTGGATTTGCTTTTCCAACTCTCGATAATTCTAAGAATGCCTTCATCCGTGTCGTTTCGTCTTTATCTTCCGTGGAAAGTTCGACCAGTTTGGAAATACCCATATAGGCCCATCCCGGTCTCTGCACCGTCACTTCACCTAATCCCTTAATTGCCCGGAATTTTGTATCCTCATCTTCACTTTCAACCATGTCCAAAAACATATCTATTGCGGGGGAGATGAGTTCAATATTTTGCTTAGCAATCTTTCCCAGTACTTCAATGATCTGATTTAGCCGCTCCTCTTCCTTTTCATTGACAAACCAATCAATAATCGTCTGAACGTGTTTTACTACCTCTTCTTTCTCCTTCGCCTTGATCGCTTCATTATAAGCTCTACATACCTTCTGCAATTTTTTATCGTACTCTAAATCAACAACAATCGTGGTCACATCGAGTTTGATGGCATCCCATTTATCCTTTAACTGTTCTTGTTTGATTTCCTCTTCTCTTGCTTCATTTTCCTTTTTGATTTTGTTTAGAAGGTCCTCATCTAATAAGTCATCAAATAAGATCTCTCTATTTGGATTGGTTATTAAGTCTCCCAGAAAATCGACTGCAATATATCGTCTTTCATGCTCACTCTGAAATAGTTCAATGATTTCTGGTATTATTTCCTTGATAATTTCGGGATACTTTTTTGCCACGTTATTTAGAAATAATTGTGCTTGTCTTGAGACCTCGTCATCATTTGCGTAAATATAGTCTTTGAAGGTCCCTAAAATCAATTTCTTTGCGTCTTTTTTATCTTCGTTGATAAAATTATTATTAATTTCCTCAATAAGCTCTAATAATACGTTACTCCAATCCGCAGAGAATTCCACCTTTAATCGTTCTTGTCTCTCGATCTCTTTTCGGCGTTTTTCTCTTTCCTTCCTCCTTTTTTCTTCCCGTTTCTGTTTATCTTGGATTAGGTAAGATCTGATTTCATTATCTAATAATTCCTTATTGTCTAATATTTCGATGTTTTCTTCCAGAATGAGTGCGTTTTTGGGTTTTTTATACTTCTTCATTAATCGCTCAGTGAATCTCTTGACTAATTTAAAATTCTTTTGGAGTAATTGGGAATATAATTGGATTGCACTATTTGCCAAGTACTGGTTCTCTTCATAGAGGAATGATTTTAAAACATCAATCACCTCTTCCATTTTATCTTCGTCTTGGGTTTTTAATGCATCATTGTATTTTTCCGCTAATTCTTTTACCTCCTTTTCCCAAGTAACATCTATATTTATTGATTTTTTCTGTAATTCCTTAATTAATTGAATTTTTTTCTTCTGTTCTTTCTTTTTCTCTTCCATCCTTTCTTTTGCGATGGATCGATACTTAAATTTTTTTGGAAACATATCCTCGATTGCAGTAATAGTGTTAATTAAAAATTCTTCGTAGGCTTCTTTTTCCTTTTTCTTTTTTTCTTTGACATCTTTTTGTAATTTGCTGACCACATCATTTATAAAGGGTTCTCGGTTTTCGGGTTTGGCAATTAGTGAGAATGTGGAGCATCCCATTTTGAATCCATCCATATCTTCCTCCTTGTAGCATTGTATGGTTTTCTTAATTAGATCTTCAACGACTTCTCTTGCGGCAATCTCATCTTCATCGATGAGTAATTTATTATAAAATTGCCCGAGTCGGAGAAATTCTCCGGTAATTCCTACATATTTAATTTCTTTCCTTTTGACCTTTTCTAAGAACTCCTTTTTCTTTTTTTCCTCGATTTTTTTTCGGGATATCCGCTCTTGATGTTCCGTTAAGATCTTTTTCAGCGTCTTTTGATCGTCAATTAATTCTTTTACGGGGGTTTCCGTTAATTTTCCTAAGGCGACAGAAGCATAGTTAGACTTTTCCTTATCGTTTCCCTTGTATCTATGGAGTAGTACTCGAATCCCCTTTTTTAAAAAGCCTGGTTGTAAGTTTCCAATTCTTTTCAAGAGATCAGTAGCTAATTTTCTGTAATTCTCTTGAGTGTGAAAAACCAATTGGAGTATTCCGTCGATGGCGAGATTGACTTCCATAACATCTTCGAGTTCTACCCCATTGTTATAGTCCTCGATCAACCTTTTTATCTCATCAGGATACTTTTCCTTGACTTCTAATTTCATTGACATTATTATTTGAGCACGCTATAATATTCTTATTAATTTTAAATTTAGCTTTTAATAGAGAAAAAATCTTAATATTATATTGGTTTTTGCATTATTATATTTTAACTTTGGTGGTAAACAGATGTTATTAGGAGTTATTTCAGATACGCATGACCATAAGGATAATATTTTAAAAGCAGTCTCTCTAATGAATGAAAGAGGAGTGAAAGCATTGATTCATTGCGGTGATTTCATTGCTCCCTTCGTTCGAAGATGGTTCGATAATTTAAATGACGAGATAAAAGAAAATTTCTATGGCACGTTCGGAAATAATGACGGAGAATTACTTTTTTTAGAAAAGAATCTCGGACAAATCTGCGAGCTGCAGAATGAATTAATTATTGAGTTGGACGGAAAAAGGATATATACCGGCCATATGCCGAAACAAGAAACCATCGAAGCGTTAGCGGCTTCTGGTAAGTTTGATATCGTGCTCTCTGGTCATACCCATGAGATTGTTAATGAAATAAAGGATAACGGGGTATTAGTCGTGAATCCGGGAGAAGCATGCGGTTATTTATCAGGGACTGCGTCATTTGCCATTATCGATACCGATCAGATGCAAGCGGAGATAATTGAATTATAATCTTAATTTTTTCTTTTTCTTTTTCTTTTGGTCCAAGGCCCGATTTTATACATCTTTTTCAAATATTAGAAACTTAAATAGACTGCTTAGCTAATTATAAAATATGAACAATACGAAGGATCAATTACCCCTTAGTTCGATTAAAATTTTGGATCTAAGTCGTATGCTTCCGGGGCCTTATTGCAGTATGGTTTTGGGAGACTTAGGAGCTGAAGTCATACGCGTGGAAAACCCGCGATATCCATATAGTAGTCCTCCTCCTCTTTACCGAAAGGGGCGCTATAATGAGAGTGCGTTTAACGCAATTCTCATGAGAAATAAGAAATCGATTGGCTTGAATTTAAAAAAAGAGAAGGGAAGAGAGATATTTTACGAATTGGCAAGAGAGGCAGACGTTATTTTAGAAACGTTCAGACCAAAAGTGGTTGAGAAGTTAGAAATTGATTATGAGACCATCTCAGAGATTAATCCCTCCATTATCTATTGTGCGCTAACGGGATATGGTCAAAATGGACCCTATGAGCAATTGGCAGGGCATGACATGAATTATCTTGGAATTTGTGGGATTATGGATTTAAATCGTCCCAGAAAACATTACGATAAATCTAATGAAATACGAAAACCTGTCGTTCCGGGAATGCAATGTGCGGATATTGGTGGTGCCCTCGTTGCTGTGATAGCCATCCAAGGGGCAATCATCGAGCGGGAGAATAATGGCTCCAAAAAGGGTCAATACATTGATGTTTCAATGTTAGATTCTGCATTCTCATTTATGCCTATGGCTGCCGCGTATCATTTTGCTCAATCCGTGAATGAAAAACCGCTACGATCCGAGAATCCGTTACACGGAGCAATGCCGTATTACAGCGTATACCGAACCAAGGATGATAAGTATCTCACGATTGGAGCCATCGAAATGAAATTCTGGCATCAACTCTGTGAGGGCTTGGGTAGAGAGGATCTGAAGTTGAAGCAAAACACGCGGGGGACTGAAAGGGAAGCAGTTTTTGAAGAGTTGCAGAAGGAATTTTTGAAAAAAACACGAGCAGAATGGATGGACATTTTTCAAGAGTATGACACGTGTGTGATGCCTGTAAAAACATTTGCGCAAGCATGTGAAGATCCCCAAATAAAAGCCCGTGAGATGATAACAACCCAAGAGCATCCAGAATTTGGGGAGATACCCAATGTCGCATCGCCCATAAAATATTCTAGAACTCCTTTAAAGATAAGGTCCCTTGCCCCAAAAACAGGAAAACAGACCACCGAGATTCTGAGATCCCTCAACTTTTCAGAAGAAGAGATTAAAACGCTTAAGAAAAAAAATATTATTTAACTCATGTCTTGATTACCTTTTTTTTCTTCGGGTATCCCGAAATAATCTTCTTTTGACCTACTACAGTTTTGCTTTTGTGAGAAAAATAAATATTGGTTTATTTATTGGATCATTAGTTTAACAACTTCAAGACGGTCGGTATTGCAATAACTGCGACAATGACAATTATTCCGATGATCCACATCGGATCAAATCCTGAGGAGGAAACTCCACCAATATATGCCATTGCAGAAGCAATAGATTCTACTGCCTCAGTAAGCAGAACTTCTGTCCTGTCGTAATATGCTTGCTGAGTTGAGTTGTCGTTATCTCTGTCATCTTTATTGGCTGCCCAATCGGAGAAGAAATTTTCGTGAAGCCACTTCGCATCGTGAGCCCCTCCGTGAGACTCATCAGCATACGTTTCCCATGCCAAATCCACTGCAATATCATAAGGGTTCTTATCTTTCCCAATATCAATACTTCCTAGTTCAAAAAATTCATCTCGATCTTCATAATCATTTGTGCGTGTTCCTACACGGCCCTCTACCTTAGAGTGTTGTTCGTGTGTTTCCCACCCGTCAAAATCGACACCTGGGTATCTTTCATCATTGTTATTCTGAGCTATGTGGGCATACATACTCATATCGGCTATATAATGCGTCATCGCACCCAGATAAAAAGCCGCTTGTTCCTTTTTTCCCTCCTCTTTATGGGCATCGGCAAGATTCCCCCATTTCTTTGCCAGCAAAGCCGCATCGTCTTCCAAAACTTCTCCATCTTCGTAAAAATAGATGTGGTGTTTGCTTCTATCACCAAAACCTTCTATTTTTTCTCCATCTAAAGTAGTTTCTACTTCAGAGTTATCGGGGGCCTCGGTACCCAATAAGAAAATCTTTTTCATTTCTGCTTGATTCAACCACTGCCAATTCGACTCATCTTCTTTAATCAATTGATCTAATGCATGTTCTGCTATCCAATCGTGGGTGGCATAGTCCGTCTCATAATCGTAATCTGTTTTATTGTAAGCATAAGAGCCATTATTCCAAGCGTTTACATATAAGATGTTGGAGAGGAAAATTATTGTGAATAAAGCCCCGATAAGGAATCTAGTATAATATTTTTTTCTTTTTTTTAATCTCATCATTTTAAAGCAAATATATTTCTTATTATTGAATATTAATAACTCACTATAATAAAAATAGAGTCCTATTAATTAGTAAATAAACAAAGTATTCCATCTCGAAGAATTATCTCAATAAATTAAAAACGTAAAATAGATAAATCTTAGATTCCAATAGACAAACATAGGATCCATAATTATTGAATTGTGCAAGAATTTGGTTTAATGAGAAGACCTATGAAACCCAGAATTTTAGAGAAACGCCTTGGCAAATTTTGCATAAGGTCAAAATTGTGAATAAAGAATTAAAAATTTATCATAGACGGCAAAAGAAAACACCGCCCTTTAGGGCGTGGTAGTTCAAGTAAATTATTCGACTTAAGTTTTCGCGAAACAGAAAAGGATTTAATAAATGAGGTTTCAGAGGAACTTCGGGCTGTTTTTGAATTCAAATTAGAATGGATAACGTAATAATTCAAAATGTTCTTATAGCATTTAAAATATGTGATAAATAATGAGTGAACAACGATTATATCAACCGGATTTCTCGGGAATTTTCGGGAAACGGTTCGCGAATGCGTTTCTTTATGGCACAATTGATAGCCTTATTTGGCCTATTCTGACAGACGTTTCGCCATCACCCCCATTAGAAACATTATTGTCTATGACGAATCAGGAAGGGGATCCCTATTTTTATCGGCGCGGAATATCCCTTAATCATCTCAAGGTGGAATTGGACTGTTCGAATATAGATCTCGGGCTCCTTCAAGCAATGAATTTGGGACGGGACTACGGTATTAAAAATCAAGATGTCCAAAACGTCCTAGAAAAGGACCCAAAACACTTCAAGGCGATTTTATCGTATGATTTCTCTCAATCGGAAAATATTCAGAATGCGCTTTCCGATTTAAGGGCTAAGCAGAAGAAGCTTGATACTGCAGGAGTCGTTCTTTATCCCTCCTATACCAAGTTTGACTTATCAGAAGAAGACGGAAAGCAATTTGAGAAGTTCCTGCGATTTTGTGATAAAAATAGCCTTTTCCTAAAAATAGATGTTGGAAATCTCTTTTTGCCCGATAATTACTCTGAATTTATTACTCCCGATAAATTGAAAGATTTCTTTTCCCGTCATTCAAAAAATACGTTTATCTTGAGCGGCTTAGACATCTCAGGCGATTTCACACTTTACTATCAGCTGCTCAAATATTATAACAATGTATGGATCGAACTGGATCCTCGTAGTTTTGGGGGATCTACTCCCGCAGCGTGCTTTACAAAATTTTTTGATCTGAACGGATTTATCCCGAATTCATGGTATCGATTCTGTATTGGGAGTGCCACTCCAACGTTAGAGTCATCTCAAATGATGCGAGGTTTTCTGGAGGCAACGGAAGATCTTACTTTTGCCCAAAGGAATTTGCTTAGAACATGGGGATTTCGAAATCTGAACCGTTTAAATCCTTCAGTATTCCAGCCCGTGAATTTGCAAAATATTGAGAGTTATAAAACACACATTGATCACGCACTTATTGATAAACTTGAAAAGCCAGAAAAAGTGTCTCTTACTTATCGAGTTAAAATGCGAAGCTATAGTATCACTCAGCTCATTTTCCTTACGGATTTGATTAAGGATGTTTTTGCGGAATCCGTTGAGAAGTATCCAGATTACGCTTCGGGTCAACTTTTGCTTAAATCATATCATACAACTACCACTTTAATCGTAAACGAGCATGAGCGGGGAAATTACTTAGACCTTCATTACAAGTTCGCCGAAAAATCCAAACAACCTACCGATTCCTATTTGCATACAGTGCGAGCCTTGGAAAACCGGGCAGACTTTAATCATTATGATCACGAACTGGCAAGCACCTACGGGAATCGCCAGTTAATCATCCCGATTGTTAATCAAAACTTGGAAATAGGTGGGCGAGAGAACTATTATATCCTTGTCACATTTGGACCCCGAACATTTAATATTTTAATCAAGATTGACTTATTTAAATAGAATAAGCAATAAAGAGCGGGGTCATTATGCTTGTATAAATGCGAATCCAAAATACGTAATCAACGATTACTATTTCCGTCCAGTTCAAAAGCATAAAAGCCCCTTGTGAAAGTATAAAGACCTCACATATAACCTTATTCATCGGAAATCTTAGATTTCCTAGGAAAAAATTTAAAAATATAGGGGTTGTTTAAAAATAACTTCCCCTCCCTTAAATACTAATTCTTTTGGAGAAGACAAAATAACATCCCCTCACGCTGGTATATATATCTCTCTTTCCCATAGCCCCCCGGAAGTCGGATAGGGGCGTGTATTAGCGCGGGCTTATGCAATAATTCCATTGAGGACAGGTACACGAATGTTTGATCTGGAGCGACTTCATCTCCTTATTGCTCACCTTAATTCCCGTCTCGTATTCCTTCTCGACGAGGGTCGCATTTACGGTCAATCCCGTTTTCGTGCTCGTTGACTTGATAAGGTCTAAAGCTTTCGGGTAACTGGTTAACGGTTGACCTGCCCAATTGAGGGAGATAAAACTGAATACCTTCCGCTCGATGGGGTTATACTTCGAAGCGCCCGAAGGATAATGGCATACGTAGACATGCAGCCCGAATCGGTCCGCTAACTTGATCTGGAGATCCCGCTTCCATAAACGGCGTCGATAGCCGTTTGAACCGCCGCTATCGCACAGAATTAGGAGGTGAGGGCAATTTGGGTAGAGCACTTGCCCGTAGGTCTCCCACCATTGCACGATACAATCCACGGCAAAATCGGATGTCTCATGGCTGGTACCGCAATATACGTGGGCATCGTGCTCTTGAAGGTCATAGACTCCATAAGGGATAAATATCCCTTTCCCTAAAGAGGGAAAGTCGTGGTCTAACACCGCCCGGGGGTCCTTACGCCATATCCGACCCTTATTCTTAAAATTTCCGATGTATTCCTTCTTTTTGGCGTCTATGCTAATAACGGGGACACCCCACCCGATACAAGCGTTTTTAAACTTGTTTAGGTACTGAAATTGCGTATCTCGGTCGGGATGGTCGCGTCTATTTACGGTTTTTACATTTTGCCGGAGGGAAATGCCGAACTTCTTCAAGGTCCTCCAAATCGTCCCGATTGAGGTGGAAATCTGTTTATAGTGCAGTTGATTCCTCATCCAGCGTAAGGTCTTCCTTACCCACTTGTGTCCGCTCATCGGGTCTCCGGCTACATCATCTTTAATAAGTTTTTGAAGCTCCTCCTCATAACGGGGTTCGCTCTCCGCTTTAGACGGTCGACCACCCCCCTTCCTGCGAATGCCGCACTTCAAGCGCTTATCACGGCCTTTAAGCTCTTTTTTCCCCCTTCGGACCGTCTTCCTACAGAGCCCCGTGATCTGCGCCGCTTTTGACACCCCGCCGTTCTTGAATGCCCTGGCCAAAAAGCCCGCGAAAAGCCTCTTGTCCCGCTCATTGTAAACGCTATTCAAAAAAGTTATATCTTTTTTTAACGTATCCTCCTCTTTTTGGTACTTCTTTTTGGGAAGGCGCCCAAAGAGCTCCCTATACCTGGCTTTTCCCGCGGAAGTCCGCAAATCGACCACTTCCATTGTCGAGGAGCCGATAAAGTCAAATAAGGTATATTGAATTACTATACTCATTAAACTAATTATTTTATAAGCCATGTGTCTATTTATATTTAATGTTTTTTGAGATCTTATTATGGAAACTAATGATAACTTTATATATAATAACGAACTATATCTATTTAAATCTTTTGGGTGAGAAAAGAGGGAAATTAACTATCTTATATTTTTAATATAATTTTAACCCCTTTGTGAACAATTCAATTAGGATATCGAACGATACTTTCATGAATTGGGAGATCGAAGCCTTGAGAAGATCAAAAAAAGATGAAGCCTTTATAAGGATGGGGAAATTATTTTTGAACAACCCCATAAAACTTAAAAGCATTAAAATAATTAATTTTAATATAGTTTTTTTATTAGTTGATTAAATTGAAAAGTACATCAATTTACTTAGAAAAGTATTTGATTGGTAAAACTCTTTCCAATTTATATAAAGAACAATATGGTTTTCTAACCATAATAGAATAATTAATTAATTTACTCTACCTTAAATTATATTATCATATTCAAATTATTTTAAATATATGAATTAAAATGTCAGACCAAAAAGAAAAGGACTCTCATTCGGAAGAACAAAACAAGGAAAAAGAGAAGAATTCCAAAGAAACAAAGGAGAGTTCTGACAAAAAAAATAAAGATTCAGATAAAGAGAAAGTACTTGATAAGGAAGATTTTGATGAAGGCAAATCAGATAATGAAGTAGAAAAGGTTGATAAAGAGTCTCTTACCAAGGCGAAAGACTCTCGAGATCAAATTGACAAAGAACTAAAAAAATTTGAAGACAATATAGAAGGAATTTCTGAAGATATTGAAGAAGAAAAACCTCTTCAGGAAAAAGTTGATAAAACTAAGGAAGCCATTGATCAAGACCTACAAGATGCTCAAGACGAATTAGAGACATTGGAAAATAAAATAAAAGATAAAAAGGTCTATCTAGATGCCTTAGAAAAGAAAATTTCCGAGCTTGAAGAGACTTATAATAAAAAGTTAGAACAGAAAAATAACGTCGAAGAGGAGTTAAAATTAATCAAGGAAAGTAAGGAAAAATTAGAAGAAGAATACGAGGAACTGAAGAAAAGTAATCAACAACTATCGGAAAATTACGAGAACCGGAAAGTCGATTTGATTGTATTAACTGACAACGTAAAGGAAAAGGTCACAAAACGAGATGATCTACGGAATGAAATACAAAAACTAAATAACGAAATTGAGGAAAAAGAAGCTGAGATTGAAAAGAAAAATGAGCGATTAGAATCTTTAGAAAAAAAGATTCAAAGCCTTCAGACGGAAAATGAGGGCATTAAAGTTTCCATCGAAAAGAATGAGGCTGAATTAGATCACTATAAGAATATAATTGAAGCGAAGGAAGAAGAGAAAGATCTCTTGGACGAACAAATTGCTAAACGAGAAGAAAACCTCAAGGAAATGGAAAAGCAATACAAGGAATACGAAGAAGGATTTCCTGAAATCAAGAAGCAAAGGAAGACCTTTGAAGAGCTCTTAGAAAAATATAAAACTCAAATGAAGGATAAGCAAAAGGAAGTCCTTGAGGTAGAATCACGAATTCAAGAATTAAACGATACTTTAGAATCCCTTAAGGAAGAAATCAGAAACAAAGAAGACTTAATAGAGGTTAATGAAAAGCGTTTAAACGATCTTAAAGAAGGAATTGCCTCTGCCACTAAGGAATATGAAGAGCGAGAGGAACGTTTAGTCGCCACCACCGAAAAGTTGGAGGATACCAAACAAGAATACGAAAAATTAGAAAAAGCGAAAGAAAACATTGAGGATAGTATTAGCGAATCTAAAGAAAGTTTTCAAAACTTGAAAAAAGAATTGAAGAATCAAGAAAAAGAAATAAGAGATAAGGAAGGCCGAATTCATCGATTAGAAGTTCTAAGTGCAATTTATAGACTTTCTAAGTTTTTTGGAGGAATTTTAATTGGATTTGCAATTATTTTCTTACTATTCCCGATAGGGATATTTCTCGGATTCTTTAATGGGAGTTTTGATAAGGCTTTTGTTGATTTAATCGCTATATTCTTGATAGTAAGTTCCATCTTAATGCTTATTTCTGGATTTTTTCATTTGGAAAAATCCTAAATCCCGGGAATAGAATTTTATAATTTAAAAATTGATAAGAATATATTTAAAGGATAATGATAGAGCATGAAAACTGAATTGGAAACTGAATCGGAAACTGAATCGGAAACTGAATTGGAAACTGAATTGGATGAGAGGGGAGATGAAGAAGAGGAGCCCGGATTTGATGAATTTGGGGAAAAAATCGGTCTTTTTGCCTTGGTAATTCTCGGAATTGCATCTTTAACGGGGGCGGGGATCTATTCGCTTATAAGTCCTACAGTACGCATTGCGGGTCCTGCTGTGATAATTTCCCTCTTTATTGGTTTTTTTTTCGCACTGCTTATTTCAGGCGTTTATTCCGAATTAATAAGTGTTTATCCAAAAAGCGGCGGCGGCTTCATATTTATTGAAAGAGCTTACGGGGAAAAAGGATTATATATCGGATGGTTAACATGGTTAGCCAATATGTCATATGGCGCTTTAGTGTGTCAGACTGCCGCATATTTTATCCTCGATCTTTTTCAGATAAATAGGATTTTTAGTGTCCCTCTTGGCATATCCTTTCTTCTTCTTATGGCAACAATAAATACCTTTGGTTCTAAATCCTTATCACAGATTCAAATTCCATTAACGTTTTCCCTTATAATTAGTCTTATTATTGGCGCAATTTATTTATTCTTCCGCCCAGATACTTCTATTAGTTGGAATTTAGATTATTTTATGCCTTATGGAATATTTCCCGTATTCACGGCGGCAGCTATGTTATTTAATATCTTCATTGGATTTGAAGATATAGGTTCAATTGCGGAAGAAGTAAAGAACCCAAAAAAAAATATACCTAAAGCTTTTCTAGTTAATCTATTTGTCGCCACTATCATTTACTCTATTGTAATTCTTTCCCTAATCTCATCAACAAGCCTCTCAGCAATTTCGCAAAGTGAAGTTGCATTCCTAGATGCTGTTGCCGGTAATCAATTAATTTATTTAATAGTTTTTCTGGGTGCAATTTTTGCCCTTCTAGCTACGGCTGGGATCTCTCTGATGGCCTCCTCTCGAAATGTTTATGCTCTATCCAGGAAAGATTTTATGGATAGAAGATACGGTACTGTAAATGAAGAAACAAATGCTCCCGTAAAGGCTGTATGGTTATCAGCTTTTATTTCGGCATTGATATTAACTAGTGGTCAAATAGAATTTTACGCATCTGTTTCGGTTGTATCTTATATGATCAAAATGGTGGTTATGTGTTTCACTCTTTTTAAATTTCGAAAAACCGAAGAATACACAGAGGATTCATTTAAAATCCCTTTCCATCCCTACAGTACAATTATGGTAATCTTTATATCAATCTTATTTATAGTATCCATAGAAACATCTAGTTTAATTGTTGCAATTTTCTGGTTATTTCTCGGCTTAATTCTTTATTTATTTTTCAGCAGCAAAAGAAGAGTATATGGAACAATTTTTTTAGTAACTGCCTTCTTCTTCATGATATCTTCAATATTTATTGGTATATTAATCATTTTTATTGGATTTGTTTATTATCTCTTGACCATCACCGATCGGACTTCAATAAAATTAACATTAGCGGGGATTAAGTTTATTTTTCTTTTCCTAACTATTCTATTAATATGGACAGTTATGAACAGTATTGAAATTTTCTTATTAATTATTCTCGTCATTATTTGTATTGTTACCACTCTAAGTATCATCCTTGATATCATTCCGTTTAAAGAATGGATATACTATATTTATAAAAGAAGACATAAAGAAGTTGCCATTAAAATAGGCGATGGATATATAATTGAATTGAATAAATCTCATAAAAAAATTATCTATCTTTTCAATGATATTTTGGCATATATTCAATTATTATCAATGGGTTTTATTTTTTATTTATTTAGTTTGATAATGACCGAAAATCTTGCTATTGAAATTGTTATTTTACACATTACTCTCTCACATATTGCAAGTAATTATCTTTTTAGCTTTGTAATTTTATTTTTAGCCATCTTTCTTGGATTGAGCGGAGGGTTATCATTATATTACAACAGAGAGTCTAAAAAAATAGGCATTTAAAAAGTTGATTACTGTTGTAACTAGTTGAAAAAAACTTTGACAAACTTGGACATCTCCATTATCGAAGCTCTTTCGGGTTCTATTCCTATTTTCCGAGGGGGACATAAATCAAAAAATGCCCGGACAAAGTCGTTATACTTAAATTCATGAAAATTGGCTCTGAATTTGTTTTCAATTCCGTATTATTTATAATGAGAGATTTACTCACCTTTGGAGGGATGGTCTCTTCTCTATTTTAATCAAAAACTTAGAAAGGCTGAAAAATTCTAATTAAATGATTATTTATTGTATTATCTCTATTAATCTTTTAATTTTGATTTTGAAATAAACAAACTTTATATTACAGATTTTTTTATCCAACTAAAATAAAATGAGGTTATAATATGGAAACACAAGAAAAGGGGAATTCCATTGGAAACTCTTCAAATATGAAAAAAAGCACAGATAATGAAGCTAAGAGTAAAACTGATACCAATTTTATTATTAAAGTTTCTATACTTATTGCACTTTTAACCAGTATCTTTACGGGATTAGCCTACAATGTTTATGCTATCATTCAGCCCGCCATCTTTGAAACACAACCCGCATGGAAATTAAATGCTGCCATGGCAGGTGACCTTCTTTCCTCAATGGTCCTTTTGTTTGCTGGGGCTGGACTTATTGCCGGCTATTATGTTGATAGTATTTCCAAGAAGCCCGTTGCTATTCTCGGAGGGACTTTAACAGGGATAAGCTGCATATTTTCTGGTATTGCACAAAGTTGGGAGCTCTTCTTTCTTTCGCAAGTTTTTATTGCATTGGGGAATGGAATTATTAGTCCCGTAATCTTTGCGCTTATTTCAGACATTACCCCTCCGGAGAAGAGAGGAACTAACTATGGATTGGTCATCTTTTTTGGAGTTGTGGGAGGCTTAGTAGGAGGTGTACTATTTCTCGGATTTTTAGCTTTTGGGGAATGGCGAGCTCCCTATGTGTTAACGGGAATTATAATCCTATTATTTTCTCTTATCTTGTTCCCAATACGATTGCCGAAGCGTGGAGCAAGTGAACATGCCTTAGAAGATGTTTTAAAAGAGGAGGGGGTAGAATATGATTATTATATCAAACCAAAAGATATCCCCGAAATTTTAAAACGAAAATCTAATATCATTTTAATACTCAATTTTGCTGATGCTCTTCCCGGTGGAGTTTTTCTCTTTGCAACTTTGTGGCTGACTAGCGAACATAATTTAGGGCTTGGGGTGGCAGGAATCTTTGCAATTGTGCTTTTAGCCATTCGTTTTATAAGCCCACCAATTTGGGGAAAAGTTGCGGATATTGTATACGAAAAAAAACAAGATCCCCTTACGAGGATTAAATTTTGTCTAACATTATTAATCACCTATACGCCCATTTTCATTACCGCCGTATTAATACCGTGGCGAGCTCCCGATGGTGCTGGTCTCCCAGAATTACTTGCAATGCCTAATTTTGTCTTATTCTTAGTCTTGCTTTTTGTGGCGATATTTATTAGTTCTGGGAATCAACCCGTCTGGCAAAGCGCTATTAGTGAAATAAATTTACCTGAACATAGAGCCACCAGTTATCAACTAGCAAATTTTGTTGACCAATTGGGTGTATCCTTAGGTGCTTTTGTCGCTGGGCGTCTCATTGTTATTTTTGATAATGGGTATACAGTAGCCTTCATTTTCGCAGCTATTGCAGGTATACTTAATATTGTGACATGGTTTATTGCACTCTTTACCTATCGAGAGGATAAACAATATGTTGATAACATATTGGAAAAACGTGCTCAAGAACTCGGGAAAAGAGTAGATAAAACTCAAACAGCAAAAAAATCATAAAATAATTAAAAAATTTTCTTTCTTTAGTTTTTAGTTGATTGCATTGATGGTAAATCTTTCTAATTCATTTCCTCCTAATTCGTATGCGGTAAAAGTTGCTTCTTCATTCTCTCCGTCAACTTCAATAATGTAATAATGATAGGCCTTAGTACAGAATTCCGTTTTTCCTGAAAAACCCATATTATATGTATTATCCCATTTGCCATATTGGGGGTTTCGAAGATTTGCGCCTCCCCCTCCAGAGATTACATAATTGACATCCCTATTAAAGGGGTCTTGATCCCATTGAATCTTTTGATGAGCCAAGACATGATTATGCCCATTGAATACAGCCTCTACACAATAGTTATGGAATAAAGGACATTCATTCTTAATAATATCTGGATTATCATCTCCATCATCACCTTCTCTATCATCAAAAGGTGGTCGATGTAAAGAGACAAATGTAAAATCATATGAGCTATTTCCAATATCGAGTTGTTGTTCTAACCAGTTTATATATTCTGTATTCTTTGAGCCCGCATGTGGATAACCGATAAAGATGAAAAATGAATTTGAAAACCCGAAAGAATAACTAACCTCGTTTAATGAATATATATTGCTACTTGGGTTGTCTTCCTCTGGGAAATCTTGAATGTCTAATGCGGGTTGATCTTTCAAGTTCCATGAGTCATCATTATTCCACTCATGGTTACCAGAAGCTACAAAATAAGGAAGGTTTCTTGCGATATCTCTTATAGCATCAAAATGGATATTCCAGAGATTAATTTCATCATGTTCTCTGGCAGTATCTCCAGTATTAATAATAAATGAGAATTCATTGAAATCTAATTCCGTCTCCATTTGGTCTATTAAACTATAATGTTGGTTTCCCACAATACGGTTACTTTCTCTTGAATCTCCGTAGAGGATAAACTTATATGAACTAGTGGTGCTATTGGGGGCTGTTTTAAAATCACTTAATTTATCTATAAATTTAGGGATTTGATAATAATAGCGAGTATCCGGATCTAAGTTAGTTAAAGTGATAGTATAATGATAATATCCATCATAATCTCTTTTTTCTATTCGATTAAATGAATCTTCCAAATTCAATAAATCATGTGAGTCTGAAGGATCATCATGACCTTTTCCGAACTTTATTTTAAAATCTTGCTTTTTTCTCGTTTCAAAACTGATAGTCATTGTAGTTCTGGGATCATCCATCCATGAAAGGTAGGGCCCTCGCTGTTGGGGGACGATCATACCAACTGAATAAATAATTCCAAATATCGTTCCCAAAATCAATAATGGTAATAAAATACCCGCAAGAATCTTTGCCCGAAGAGAATAATTATTCTTCACCTTATTATAGACCATATAAGCACTAATTAGTCCAAAAACACTCGAAACAATGATAGTTCCCAAGACCCAATAAATTGCATCATCGTCTGAACCAAGGTTTAAAAATGCATCTCTGATAAAATCGTTTAAAGCAATTATCAATGTTCCTAAAAAGATGATACTAAATATCGCTGTTAGTAAAAATATGATTGAAAACTTCTTATTGGTATTTTTTTTAGTATTTGACATTTTTATCAGAAATATTATTATTCTATTGTTCTATAAATATTTTATTCTAAAAGGATAAAATAGTTTTGACTCCTCTTGATAAAAAAATCCTTTGGCTTAAATTTAAATTATAATTTAAACTCTTAAAAATTCCTCTATTGATTAGATTATTATGAATTCTCTGAATGAAAATGAAAAATTTGAATCCATTAATCTGGACGGAATAATCTCAATTGTTACCTGAGCTAATTCGGGTATTGGAAAACAAACGGCTAAAAAATTGGCAAATATGGGTGCTCGAGTGGTCATGATTTGTCGTTCAAAGGAGCGTGGAGAAAAAGCACGTCAAGATATTATGGCAGATAATCCTAATGCGCAATTGGATTTAATTTTCTGTGATTTTGTCGTCTTTCAGCGAAGTGCGGCAATTTGTCAAGGATTTTCAAACTAAATATGATAGTCTCCAGCTCCTAATAAATAATGCTGGAATTTATCATAGTAAATATAAAGTATCATAGTAAATATAAAGAGTGCGAGGATGGAATCGCTATGATGGCTGTAAATCATTTTTCTCCTTTTCTGCTTACAGACTTATTGTAACCGATGTTGAAAACCAATTCATCTTCTCGAATTATTAATCTTAATTCTGGTCTTCACAAAATGGCCAAGTTGGACAAACAAGATTTAAAAAATCTTAATAAGTGTAAAGATACTGGAATGAAGGGAATCTTTCATTAAAAAACCAAACCCCTAAAAAAGACCCACTCTCCTTCTCTATTTCTAAACAGATTATCCTAAGATTGCTTTGTAGATAGTTTTGAAATGATAATCAAAATTTATAAAAGGATCATTGATTTTCTTAAACTAATACTACATGTCTATATGTAAATTCTTTTACACATTTTTTTTTCAACTTAAAAAAATATTATAAGATGGAACATAAACCAGAACACGAGAATAGCATGGAGGATAAAAGATATAAGATGGAACATAAACCAGAACCCGAGGATAGCATGGAGGATAAAAGTTATACAGAAAAGCTAAAAAAAATAGGACTTCCTTCAGTTGTAATTCTTGGAATATCGGCCCTTACAGGAGCTGGGATCTATTCTCTAGTGGGGCATGCAACTGAGATTGCGGGACCAGCTGTAATTATGTCCCTTCTTATAGGTGCTATTTTTGCGCTCATTGTGACTAGCTTTTACTCCGAATTAGTTAGTATTAAGCCGCTTAATGGAGGCGGTTATATTTTCATAAAGGAGGCATTTGGACAAAAAGGCTTATATTTAGGGTGGCTAACGTGGCTGGCAAATATGGCTTATGGAGCTTTAGTTGCCCATACCACTGCATCATTTGTAATAATTCTCTTTCAGATAGATCCTGTGTTTATTCAACCTATTGCCATTTTATTCATTATCCTTATGGCGGGTGTTAATATTCGCGGTTCTAAGTTCCTATCAAAAGTTCAAATTCCTTTGACGTTTTCCCTTTTGATTTCGCTTATTATTGGTTCGATATATTTACTAATTAATCCCGATCCATCAATTTCTTGGAGTTTAAATTACTTCTTTCATAAAGGAATATTTTCTATAATACCAGCAGCAGCGTTATTATTTGTTGTATTTATTGGTTTCGAGGATATTTGTACAATCGCTAATGAAACAGAAAACCCCCGTAAAAATATTCCACGAGCTTATTATATAATCCTTTCAATTACAACTATTGTGTATCTTATCGTCTTGATTTCTTTATACTTTTCTACAAGTATATCCGAGATAGTAAATAGTGAAATAGCTATTTTAGACGCCGTATCACAAAATTACATTATTTACTTCATCGTATTACTTGGCGCCATTTTCTCTTTATTCGCTACTTTGGGAGTATCCTTAATGGCACAGTCCCGAAATCTTGTAGGTCTTTCTGTCAATGATTTTGTAGATAGAAAATATGCTAAGATAGATGAAGATGCTAATGCGCCCACAAAGGCGATAAAACTATCTGCATTTATGACAATTTTAATATTATTAAGCGGACAAGTTGAATTCTATGCCTCAATCACGATTATCTCCTTTATGTGTGTGATAACTGGGTTAGCCTTAACGATATTTAAATATAGAAAAACGAAAAAATATGACGAAGAAACATTTAAAGTCCCCCTTCACCCATATAGTACCATTATAGGAATTCTCATGTGTGGAT
>JAWOCD010000041.1:0-3742 GCA_046483985.1 Promethearchaeia archaeon
GAGATACTCATTCTTAAAAGAAGAGCGCTTTCATTTTCCCGTTCGAAGATCCCCGCTATTTTTTGGACTGGGAAAGCCCTTTTGCGGTGTTGAAAAGCATAACACGAAAAATAACCGTATAACCAATATAAAATACCGACGCGATAAAAAGCGCCGTGGTCGCAGAATATATTACCGTGTAATAGGCGGGCATAGATTCTGCCGCCTTGAACAATAGTGACATCCATGGGAGGACCATACCCACAAATACGGCAGATGTGATAACGATCGCCGCGACATATGAATTTATCCTTATCTTAAAAACTTTTTCTGACATATCAATCCCAAATAACTCCTGTTATAGGTTTGAAAATATTGTGTTCCTTTTAAGATTTTTAATATCAGTTCCTTTCCCACTCTCAGCACTCAAAATATCAAAATAATTAATTATAGAATCTCATTTAGTGAAGTATCCAGTTTGGAATATAGGCTTGTTCATTAAACTTAATGATTCTTTTAAATACTTCTGCTTGCATTGATTATTTAAACGGAGATTTAAAACTTAAAAGGCTTAATTGAAAATCAAGAGGAATGCTCATATAAGTTAAATTTATCATAGACGGCAAAGATAAGGCATATAGGAGGCAATACAATATAGAATACAATATATAATATCGCCTTTAAGCGAATAATTACTTCGAATGTACTCGTGCCAAAGATTTCGACCACATTTACCCGTTAGTGTGTGAGAAAGCACCGTCCTTTAGGGAGTGGTAGTTCAAGAAGAGTCATATACTTCTTCATGGAATTCATTTTCGTATTCCCCTTCTTCCTCATCTTCTTTTTTTTCCCAGTCTTTATCCTCTTCTCTTGTCTGCTTTTCTTCCCGATTCCTAACTATCTCATTCCATCTATCCGTTTCCATTTTTTTATTATTCTTATTCTTTTTCATTTTTTTATCCCTTATATGTTTTTTCTGAAATACAATTTAAAAATATAAGCATTATGAGTTATAGAACAGGATATCATACCCAAATTTTTGCTCACATTAAATGAAATTTTTATCTGAAAATTCAGAAGAAAATGTGAAAAAATGTAATCCATGGCAATTTTATTTTAAGATTCCTCATTGCACCTTTCAATTTTAGGGATTTAATGTGATTTGAAGTAGTTCTTAAAAACAACATTTTTGTATAAATTTATAACTAATTTAAGCCAATCATTAATATTATTCTCTCATAGAAGATTACCAAGTTTAAGCCTATTATAATATCCGTTGCCTCATTTTGAGGAATTGAAAGAAATACGCTAACTTTCTTCTTCTAATGATAAGTTTTAATAGTATAAGTTCCCATAGGCAGTTTGAAAACAATAAAATTTCCGAAGATTTTAATCTATTGATGTCCCGGTCGATTCGTTCGATGGCGATGAGCCCGTAGATGTACCCCTTTCTGAGCAGTTTGCCGTAATGCTCCAGAATAAGATATTTAGATGATATATTGCCTAAAGGAATAACCGTAATTAAATCAAATACAAAAAACTTGAGGGACTCCGTGAAATTAGCAGATATATTAATTGGAACCGTGCTAATTCCCAATTCAAGGACTCCACGAGTTGTAACGAGGAAAATGGTTAAATCAATGAAATCCGGTTCCGTCATTGTCGACGTTGCTATAGATCAAGGTGGTTGTATAGAAACCAGTAGACACACAACTCATGCTAATCCTACCCATATCGAGGAAGGAGTTATCCATTATTCTGTGACCAATATGCCCAGAGCTTATCCGAGAACCGCCACAGAGGCTTTATCCGAGAATATATTTCCCTTTCTCGTGGACTTAATTTCGGAAGAAAATATCGAGAAGGGATTAGATTCAAACCTTTCGCTTAAGAGAGGCGTCAACATTTTTCGGGGGTAATCCAATTAAATTTAAGGAAAAAATGGAAATTATTTATATTACAGTTTCTTATATCCTATTCAATTTAATGAAATTCAATACATTAAGTTAATTCTTGGTGAAAAAAATGGAAAATGACGATAGTGGAGACAAGGATTTTAAGATTAAACAAGAGGAAAGTGCAAATTCTAAATCAAGTGACATCTCTGAAAATAACAATAAACTTCCTGCTATTAAAAAGATCCCCCAAGAGGAGAAAAAGGAATTAGCTTCAGAAAGTCAAAATCAAGACGATTCCTCCATGGCTGACCAACATTTGGAACGAAAAAAGCGTGAATTATTCCTAAAAAGAAATACGGTTTTAAAGCATAATCAGCTTTTTATCATTCCAAGTTGGAGCGATCTTTTGGGACACCCGACATTAGGCAAATACGTAGGACAAAAGGTCTCCAAGATTGTAAAGGATATAGCGATCTTCTATGGGGGAACAGAATGCGCTGTGGAAACTGAGAAAGGGACTCTCTATTTTCTTTTCGGATTGGGCTATCACTATCTAAAGTTTGAATTGCAGGAAGGTAAATATATCACAGACAGTCGAATATTAACTGGATTAGTATTATCTGATTTTGTATATGATCTTATGGCTTCTTCTGATAATGTCACTTTAAATCAAGATAAAGATGTTATAATTGCCGATAAAATTATAAAAATTCCGTTAGATCTCTCAAATAAAACAGATAATCAAAAGACCTTCATTAAAGGCGCTATCATGCGAAATGTTTTTATTCCCAACAAAGAAATCATCTTAGAGATGATGGATAAAATACGAGACCCTCAAAATTACCGGCTTAAGGATTGGGGGCATTTATTATTAGGCGCGACCTGGGATCATTTTAACACAATTATGGTTTCAGACAATATGAAGATGTATGAAACTGAAGGATATTTGAACTCCACTGCGGGACTTGATAAAATAGAGTACGGTGCTGATTCTTTTATCAATGAACAGCTATCCCCTGTGGAACAAGAAATCGTCGAAGAGAATTTTATCGAAATCCTACATATCTATTCTAATCTCAAATATGACCCTATTTATCCTTTTTCGATTATTAAAAATGTCCGAACCCTCTTACCAGATGATGATTATCACCCCAGTCCAGCGCAAAAAGAAAAATTCACGAAGAAAAGGAGTATTTTACTATCTGCTGAAGACCGGATCGACTCCATTAAAGAGTGGCCCGTTGATTTCGAGCGGAAAAAATTAGAAGAAAAAGCTGCCTCGTCTGAGAAGGAATACCCCAAAATACAGGTAAAACAATCATCGGAAATGTACGATATGGATATTCCCAAATCGGATGTGAGTTCAAAAGATTATCGAGAAGAACGAGAGGATTTTGAACTCCGTATCTTAAAAAATCCGCAAGTAGAAATAAAGCCCGTCCCCTCAGCCCCAACAGGTGATGTAGAAGAGATCTTTTACTATTTAAAATACGTAGTCGAAGAAGATTACGATATGCCCTCCATCGGTAAAGCGTTCGAAATGGCACGGGATAATCTAAGAACAGTAACCATCCAGTCAGAGTTAATCAAAAAGCCGCATCAAAACAAAATGTGGGAAATGAGTAAGACCAGCAATATATATCAAAAAGAAAAAGCGGGATATGGACTTAATAGGAGAGACAAAACCGCACTCTTAGAGAAGATAGACTCTTGGATTGAGGAAATTAAAAAGAAACGAGAGGAAAGAGAACGACTTGAACGAGAAAAAAGAGAAGAAAAAAAACTGTGATGTAAATTGATTATTAAAGCTATTATTAAAAGTATCCATAAATTTGTCTACCATTTTTTCTATACTTTCATTTTGT
>JAWOCD010000009.1:0-7103 GCA_046483985.1 Promethearchaeia archaeon
ACTTTTATGAGATATTGGCCTTGAGAAGGATCAATATCGTCCCCTTTAATTGTTGTCTTGTTATGATAATCATCAACCGTTGGCTCGGAGCCCCCTTTGTAATAAAGCGTTATGGATTCAATTCCGCTTGAGTTCGGATAATCCGGTTCATACACGGTGAAATTCAGATCTCGATTTGCTCTCCATGTCCAATCCCTTTCATTGTAATCGAGATCCTCGCTGAATTCTGGGATAACCTCATCGGTTATATTAAACCTATTTACCTCTGAAGTTTGATTATTTCCCGCCTCATCGAAGATGTTTATAAAGAAATAGATCTCATCTCCATAAGTAAAATTCAATACATCTTCTGGGAGAATCCACGAGTAATTACTATATCCAAATCCGGATAATTCTCTAGTTAGTTTATCCTCATAATTTGTAAAGCTGGGGTCTGTACCCTTTTTCCAATAGAGAGTTGCATTTTCTAATTCGCTGGCGTCAAAATCTTTTTCGGGAAAATATTCAATCGTTTTATTATTATGATAAGATACCTCCTTGCTATTCACATCCTCAGTTAATTCAATCACGGGCGGTGTGAGATCTATTATCGTAAAATTTAAGGGCTCGTCTTTGGTGGAATTAATATTTCCTTCCAGATCAGAGGCGTTTAACCAAACTGAGACTTCGTCACTCCAATTGAATTCTCTTCTTGGAATGATAAAACTTAAGTTACCAGAATACTCTGGTACATTGGTCCCTTCTGACAATGACACATTCTTTAGGTCTTCCTCAATTTGATAATATAGCTTAAATTCCGAACGATCGGTATGTAATCCTGAAGCACCATGCGGCTCGCTTAGAAAATAAGTGATCTCCATATCCTCATTATATTCAAATTCGGTTTCTTCTGTTCCATTATGACCAGAAAAATCAATGTTCGGAGGATCAAAATCAAAGATATTTAGAGAATCATTTAAAGAATTCCAATTATTTTCTTCGTCACCAACGGTGATATTCCAATATAAAGGCTCTCGTGCACTGGTCAGAGAGGAGTTAATTTCAAAATAAACTTGAAATTCTCCGTCATCGCCAAGAATCTGGGAACTGTTGGTTTTATACACTCTTGTTGCATTAAGCCAGCTTCCCGAGCTCCCGTTTTGTACATATAACTCTATTGAGTCGAATAGCGAACCATCAAGGTCTTCATATACAGAAAATGTAATGTTAAAGTCGTCCCTGTATTCAATGCCCGCCGTATCATTTGAATATTTGAGAAATGTCGTTGTAGGTGCGATTAAATCCGTTACGTTGAAATGTTTAACTTCTGATGAATAACTATTATTCGCGTTATCGGACACATTCAATCGATAATATACGGTGTCTTCATAGCTGTAATTCCCGTGACCGATGGTAAAATTGCTCTCACCTCCCGAGAGCGGAAGTGACTTATTTAATTCGTGAGGTGTTTCCGATTCATTCACCCAAAATTTTAAGACTAATGAATCGTTACAAATCCCAGATGCCCCATCTGGTTCCGTAATATTGAAGGTTATGGTTTTACTTGTGTTATAATTTGCGGCATCTTCATTGTTTTTATTTTGTATCACTTGAGGGGAGATGGTATCGTTGACAAATACACTTTGGTTATTTGGGAATGGATCTGCATAGCTACTATTCGTGTTTCCGTGATTGTCCGTGGCATTTACAAAGAAATGAACCCAATCATCATAGGTATAATTTCCTTCATCAATTGTAAAGTTGTAAATTCCGCCGTCATATCCAGGAGAATTATTCGCTTGGGCGAATATTTCATAATCCGAGGCATTATTAGGTGAGGAATTTACTTTTCCGAATATATAAGGGCGGGATATTCCCATTCCACTTCCATCCGAAGGTTCTGAAATATTATAACTTACCGTAAGAGATCTATTGTTCTCTATACCATGATCTGGTGCAAAAATTTCATGTAATTTGATGTTTGGTTCAATATCATCTCCTATAGTAAAATTCCCATTATATAATGCAGAATTTTGCCCATCCGTAGCGTTGATAGTATAAAATAATTCATAATAATCAGGAATTCTCGCGGACAGATTATGATGAGGGATAACAAACTCAAAATCGCCTCCCTCCGATGGAATATCAGTCTCGCTATCGGTGTAGTTAGATTCAATAACCGTATCAGAGGAGTTTGGTTCTTTATTATCATATGAAATATACATTTCCACTTCGTCCAAACCAGTTCCATTCTCATGAGGCTCAATATGGGATTCAACTGCTACATCTTCGTAATATTTTGCTGTTTGGTTAAGTCCCACATCCGTTATATTTGGTGGTATGACATGCTTACATGTAAAGTTTGCTATGGTTGATTTATGAATTTCTTGAGTTGAATCATGCTTTATCCAGATTTGATAATACACGGTATCGCCCGAAACATAATTAGATGAGGGGATCGTAAATGTAAAATTATTTTCCGTCTGTTCTGAGATTATTTGTTCTCCGTTTTGTATATTTTCATCGTTAACATTATACCGTAGTGACACGTTGCTGGTGTCTATACTGCTCATATAATCCGTGAAGTTGGGATTGAGATATAAATCCATTTCTTGATCATCATCCGGATGAATGGTATCATTTAACTCGGTCCAAGAGAATTCGTAATTTCCCAGCGTGAGATTATCAACCCTTGCTTCTTGCTTATTCCTACCTTCAAACTCAAATCTCAGTCCAAAATCGGATTCGTCGGAATAACCTTCCTGTTCAAGGTCGATGGGATACGAATCACTGTCTTCTGAGAATGAGTCTATTGTGTTCCAATTGGTTCCATTAAATAGTTGAAATCTTAGAGTACCACTAGGCACGTTGTAATAAAATTCAATATCTCCGTTCACGAACGGGGGGATATCATTAGCATATTCTACACGAACAATTTCATTGGATCCCGTAGTTTGTCCGACCTCCATTACTAGCTGTCCCTCTGTCTCATCTATAGAAGCATTGGCAGTATCCCCATCCACATTTACATCCCAATCATTTTCAAAAGAAGTCTGATCATCAAATTGCTCATTGATGATATAAAAATAATTTGAGGTATAACCGGTTGTGCCGTCGGCCGACAAGGGAGAGTCAACGGTATCATCATCCTTTATGCCCTCAGTTCGACTTACGGGCTCGTGCATTTCGCTGGCACGAGGTTGAGGATTAAACAACAGCAGCGAAGCAAATAGAAGAAAGCAGCTTAAGTAAAGTAATTTATCTTTATTTTTTTTCATATTCATTTTCAAAATTCACATATAAAAATTTCATTTAAATCTAAAGTAAGTAGAATAACTATCGATAATAAATAGTACGATTCCCATATTTATATGAAATACCTTAATATCCTTAATTGTTAAAATATAATGAAATTATTATATTTTCTCTATGATTCAACATTTCCGAAATTATTAATATTTTCGTGTTTATTTTATGTTTTTAGAATACTAAGGATTCAATTAGACTATTTGAGATATAACCGTTTTTTGTCCGAGTAAATCTCATGGAAGTGAAATAAAGAGAATTGAAAAGAAAAACGTAAATCTATGCAATCCCCTGATAAAGATTATGTATTTTCTTCTCAATCTTATTCAGAAGGGCGGTATTGTCCATTTTTTGGGCGATCCGTTTTACCATAGTATAGGCTTTTAGTGTTTTACCGTAATCTTTATTCAATTCGGTTTCTACTGCATATTTTAAAAGCCGCTTTAATGCTTGAGTCCAGTATGATCCAGCCGGAAGTTTGGATGTGCCTTTCGCTTCAGCTTCGGAAAATTCAAACCCGGATTCCGATTGTACCGCGTTTGGAGCGGGCTTCGCTTTTGCTTTGGTTTGAATGGTATCCCATTTCTCTAGTTTATCCTCCACCACAATATCTGATTCAAAATCCTCCTCAAGGTCTAATTCGCTCATATCAACTTTTGAAAACATTTCTTCTCGCTTTTTTGAGGTGATCTTTTCGTAAGCAATAAAACCGCCCACGCCTACAGCCGCTCCGATAACGATTAGGGCAATTATTACTGGCACAGGGCTCGTGGGGACACTTGCCTTTACTTGTGCGGAATCCGTTTGAATATTATTAACTCTGTCAACCGAGATCACTTTATAATAATAGGTCTTTCCCGGTTCGACCGACTCATCTTCATAACTTAATGAATCTCCCGGTCTAATGGTTGCAATTAAAGTTCCATCTATTGCATTAAAATCTGCATCTGTGGATCGGTATATTTTATAAACGGTTTTGGAGTCCGCACCTGTGGGCGGTTTCCATTCGAGCTTCACTACTTCAGACCCATAAATTTTCATATCTAACGTATCAATCGGCTCGGCGGGGGTAATATCTAATTCTGTAGAAAATGTATAGGAATCTCCAGTTCCGGGAAATTCAAAGGCTATTTCATACGAATCTTCGGGAAGATCAAATTGTCTGTGGAAATGATCGATATAGTTAAATGTGGTTTTCTTATAGGTATCTCCATTCCGATAGATCGTGTAAATTACACTGCAGTTGAAATTCAAGTCAAAATCAATGGTGAAGGTGGTACTCCCTATTACCTCATCTAAAGTCTCTTGTGAAGTAATAATATAAGGATTTGAATATATTTGGAATGAATTTGTCACATTTGAAAGAGAATTGCCAGCAATATCCGTGAGATTTAATTTATAGTAAATTGTAGGGCTTTTTTCATACATTTTTTCTGTTAACGTTAGGTTAAATGTGTATGTATTTTTGTTGGGAGCAACCTCACTTTGAATTAAATTACCAGAGTGATATGACGCATCGGGCTCTCCACCGGGTCTATAATATAATTCGATATCCCCAATTCCGCTAGAAAAACCCTCTTTAAAATCGGGGTCCTCAACGGTGAAATTCATTAGTTTGTAATTATCGTAAACCCAACCATTGGTATTACGTCTTAAAGTTTCATTATATTTTGGAAGAATATTATCCGTGATGTTAAAATTTAGTATGTTCGTCGAATTTAAATTCCCATCTCTATCAGAAACATTAAACTGAAAATATGTAATATTTCCGTATTTCCAATTTAGATCGGAACTATTTAATTGAAAGTTCAGCACTCCGCCGTATTTGGAAACATTAGCACTGAGGCTCTGAGGATCAGTAAATTTCTCATTGAGTTGATAGTAGAATTTTATTGACTCATTTTTAATCCCCGCTCCTCCTTTTGGTTCAAATACATCAAATTTTAAGGTTTTATTTTCCTGATAACTACAAGCGGTCAAATCTGAGAGGAGAATAACACGAGGAGAAGATTTATCAGTAATCTGAATCTGGTGAACACTCCCATCATTAAAACCAATATAACTGTTATTATTATCATCTGTTGCATTAATGAAGGTGTATATTGTCTGATTATACGCATACTTAGAATACGAGATATTAAAGTTAAAAACTCCCCCAGTCAAAGTGATCGGTTCTATAGGTTTTACACTAAAATTGTAATCTTCTTCACTTCCTGGAGGATTATATCCAATCTTGACCAATAATTCGACATTTTTTAATCCACTCGCCGCTATAGGTTCCGTGATTGAATAATTAACAATTAAATTCTTAAAACAGTCAATTTTACCTTCCTCAGAATTATCAGCATTGAAAGACACTGAAGGAGTTATATTATCTCCAATATTTAAATATTCGTCCACAGTATCATTTAGATTTCCATTCTTATCCTCTGCATAGATTTTGTAATTTAAATTCTTTTTGGCGGATAAATATTCAGAAGAAATAAGAAATTCAAAATCACCTCCACCTTCGGGAATGGAACCACTATGATTTGAAAGAATTAAGATATCATCATCAGTTTCCGTCTCGTTATTTATATCCAAGGTTACATTTTGCAAACCAACCCCATTCTGATTATCTTCTACATGACAACTCAATAAAATATCATTTTCGTAGGTACTTTCATTTGTATTTAGATTACTAATATTTGGAGGTGCCTCATCAATACAAGTAAAGTTCTCCAAGGAAGATTTATGTATTTCATGGGTGGTAATATGGTTTATCCAGATTTGATAATAGACATTATCGCTGGAGCTATAGGCAGAGTCTTGGATTGTTAGTGTAAAATTATTCTCACTTTTACTTGAATTTACTCTATTCCCATCTTGGACTTGATCATCGTTTACGTTATACCATATTGATACGTTGTCCGTATCTAAATCATTCATATAAGATCCAAAATTGGGAGTGAGAAACAGATTGAAATTCTGGGGATCATTCGGAGGGATTTTATCGTAATCCTCCGTCCAGATAAATTCATAGGTTCCTAATGTAATGAAATCAATTTCAGCATAGTTATTATTACTGCGAGATCCGGTAAATTTGAAACGAATAGCAAGATCTGATTGACTATTATATCCTTCATGTTCGAGATTGATAATCTCTTGTCCACTTCCAGAGGTTTTTTCGAAAAGTATTTCCCAAGTACCTCCCCCGTCACCAGAAACTTCAAATTTAAGGTTATGAGTACCCAGAATTCCTGAGATAATACTATAATTAAATTTGATTTTTCCTCTAATTAAGGAAGGAATCGGTTTATTATACTGGACCGAAACACTTTTTTCATTACTCTCACTTCCCCCTTCCATTCTTAATTTTTCATTGTTAATGTATGCGCTTCCCCCTCCAGAAGTATCTTTTGTCCAATCATCTAAACTATTAAAATCCTCCTCTATGATATAAAAATGATTTGAAGCGTAACTAGTGGGTCCATTAGCTGATGTCGGGAAATTAAAGGTGTCAAAATCCCCCCTATCTTCATTCTGATTTATTGGACATGATGGCTCATTATCATAGTGTCGGGGGATAGTAAATAAAAACAACATTAAAAAAAGAAAGCCTCCCAAATAGACTAATTTGTTTTTTTCCATTTTCAAACCTCACCAAATCATAGATATCTTCTCTAAAGGAAAAGAACAAACATCAATAAGCAATAATCGGCTTATCGTATATTAAAATAATAATAAAATATCCTATTTGTTAAAATATAATGAAATTATTAATATTTTTTCTTTATACTTTGACAGTCAGAAAATTTCCAATTTCCAATTTTATATGA
>JAWOCD010000063.1:0-20632 GCA_046483985.1 Promethearchaeia archaeon
ATGAGCCCGCCTATACTTAAAATAATAGCTCCAATCACCAAGCTTATCCACGCAGAAGGGAAAATTGAACAACTCAGAGAACGCACGGGAAACCACCACCATAAAACAATATTTCCAAGACAAATAAACTCAAAAACCATAGCAACGGCCCGAAATTTACTACAAATATCCCATGCGCTTTTATCCCAAAATCGTTCGAGATATTTTGGTATAAGACTGAGTAAATAGAAGAAAGAAAAGGAAAACAGAGAGAGAAAGAAGAAAAGAATATTTATTAATGCCCACATACCTCTAATAAGAAGAAAAGGTTTTTATCTTTTATCGTTTATTCTTTATTCTCTTTTTTTTATGACAGAAATTTTTTAGGAATAATATCCTCATATCCCGAGCGTGGATTAACCGCATATTATGGCTGGACCCCTTCGACTAATTCATGGAAGCATGCTTGCTCTCCAATCCGAATGTCTCCATAATTTATGGAAAAATGAGCCAAGATGAAATTAATGGGAATTAGAATTTTGTTACCAATATATTTATATTCTGGGAAAATATTATATTTCTGTAATTATTGATTAAAATATAAAATTGTTAACAATGAAGACCGAAGTAAGGAAAGTAGACTCTCAAGGAAGGATTGTATTACCCCATAAATGGAGGGAAAAAGAACTTAAAGAAACTGATGAAGTAATACTTTTTGAAGAAGAGGGCATGCTTAAGATAATACCCAAAAAGAAGATTGATCTAACTAAATTTTTTGACTCTTTAGAATTTGATGAAGATTTAATTGATAAACTTGACAATTGGGCCGATTTTGAAGCCGCGCTTGGGAATAAAAAATACGAAAATTTTTAGGAGACTAACTATGATTTATTTAGATGCAAACTTATTTATTTACGCCTATTTTAAACCGAAAAAAGGGAAGGAATTATCAAAAAAGATACAATGGTGCAAACAAGAAGCGAAAAAAATCGTGGAGAAAATAAATGATGAGGAAAATAATTACTGCATTTCTCTAATCCAATTATCCGAGGTTGTGAATTTACTTAAAAACGTCATGTCTTGGGAAAATCTTAGAACCTTTATTATGGGATTATACTCAAATAAATCAATAGAAATTGCAGACATTTCGAGAATGTTGTATCTGAATGCGAGTGACAAAATGGGAGAATATTATATGGATTCTAATGATATTTCGGCATATCTGATAATGAAAAAAAAGAAAATAGAGAAAATTTATACTTTTGATCGTCACTTTGAGAAGCTTCCGGAGATTAAATGCTTGCCGAAAATACCCGATAAATTTTAGGGAAGATTATTTCCTTCCCGCTATTTTCCAAACTATTATTATATAAATCTCCTTTATAATAATCTGAAAGAATGAGTATCAAGTTTAGTCGTATTTAACTCTTAACCTTTCTCTCTTAACCCCTCAAAATCCACTCTCCATTTGTAGATTTTACATGATTTTTTTTAACTAATTCTTTTGTGAAACATTGGATAAATCAGAGATCTATTCTGTCTTCAAAATTTTGTAAAGGATCTTTTTCATTATAATTCAATATTTTCTGGGCTAAGAAATTTCGATGGCAGTAATGTTTTTGTGAATTATTTGGTTTAGCAAATTGCTCCATACACATAAAGCAACACTTGCCGCCTTCCTTTAGTAATTTGATAAACTTTTCTAATTCAAATTCAATTTTTTCCAGATGCCATTCATACCATCCCCTAAATGAATCATCTGAGATATATCCTGCTGTGTAAGGAGCTCTTATTTGAAATATTACACCTAACTCTGGTTTATGGATATAATCAATTTTTAACTTTTGGAACTCTCTTTCTAATATTTGAGAGTTAAATTCTGGTTTATGACTGCTCTTTCCGGAATCTCTGATATCAATTAGCAAGTCTATTTTATTTTCTTGCAGGATTTTAATTAATGTATCCAAATTTTTACCTTGATATCCTATAGTGTAAATAGTTTTATTCTGAAATTTCTTAAGTGCCTCCCTGGAATCGTTGATGTTTAGATTATTATTTAAAAGATACTTTAAAAAAATATCTTGGTCCTTTTTTTCAAGTTGTGATAGTAATACCGCATGTGAGGTTGAGATTGTATCAGTTTTTAAAGCCTCTTGCACTTTTTGACTTACATCAAGAATTAATGCTAAACGATTGCTTACCCATGCTTGACTTTTTCCCCAGCTTCTCGGCAATTTCACTTTGGGTATAACCGAAATCATCTATAATTTTTTTGATCGCTTTTGCCTCCTCGATATCTGTAAGATTTTTTTGGAGAAAATTGGTCTTGATTGAAAATATTGCTCCTAAATCCTCTTCAATATCTAAAACTTTTGATTCAATTTCGCTCCATCCTAATTTTCTTACAGCCCTTAAGCGGTGTCCACCGGAAATAACTTCATAATCTCCATTACTTAATCTTTTAACAAGAATGGGATTCCATAATCCATCCTTCTTTATACTTTTTGCCAATTCCTCAATATATTCTTTATCTATTTCCTCACGAGGATCATACTTTGAGAATTTAAGTTTATTAACTTTTATCTTCATTTTAATTCTTCTCTATTAAATAATAGTAAAAATATACATTTTAAATATCTCTTTTTTTATACATTCTTTTTGACCTTCTTCCAGCTCGCTAGTATATCTTTTGGGATTTCCACGACTGGAACAAACATATCGAATCCCTTAGAGATGCCGTAAGACTTCATTGGGAAAATTCTGAGCATAATTGGAACACCATATTTCTTAATCTCGGTCAAAAATTCGATGGTCCGATCGATATCATAGACGACTTGGGTTTGCAAAAATTCTGCGCCCGCTTCAGCTTTTCGCTTGATTTTGAGCACTTCAGCCATCATCGGATCCGCATTTGGATTGGCCGCTCCCCCGATATCCAGCGTCGGCGGACATTCAATTTCTTTTCCATTAATCGTGCCTTTATCTACCATCTCTCTTACTTGTTAGATGAGGGTTGCCGAATCCAAATCGAATACAGGTTTCGCTTCGGGCATATCTCCCATTGCTGGATGGTCTCCTGTGTGTGTGGGGCACTATTAATTTTCCTTCATCGAAAGCACCAGTAAGCCATTCTAAAATCTTATAACCTTTCTTTTTTTTAATTTCAGCAAAAGACAAATAAAAATTCATTAAACTTGAATGTGTTAAAAAATAAATATAAATATGTAGATTATCTACATAAATATGTGGACTGTATATGGCATCTAAAAATATTTCTATTCGGCTGAATTTGTACAAAAAATTAAAAAAACTCAAAGAGAACGATGAAAGCTTTTCAGATGTTATTGAAAAGTTGTTGGATGAAGGTTTAACGGGTACATCTTCCCGATTAATGAAACATTTTGGTGCGTGGGCAGATCTTCCCGAGGATTTTGATCAGATTGTAGAAAATTTCCGAGAATCGGCAAACAAGAATATGGAATCAAGAATAAAGGAGAGATTGGATGATTTTTCTGGATAGCGATGCGATAATTGCATTTTTACGGGGAAATCCAGGGATAGCATGTTTTTTTGCGGAGCATAAAGATTCAATTTTTGCCATTCCCGTCCCAGTTCTCTACGAAATTTATTATGGGTTCTATTTTCCTCCATTATCAAAAAAATTTCAAAATGGCGGAGATTTTTTAGAAAAATTGAAAAAAGAAGAACAAAAATTGGTCCGATTGCTCAATGATATTGAGATATTTGATCTCACCCCAAAGGCTGTTAGAAAATCCGCAGAGATAAGCGCTTTATTAGATGCGGAAGGCACTCCTATTGGAAAAATTGATGTGTTAATTGCAGGTATTATTCTGGTGAATGGATATAATGAAATCTTAACAAGGAATGTTACTCATTATGAAAATATTCCTGGGTTAGAAGTACATTCATATTAAAAAAAAAGAGTTTCAAGAGTATCTTTTATGAAATTATTGAATCTCCGCCCGATCAAGACATAATTCGGCTAGTAAATTCCTTATTTAAAGGGTTCTCTTGTATAAATAAAATAAAAAGGGTACCTATTCAAATTATTCAGACCTTTCATACTTAGGCAATAGTAAAACAACTCGGGACCCCTTAGTATAGTCCCCTTCGATTCTATTTTCAATCCAAATTTCACCATTGGAAATCTTTATGAGTTTCTTCACAATTGAGAGCCCAATACCCAATCCCCTACTAGTATTATCTTTAATGGGAGGTCTCTCTTCCAAAATGATTTCCTTCTGTTGATCCCTTATTCCGATGCCATTATCTTCAATAGAGATCTTGTAAAATTCGTTATCCTTTTGTTTATAGTTTCCTACTTTGATATTAATTCTTTTAACTTCACTCTCGTTATGTACTATTGCATTATTAAGTAAATTTTGTATCGCCTCATCCAGAAACTTTGACGCGTAAACGATGAGTGAATCTTCGGGGTAATCAAATTTTATTTCAATATTTTCTTCTGCAAAATCTTTTTCGACAATGGATATTTGTTTTTTTATCATATCTATTAAATCCAGGGGAGTAGTTTGGGCAACTCTTTTATCAATTCGGGTAAGTTTTTGAATACTTTCTACTAATTTTGCACCTCTCTTGATTTGCTCCTCCATCAATTCTACTGTTTCTCTATCTTTCCCCTCAATATTTGCTTTAAGCTGATTGCAACTTAAATTGAGAATAGTTAAGAGATTATTAAAATCGTGAGTAACCAAATCTTGATAAAATTCTGTTCGTTTATATGCTTCTCTGTATTTTTTCTCCGATTTTTTCAATTTCTCTCTGGTTATTTTTTTTTCCGTGATATCAAAAAATGTAAGTATGACTCCTTTTATCCGCCCTTCTTCGCTTTTATAGGGCATTATACGCATTCTATACCATTTGTCGGACTCAGTTTCAACATCCTTTTCAATGGAGTTTAAATCCTTTTGTACTTTTAAGATATCATCAATTAAGTTATCGTACTTAAGCTTTGAAGAGATATCGCGTATATTTCTTCCTAAATCATTATCAATTACTCTAAATATCTCTTTAACAGGAGGGGTAAATCTTTTTATTTCCAAATCGGGCCCTAAAAATATTGTCGAAATCTGACTACTTCTGATAAGATTGTTAAGATCGTTGTTTAACCTTGTTAATTCTCTGATCTTATTTTCGAGTTCATTATTAACGCTCATCAATTCTTCGTTTACAGATTGCAGTTCTTCTCTGGAGGATTGTAATTCTTCGCTAGTGCTTTTTAGTTCTTCATTTGACGATTGATATTCTTCATTTGCAGATTGTAATCTTTTATTGGCATTCTCTAACTCTTCCACTGTCGCTTTTAAATGACTTCGAGTTGCCTCTAATTCGTTTTCAAGTTGTTTTATTCGCCTTTGAGCCATTTTATCAGTTATGTTTTCGAATTTGTTCTCTGTTAAATCGATGGAATTTATAAAACTCTCCTCGAATACAATCAATAAAAGCTTTTCGTTTTCATAACGCTTTCTTATTGGGCGAACGATTAGATTTGTTCTAATCTTATCGCCATTAGATTTTATATCAATATTTTTAAATTTTATTTCTTCTCCCAAATTTCGTGCTTTTTTAATCGCAGTAGTTAATATAATATCTAATCCTTTCCGTGCCATCTTAAGAATATTAAATTTTGCTTTCCCTACTGGAGGTTCAAGATATTTGCCCGTTCGACCATGGATATATATTATTTCATTATCAGCATTTATTATTATACTTGAGGGAGAATATTCCTTTAGAATGAGATTATTCATTAATTTTTGATAATTTAATTCTTCTTTTTCCTCTTTTTCTTTTTCAAGGGTTTTATCCTCGGTTGGTATTGTAATTTCGTGATCAATTAATGGAGGAAAAGCTCTTAAATGCGGAACTCTGTGAATGGTTTTTTCTTCTTTCTTATATATCTTAGAATTTTTAGCTACTTCAGAAAACGATTTGGAGAAGTCTCGTACCGATTCTGAATTTCCGAGAAATAAATAACCCTCCTTTTTCAATGAATAGTGAAATATGTCGAATAATTTTTTTTGGATATCGATTTTCAGAAAGATTAAAAGATTTCTACAACTGATTAAATCCAAATCAGAAAAAGGAGGATCTGTAATAACATTATGAACAGAAAAGATAATCATGTTTCTAATCTCCTTTTTTACTTTATAAGTACTATCTTCCTGATTGAAGTACTCTTCAAGGTATTTGTCCTTGATATCAACCCCAACATTTTCGGGATAAACTCCTGATCGGGCTCTGCTTATGGCAACTTCATTCGGGTCGCTGGCAAAAATCATTACTTTATTATTTTTTTGCTTCTTATCCAAATATTCTTTAAGTAGGATGGCAATTGAATAGGCTTCTTCGCCCGTAGAGCAACCGACTATCCAAATTCGAATTTTATCGTTTTTATCTTTATTACTAACTATTTTCGGAATGACAAGATCTTTTAACTTTTCAAAAGTGCTCTTATCCCTAAAGAATTCTGTAACCCCGATTAAAATTTCAGAGAAAAGGTCCCTTATTTCAGTAGGGTGGTGTTTTAAATATTGAGCATATTCTTTAATTTGTGCTATATTGTTAACTGCCATTCTCTTTGAAATTCTTCTGCTTAAGGTAGAATTTTTATATACTAAAATTTCTTGTCCCTTGTTCCTCTTTAAAACTTGTAAAATAGGATTGAGATCACGATCAAGCTGTTGAGATAGGTGGGTATAATTCATCTTAGGGAAGGGTTTGGCATAATTTTTTACATAACGAGTTAATTGTTTTGGTATCTCATCAATAGAAAGAACATAATCAATATTAACGTGAGAAGCGGCGCTTTTTAACATACCAGGATATTCTGCCTCTTTAGGATCTTGAATGACCGCAATTCCTCCCCGACCTTTAATTTCTCTTAATCCCAATGTTCCATCTGTACCCGTACCAGACATTAAAACACCAATCGATTTATTTTCTAATTCCTTTCCCAAGGAACGAAAGAAAAAATCTATGGGTAGTCTTTGCCCTCTCGGTTTTTCCGGGTCTTTGAGATAGAATTTTCCTTCTTTGAGGGATGCGTTCTTTCCTGGAGGGACTATATAAGCAATATCTTTAGCAATTTTTTCTTTCTCTTCCATGAATTTTATCTCTAAATTCGTATTTTTCGCGAGGATACTAATTAATTCTGTTTTATAAGTTGGATCCATGTGTTTTACTATAATAAATGACATATCTGGCTTATCAGAGACATTTTCAAAAAATGTTTCTAATGCTTTTAAACTGCCAGCGGAACATCCAATTCCGACAATTGGGAACGTATATTTCATTTTACTAAATTAGATTGTAATTTCAGTTTGAATAAATCATTATACTAATATCTTTCTTGAGTTATAAAATTATGTAACATATACATTTAAGGTAGAGCATTTAAAGAAACGTAATCTCTAAGATATTTGTTAATTTAGCGTAGTCCTTTTCCTTTCCAAACATAAAGCGGTATAAATTCCTTTTTGAACTATTTTTTTGGAATACTCAAAGTGACTTTTGTTGCTTGTCAACGAATCAAGGATCTCCCTTTATTTGAATGTCTTAAGATTTAGAGCCCAATTAGCTAATCTTTCAAATATGTCCTCGAGGTCTTTTCCTTGATCGGTTAAGGAATACTCAACCCTTGGAGGAATTTCGTTGAATTGTTTTCTCTTGATTAATCCGTGTTTTTCTAATTCTCTTAATCGAGCGGTTATAGTTTTGGGGCTACCTTTTAATTCGTCTAAAATTTCATTAAATCGCATAACATTATTAATCAACAATAGGCGAATAATAGGCATTAGATATTTCTTCCCCAGCATAGTTAAAACTCTTTGGACCTTGCATTCATCAACACAATCATTATTATTCTCGTGTTCAAGACAATGCCAAGTTAATTTTTTATTTTTTTCTTCTTCGTGAGATCTATTAGATGATTCTTTCATAAAAAAATTCCCTTTAATACTTCATAGGTAGGAAGTTACTTCATTACTTCCCTCTGGAAAATATAAATACTTCCATTTATATAATAAAAATATATATTATAATTTTTACGGAGTTGATTAAAAATGGGATCTAAAAAAGAATCACACGAATGTGAATGTGGCAAACCAGAAATTCGGAAGTCATTTAAAGAAGGATGTTGTTCGGATGAGCAAATTGTTAAATGTCATGGACAAGAATATTTAAATCGATCAAAACCCAAGGAGAGCGAATAATGTCGACCTCTACCGGGGAAATTGCGCTTGAAGCGTTTAATTTGACAAAAAAGTTCGGAGCTCTAACTGCGGTCAATGATGTTTCATTCAAAATTAATAAGGGAGGAATTGCGGGAATATTAGGTCCGAATGGAGCTGGAAAAACTACCACAATTCGATTGATTACGGGAATATTTCAGCTAAAAAACAATTCTAAAGTCGAGATATATTCTAAGGATCTAACTTCTAATCCAAAAGAGTTAAAAAAAGAATTTGGCATCGTTCCTGAAGTGAGTAATGCATATTCGGATTATACGGTTTGGCAGAATCTGGTTTTCTCAGGTACGCTGTATGGATTGTCGAAAAAAGAGATAAAAGACCGCGGGAAGATACTATTGAATCGTTTTGAACTCACTGATAAAATAAATGCTAAAATGAAAACTCTTTCAAAGGGCTTGAAACAACGCGTTAATTTATGCTTAGCGCTTTTACATGAACCGTCAATTCTTATTTTAGATGAACCCACGAGTGGGTTAGACCCTTTCTCTGTTTCAATTGTTCGCAATCAAATTCTTGACCTTAAGAAAGCAGGGAAAACCATCTTGATAACCACTCATGACATGCAAGAAGCCCAACAAATCTGTGATCGAATACTGATAATGAACCACGGAAATATTATCGCCGATGAAAATCCCGATGATTTACGCAAAAATTTCAAGCCCACCTCAACCTTAATTTTTAAAGTTCAAGGGGGCATCTCGAAGGAGCACAAACAAGACCTTAGTTCCTTTTTTAAAGCAATTAAGGAAGATAAAGACGAAATAAGGGTTATCAGTGAAAATCCTCTTGAAGATACATCAAAATTTAACGATTATGCGAAAACAAATGACATAAAGATTCAAAATTTTGCCTTAAAAGAAACTTCTTTGGAGGAAGTGTTCATTCATTTAGTAAAGGTTGACACAGAATCTAAAAATAAGGAGGGGATGTAGAATGAATTTAAATATGAATTTAGACTCTATGAAAAATATTTGGATGTTAACGAAGAAAAATATAACTCTGTACGTTAAAAAAGGCCCTGTCTTAATCTTTGGGTTGATGTTTCCCTTTTTCATGGTATTGTCATGGATCTTGGGCAGACAAATTACTCTAAGTCAAATTTTCGTAGGTATTGTTTCAATGACCTCTTTTTTTACCGCAACCGCGATTAGCCCGGTCATATTGCCAATAGAAACACGGGAAAAATCCTTGGAACGCTTGTTGGGTGCCCCAATCACACTAATAGAGATCTTATCCGGCATTATCATTGCCTCAACGGTCTACTCCGTCATAATTACATCGCTTATTGCCGTTATCTTTTTAATCCCCATTTTCGCGTTAATTGCCTCACCATTATCATTATTCTTAATTTTCGTTGGAATTTCACTGATGGCTGTTTTGGGTTCTATAATTGGGCTTTTCGTTTCGGCTAAGCCAACCGATCAAACATCAGATATAATGGTTCTTGTGAATCTCGTGAAATTTCCCTTGTTATTTATCGGGGGCGTGTTTATCCCTCTTACAGCAGTGCCGGGTTCGGTAGCAATTATCTATCTTTTATCGCCAGTGACTTTTCTTACAGAAATTCTAAGGAACAGTGTCCGTGAACCAACGTTAATTCCATTGGAAATGAGCCTAATAGGGTTAATCATTTGGACCATCATGGCATTCATAGTAATGTTTTACGTCCAGAAAAAAACCATGGTAAAAAGATTCTCGGAAGCTGGCAGAGAGAATAAAAAAAAGAAAAAAATGAAAAAGATGATGAAATAACCACCCATTTTAATCAATCTTTCAAAATAGATCATTAAGGTGAAGAAAAATAAACAATAAAAAGGCGATCTGGAAGAATATAAAGGCTCAAATAGACGCCTCAGGAGAGCGAATTTTCAAAAAAGATCTCCTCAAAACTGAAGAGTTCAATATCGTTCTCGTATATTTGGGTAAAAATCAAGAAATCCCCCCTCATCCTGAATCCTATGCGGTATTTTTTTTAATTTTAGAGGGATCTGGGACTTTTACAAAAAAAGACGGGGAACATTCGCTACAAAAAAATGATACCCTCTATTATAAGAAAAATGGACTTAGAGGGATTCGAAGTAACAAGAAACTAATTTTACTGGGAATCCAAGAACCACATTGATGTAAGAGGGGGAAGGTTCTTGGAAGACGAACCCCATAAAAAGTTTAAATTTCTTTTTTTAGATAGATATTTTGTCTTTTGCTATAATAATTTTTAATCATGCTTCTTTTCAGACTTAAGGGTAGATATGATTAAAGTTGCTATCAATTAGAAAAACCGGAATTATAAAATGTAAAAAACTTATGCAAAAGACTATAATATGAATTATACCGAAATAATTATTTTAGCCTTTTACTCTTATCATAGATTCTTTTACAATCTTCGTAACTTTTGGTTTAACTAAGAAAAAAGAGAGTTTTATTGAAACATATGAACCAAATCGGGAGTTATTGTGGAAGTGGTCAAGTATTTTTTCTTATACTGGGATGGTTGGTCGGAAATGCGGTGTCTTATTTTATCAATTTATCCAAAGAATAAAGGATAATGGTTTCATGTTGAACATTTGTTCTCCCAATATTTTTTCTCGTATTTCATATTTGTCCTTTTTCAATATAATCTCTACTCAAGTCCTTAAAATGGAAAAAACAATAAAATTATAGGCACCCCGACAACAACGAGAATAATCTCGATGAAAATGCCCAACCGCCAATAATCAGTAAACTTAAGACCACTTGGACCCATTACTAATACATTTGAATGATGTCCGATGGGCGTTAGGAATGGAGCGGAGGCACCTACCAAGACTGCAATAAGAAATGGATCAATCGATACTCCGAGCATTGTTGCAGTGGTAATTGCTATAGGAGTCATTATAATCACATCAACATTATTTACAATATTCGCTAATAGAGTAGTGATAATTAAAATGATAATAAGCGCAAGAAGGGGGGAAGTAATACCAGAATCCAATATTAAGGAAGTGATAAGTTCGGATCCGCCGGTAACTTCTAAAGCCGTACCAAACGGGATTAATGCCCCGAGTAAAATAATTACTGGCCAATTTATACTTTTGTACGCTTCTTGTAATGTAACAACTTTAAAAACGATCATCGCTAACGCGGCAATAGAGAATGCAATATGAACGGGAAGAATATTGAGTGTTGTGATAACCACCGCGCCAACAAAGATGACAAGTGCAATGTAGAGGTTACGAGACTTTCCGAATTCTAATTTTCTCTCAGCCAAGGGTAAACATCCGAGTTCTGAAATAGTCTTATTTAAAATATCTTTACGACCTTGAATCAATAATACATCTCCCACCTTTATTTCAATATCTTTTAGCCTTGTTATTAAATTTTCTTCACGACGAGAGATGGCAAGAAGATTTATGCCATATGTATTAAAGAGATCAATAGACTTTACAGTTTCCCTGTTCATAATTGAATTGGGGCCAACTACAACTTCTAAGATTTCTACTTTTTCAGATCCTAATATATCTTTTCCAAATTCTCGCTTTTCACTAAGCTCAACTCCCGTTTCATCAACTAAAATCCTAAGATCATCAGGATGCCCTTTAACAATAAGGATATCATCTTTCCGTAGTGTTTTTAAGGTAGAAGGCGCTTGAATCCTCTTCTCTCCACGGATAAGAGTTAGTATTTTTATCTCCGCCGAGGTAATTTCTGAAATATCATAAATTCTTTTTCCGAGAATTTTACTTTTTTCAGGTACCCGTATTTCCGTAAGATATTTATTAACTTGTGAAAGATATCCCTCTGTATTGGGAACTTTTCGTTGCGGAATGAGGCGCCAACCCCCAAGTGAAATAAATAAAATACATATAAGGGCAATTCCTAGTCCAACAGCGGTGAAATCAAACATATTAAAAGCACCCAGACCGCTGCTTTCTCTGAAGGAAGAGATAATAAGATTGGGCGGTGTTGCGATTAATGTGAGCCATCCTCCGAATTGTGAACCAAAAGCCAGTGGCAGAAGGAATATTGCGGGATGTTTATCATTATTTTTTGCCAAACGGATCGTTATAGGCATGAGGAGTACTAGAGCGCCGATATTATTCATAAATGCAGATAATAATGTAACAATGAATAAAATTACCAAAATCTGGATGAATGTATTGTTGTTAAGTTTTGAGAGCAATTTAGAGATGATATCTGTGAGCCCCGAGCTATTTAAACCATTCGAAACCACTAAAATAGCCGCCACGGAGATAATTGCCGGATGAGAAAAGCCACTAAACACTTGATCAAAATCCAAGATTCCGAGTGCTGCAATAAAAAGTAAGCCCATCAAGGCAACCACATCGTAACGCCAATAATCCCAGATAAAAAGCGTTAACATTACGAGGAGTACAATAAACACAATTATCATATCTATGAACATTTTATCATCTGTTAGTGGGATTATTTGTGATTATATAATAAACTGATAAAGACTATTTAAAACAAGGGTAATGAATAAAAGATAATAATTGATAACACGCTAGAGAACAATAGAAAAATCGTAATAGATTGATAGGAGACCAAATGGAGAAAATATTTTTTCTTATTTTTTTGCTCGTTTAAGGCCTTGAGGGACCAAAAGATTTTATTTAAGATAGCGGCTGCAATGCCAAGAGCTAACAAAATCATCGCTTGCCCACTAGTTATCAAACCACTCATATAACTTCCCGCTACAAATAAAGAAGACGCTCCACCTGAAAACAATCCAATTAAAAAAGCTACAATTGCAAATGATAAAACATCTTCTACTAAGAAATATTCTAATAAAAGTATCAATAAAAGCGCACATGCATAGGTTCCGGTGAATATTATGGCGCTTTTTAGAGATACTGGGTTTTTTAATTTATCAAATTCTAAGTTTGTTTTTTTATTTCTTAGGATTATAAATGATCCAAGTAAACCTACCGTCGCTGTTAAGAGAATCGGAATAAATGCATATGTTAATAAGGCTATAGCTCCCAATAAAAGAATTAATATCATTCGAATTAACATAGTCTGAATAACCAACCAGATAGAGGAAGAAGAAGCCCCTACTTTCGCAAGCTGAGCTGTTGTAGCTTCACTATGAGCAAAACCCCCTAATAAAGAGATATAATATAAATTATGCTTAGCCGAATACTGTAATAGGAAATAACTAAAATATTTTATAGCCAAAATAGTGATAAAGATGACTACTATAGCTTCCAATTCGATATTTGCAATCGTAATCCCCTCTGGTATTAAAATATATAATAAGACCACAATCGCAATAAACTCGACAGTCCCCGTCCATTCTATCCTGTGTAATTTTCTTATCTTGTAAAATTGCTTTTTTGTTGATAACACTATAAGAAATATAACGGATATCACAATTGCCAAAGTATAATTATAATAGGATAGAATTCCAACCATCATGGCTAAAATCATTGATAAAGTCGTGGTATATCCTGCATCTTCTTCATGAAATAATCGATACACACTTCCAATTAGAAGGAAACTCACCATTCCACCAAAAGTTATTATCAAGATCCAAATAGCTTCGCCTTGAAAATATCTTTCAAAAAGGATAATTAATATGGTTGCTATAACTGAATAAAAAATATGATCTCTGGCTCCATATTGAGCTCTCTGTCTGGTTCTTTCAATTCCGATGATAAATCCGCAAAAAAACGAAATAATTACCGTAAAAAATAAGCTGTAAAGTTCAAGTTGAGACATAATCGTATTACTTCCTTATATCCTTCATATTTTATATATCTTTTCTTAGAACTTTTTCGATACGATTTCTACTCTATTCCTCAAAAATTCCATATAAAAAGAGCTAACATAACTATAAGTACAATAAACACAATTATCATTTCTACAGACATAGGTTCTAATGAAGTTCCATCATCTCTCAAATAAGGGCTCACCGGGCACCTTTTCCTTAATCAGAACTTTTGCTTCCTTTATCTGTGATATTCATACCAGAAAAAAGCTGTTCCCGCGCGTATAAACGCTCCATCATCTCTTCAAACTCCATTTCATCGGGGTGTTTTCGAAGAACCGATGCAGTGTCGTCCTTTTTCTTTTCAGAAGTCATACCTAAATATAGACTATGAACCGAAATTAAAAAATTTTGAGAGTCGATATATTATGAAAGAAGAGGGGTTCTTATTGGTTATTGGCGGAAAGGTGGAAAATAATTATACCGTCCCTGATACAACCCTCTATGATATCGCTGCTGACGATTGATATAGCAGCGAGAACGGAGATTTAACTCTTATGCCGCATATTTTCCTTGAATTAACTCCTCTCAATCCTTAAATATTGTTTCTGTTTTATATACACTCTATTAACACGAGCTTCCCGCGCTTTTTTTCGCAACTCATAATCGTTCGTGGCTAAATAGATCTGTTTTTGATTGAATGTTTCTTGAAGATATTTACACCTTTCTAATAAAAAATCATCAATAGGTTGAGTTTTTTTCCTCTTACTGGTTTTAATTGTTATAGGATATTGTTCCTGAAATCGTTCTAAAAAAGAGAGACTTGCTTGTAATTCCCTTCTGAATCTGCTTCGATTATCCGCTCTCCGCCTCTTGGCTTCTAATTCATCCAAAACTCTTTTATATATGATAAAAACGGTATTTCCTTCTAACCGAAATTGGAGTTCCTCCAAAAAATTAATTTTATATTGTACCGGAACCATTAAAAAATTCGCATCCACGATAACAAGATTTTGATAATCTGCTCGAATATTCATATCTTTTCCTCGCAAAAAATTGGGAAAAATTTTTAATGAACTACTATAATATTAATTATATTAATGATTTTATAATAAGTAAGAATATTGAATTTGTATTATTGAATTATAAGAAAAAATCTAAGTTTCTTTTTACCGAACTCTTAAGTTAATTTAATTGATAAAATTCTCGCTTACCAAATAAAAATTGTCAAGATTTGTCAAAAATGTCAAAGAAATATATCCTTAAAATAATCCTAGCGGGGGATGGAGGGGTAGGAAAGACCACTCTAATCCGGCGATATATAGAAGATAGATTTGATTCCTCCACAAAGATGACGATCGGCGTTGAGTTTTTCTTGAAGGAGTTGGAAGTGAATGGCGATTCCGTTGCGCTGCAAATCTGGGACTTTGCTGGTCAGCCAAGGTTCCGGTTTTTGCTTGATTCTTACGTGATGGGGGCTAAGGGAGTAATTCTCATGTTTGACCTCACTAGAATGCAGACTTTGGAAAATCTTGATAAATGGCTCGACTTGGTTCAGGCCGAAAATAAGGATATTCCTATTTTATTTGTCGGTACTAAGTGGGATTTAAAAGATCAAATCCAAGTACAAGACGACTACGCAAGGCAGATACAAGAAGGATATGGAATGATTGATTATCTTAAAGTATCCTCCAAAACTGGAGAAAATGTTGACAAGGTATTCGAGGTTATTGCCAAGCATATAGTTCAAAAGCAGAAAATCTAATTTCTTACGAATTTTATAGAGTTCCTCATTTTAGCGCTATTATAATCGAAATTTGTCCGTCCTTTAATCCTCTTTTAGGCATGCATATCTTGAACTGTTAATTTTTTATGTGTTTTAGTCTTTAATATAATATAAAAATCGATTTGAGTTGATAAAAGAAATGAAAAAGAAAAAACCAACCGAAGAGGAATTGGACAAATTAGGTGTGGAATCGTGGGGCACGTGGGAAAAAGAAGTTAGCGAATTTCCGTGGAGTTATTCTGAAACGGAAACGTGTTATGTGTTGGAAGGAGAAGTGGAGGTAGAATCGGAAGACGGTGAAACACTTGAGTTCGAAAAGGGCGATTTAGTCCAATTTCCAAAAGGGTTAAAATGTACGTGGAAAGTGAAGAAGCCAATCCGGAAACATTACACTATGGGCGATCTGGATATCGAGGATATTTAATCGAGGATATCTAACTTGTCTTTCACCACTTTTTTTTACTGTGTAAATTGATATAATAGGTTTATAAATGAGGATAAAAATATGTATAATATAATTTAAAAAATTATATTTGAAGGTCGAAAGAAAAGTGAATAAAAAATATATTTCTACAATTTTATTGAGTTGCTTATTTTTAACGGCTATTGTGGGTACGGCTGTGAGCGCTGAAGATAGACCTGATTGGGCAATCGATCCTAAAGAAGATTATGATAGATTAGATGATTCTGCTCTCCATGATGAGTATATATCTTCTGATTATACCAGTTATACTGATCTTACAGATAACGTAGATGCATGGTTTCAAGTCTGGGTTTCGCCCGCTGATTGCAATGATTCTACTCCTGATTGTAATGCGGTTATTGGGATCGCGTATATAAATATATCCGAAGAAATTGGTCAAGATACTATTGATAACCTCAGAACTCTTTTTGATGGGATGGGAGAAGTTAATGATATCACCGATGATGTTCCCTACGCAAGTTTAGCAGTCATTGTAGAATCTGTTACGGATTTTAGTACCAGTGTAGCGGGATTTTGTGTTTATGAGTCCGGAAAGCATATCACCAGTTATGTTATAACTTCCACTAACGCGAGTAGTAGTGCAAGCTCTGCCACCTCGGGTGAGATTAGTTTAGCCGCGGAGGATGAAGCAACTGCTATGGAAAATCTTATGATTGCCTCTGGGGAAGCTGCCCAATCTGCATTAGGGATGATTCCTGGATATGATGTATTCATAACTCTGGGTCTTGCTAGCGTAGTTACAGCAATACTCATCTATAAGAAAAAGAAAAAAGTATAGGAAGTCCTCGTTAAAAATTAATTATTCTATTTTTTTATTTTTTAGTCTGCTCTTTTATAAACGATCAGATTTCTTCAAGGTCTGTTTTATTGCCTTTACTTCCGCCCTTGTTCTTAGATCAAAGGGCTTCAATTCTTTCAGCATTTCTTTTTCGTTTTTCCCCTCTTCATATAATTCCAGAAACTTTTCTATTGTAGTGCCGTGATAGAAGATATAGCGTTTATTGAGAAAAACTATGACATAGTCCTTATTTTCGAGATTTTGCGATAGTTCATACATTTTCTGGCGGACTTCTCTTATCGGTCGCTCTAACTCTTGGGCGATGGTATCATCCTCGATCATATAATATTTCTTCATAAAACGGGTTAACTTGGTAGAGAATAAGATCTCTGGGACATAGGAAAGGAGTATGAGGACGATGGCGATGACGGTCAGCCAAATGGCCGCCTCTTGGTTATAAACAAACACCACCACGATAATAACAAGAAGAAAGATAAACCATTTCCGTCCAATAGATTTTAAAAATACCGTAATTTTACGAGGCATGGTTATTCCATTTATTTATTTTTCTTAATTCTTCCTTAATGATGATATTTCTGAGTAGAGTATAAATTGATATAAAATAATAACGTTAATTGACTATATAAATTTTTTAATCTTTCCTTTTAAGGTTTTTTACAAAAAGTTTAATTAATACATTTTATTATACTATTCACTTAGTAGGTAATAAACTTAAAATAAGAAAGATTATTACTCATGTATGTGGAATTATAACCACATAAATATAGCATTTCGCTACGCGCCGGACACATCCGAACCCGGCAGTTAAACAGATTGCTCGTTATGGCAAGTACTTCCGTTGTTAACGGCGGGAAACCATAAACTGTGAGTTCGCTCACGGTCATAGGGCATTTGGATAATACCCGGACGCGCGTATGATTTATGTGGTTATATCTTGATTTCCCTTATTCTGTTTCGTTTCTTAATATCTTTTTAAGAAGAGCATCGTTCTATTTAATTATAAAATGAAAAGCTGACGAAAAAAAAGATGGTCCTATTCCAACTTATCTTTCAAAATGATTCGCTCATCCAATATCTCATAAACGGGGCGATTGTGGTCTCCGGCCGAAGTCTGGACATACTCAGTACCCGGTACGTGACCAGAGATCTAAAACTTGAAACGAATAAATTGGCGCAGAAGGTAGGATGGAAAGGGATGGTCCTCATTCAAATTCCGCTTCTCATTTTGGGGGCGCTGGATTTTTATTTTGCCTTTTTCATTTTCATATGGTCGTTATTCCTAACTGCAAATAACATTCAGGGAAGCTGGTACGTAAAACATGTGGGAGAGGAGGAATATCACAAAGAATTGGAGGAGAGCGTGAAGCGCTCCAGCAACTTAAAAATTATAATCGGAGAAATCTCTTATTTACTTTCCTTTACCTGTTCGGGGATCTTAATTCTGGTATTTTTAGTAGTGTATCGCGATTATGTGGCTATTTTTTTCATTGCCTTGGCTCTCATCTTTCAAGGAATTTTGGCCACACTTCGTTCGGTGAGTTATTTAATTGAGTTAAGAAAAGAAGAAGAAAGCAAAGACGATTAAATAAGTTATTGACTTATTTTTTATAGACTCTCTCATTTTCCATGCTTATATTTACCTTCTTATGGGAAAATAATTCTGGACTGGGCGGTTCGTTATAGGCAACGCTCTTGAGGTATTTCTCCTTTTGCCTCCTATTGACCACGATTGATCCGCCGACAACACTAATGGAGATTATAACGAAACCCAGTAAAATGTAGTTTGTCAAGGGGGTTTCAATGAAGATAGTAAGGTCGCTGCGATAATATATTCCGTGATTATTGGCATAGTCCCTCGAAACAAATAGATATTTATAACTGCCTGGATCCAGTTTATGCGCTTTGCAATGGAACGCATCTTCAGACTCCATAGACTTATTGGAAAATGGAAATACGTGATAATCCTTGAAATTATTCTTAGAAATTAAGGTAAAGACGCTTTCCACGCCTGATTCATTATCATGGGAATTAACATCAAAGCAGAGATTTTCCGACACTGTGGCTTCTCTATCCCCATCCGTATACCCGCTTAATGTAGGTAAATAGGTATCGGGAGCGGTAGTGAAATTAAAATAGGACGGAACCGTGTTATGTCCGGTGATGGTCGCATTAAAGGTGGTATTTGCTTCTGGGGGGAGGCGAAAACTAACTTCCCCATCGTCATCCGCATAGACTGTTCGATAGGCTCCATCTTGGTTGGTGAGATGTACTCGTGCATAAGGCACTTTCTGGTCGTTGTTATTTTTAACGTCCAGAGAAACTATTTGCCCTTCGTAGAGAGGAGATGTGAAGGGATCTGAGATGTTCTGCGGTTGCCTGGTATAGATATCCACTTCGGGATCCCCGAGTAGGTTATAGGTTAGAAGATTCTTTCGCTCCCACCCTGCGTTAATTGCCTCATTTTGTAAATAATCATAATTGGAGTCCTTATAATAATTTTGGAAATAATCGGATACCATATAATCCACCTTTGAGTCATAAAGCGCTTTTCCTTGCTGATATTTTCCTTCTTCGAAAAAGGCCTTCCAGAATAATTTTGCGTTTCCTCTATTGAGCATTTCCAGATTCGTATCGTCCGTAAAATACCAGGTCACCCGTAGACCACCGATGTAACCAATTGCGCCTGCATTTTCTCGTTTTATTAACGTTTCGCCGAGATTTGCATCGTTTGGAATTTCATCAGTTAAATCATATGGGGCAGTACTACAGGCATCTCCATAAAAAAGTGAGGGCATTCCATAATTATTACTATTTTTTGCGTCATCGAGTATATATTTTGAATCAGCTAACGACTTTAAATTCTCTCCATCCCCATGTCCCGCAAAAATTACTGTTGAATAACCATTATCAAATTTTTCATCGAATATATCAAGGTTCTCTGTTCCAGAAGTATTATCTGGCTCAAAATCTTCCGTAGTTTCATATAGATGGGTAAAATTCATTTCTGATAGGACATAATTCTGCCAGATGTACTGGGTAAGACGGGCTTCATCTTCATATATGTCATTTTGCTCATCATCATCAGAAATCCCACCCCCCAACAACATTCTATTCATCCATTCACCCGCACGACTCATATTAGTTTCATAGTTTATTGTTTTATTTACCATTATCTCCAATTCCCTTGACGTGCTTGCAGGAAATCTGCCGACATACACCTCGGGAGTCCATTCGATTTCCTCCTCCTCGGCATACAGTACTGACTCCCCGTAAACTCCATTACTATTATTGTCCCATGTACCGTTTAAATCTGCATAATAAAAATCTGTTGGCTTTAACTCGGAATCTCCATAGGTCTCTGATGTACCGTCAACTTGTGTGGTGTCTGGATTATAGACGTATCGTATCGGAATCAAACTATCTTCTGCATCCCCCGCGAGTAACACCCATTCGATATCCTCCGTTTCATAGTAATCTTTAATCATATTCCGAATTTTTTCGGCTTTATCTTCCCCGGAATATTTGGAAAAATCATCATTATCTAAAATCTTAGTCTTAACGCCTTTCTCATTTTTCCACTCCTTTA
>JAWOCD010000043.1:0-5003 GCA_046483985.1 Promethearchaeia archaeon
CTATGCCCTTCAGACCCCCCTGTTAACCCCTTCCGAACGCCCCCCTGGGGAGTACCGAACCCCCTGATAATTATGATCTAACGGTATAAAAACTCGTTTATAACGCCCTATCGGGGTGTTTGAATGCAATTTATGGGGTGTTCAAATACAATTATTAATTGTAACAGAACACCCTGCCAGCCCGTTTAGTAACACCTTATAGGGGTGTCCCGGAATACTTTATAGGGGGTCAAAATGGCAATTATTAATTGTGGTGGAATACCCCTTTATACCGTATAGCAACAGCCTGTTGGGGTGTTTTGGAATACTTTACGGGGTGTTGAATGATAATTATTAAATCTAACAGAACACCCCCTTAGACCGTCCAAGTATACTTTTTGGAGTGTTCCGAAAGACATCTTTATTCATACCGAAGACCCCCTGTTTTGTGCAATGCATGACCCACTTTTTTAGATTTTCATTTTTAGTAGTTGAGCTTGAACTGAATTTGGTCTGAGAAGTTTAGATTTCACCTCTCTTGATTTGGGTAATACATACCGAAGCTGCCTAATTTCCTTAATTTCCTTTATTGCTTTTTCAGGTGAAAGATTAATGTTATTTTTTATGAGTATTCTCTCTAATTCTTTATATACGGCATAGGCCGTAAAACAAATACATATATGAGCTTCGATCCTTCTTTTTAATCTATGATAAACAGGCCTGATCCTTAAATCTGTTTTTGATATTCGAAAAGCCTTTTCAACTTGCCACAGTTGACTGTATTGCTTTATTACTTCTTTTCTTGAAAAATTTGTATTAGTTACATATCCTTTCAATCCGTCCCAAACGCTATCTGCGTTGAATTTTTCGTAATCGATAGTGATCTTTACTTCACCAGTTAATTTGAGGTATTTATTATATCCCCGGTTATTGATATGTTTTTTGGAAAGCTTGCCTCTTTCTACTTTTTTCTCTAGTCTTTTCAGACCTTTCTCTCTATTCTTTCTGTCTTTATATGCCCTTTTCGATGAATAAGAAACAATTAATCTTCCATTGGGAATTGATATCTCCCGAGGTTTATTTTCTTTTATACCCAAGCTTAATATTTTATTCTTGATAGTATTATTTACATTTTTTATTCTACCTCCAAGAATATATTGATATTTTTCTTCCTTTAATTTATCAATATTTGTTTGTGATAGAAGAGCGGAATCGGCTACGATTACTGGCTTGTCCATGTCAAATTTTTCTTGAAAAGATTTGAGTAGAGGAATTAATGTTTTGGATTCTGAAGTGTTTCCTTCGAATATTTGATAGCCGATTGGATATCCCAGCTCTGTGACCAACAAGCCAATCATTATTTGTGGTTGTTGGTGCTTGCCATCTTTAGAAAAGCCGGGAATGCGATAATCATCTTCTTCTGATGCTTCAAAATACAGGGTAGTCATGTCGTAAAAGACAATGCCAATATTGCCCCGGAAAGTTTTTTTCGTGTGTTCAAATGAAATATTTTCAATCTTTTCCTTTAGACTTGATTCCAGTTCATCCAGAAAACGATAGATGGAATATACACTCACTTTAATATTTAAATGTTGTTTGAAGTAATCAACAGTCTTTAATTTGCTGCCAGGGCAGACCAGACGGCATAAAACGAGGTTTCTAAAATAATTGCGTGACCCATCGGTTGGGAAACCAATTTTTTCATAAATTTTTCCGAGTATTAACTCCGAACCTACAATTTGTAAATGTTCATTTGAGATGCTATTGACGAAATTTTCAACAACCAAATCATCATGTTCTATAAAAAGGCTTTGCATGCCTTCAAGACGCTCTAATTCTGTCTTTGCAAGTTGTGAAAGAAGCTCTTCTTCTCGTTTAGTTTTAGCTACACCAACTGTTTTTAGAACCTTATTGGTACGGTTATTTTTATAAGCAATCTGGATGCTAATTGATCCACTTCGATTTCGATTTTTCCGGATAAACATATCCAAATTTAACTCCGCATGACCCAAATTGCAAATTTTTAAAACTTAAATTATTGATTATCAGAGCTAATTTTTTGAGCGTCGACGACGCTGCACAAAACAGGAAAATGGCAATTATTAATTGTGGTGGAATACCCCTTTATACCGTATAGCAACAGCCTGTTGGGGTGTTTTGGAATACTTTACTGGGTGTTGAATGATAATTATTAAATCTAACAGAACACCCCCTTAGACCGTCCAAGTATACTTTTTGGAGTGTTCCGAAAGACATCTTTATTCATACCGAAGACCCCTTTAATATGTTTGGGGATAATTTACAGGTTTTATAGATAGCACCCTAACGGATAGCGGTCGAGTATGCAAGGGGAATTTCACCCCAAGCCTCTCACAGAACCGTACGTGACAGTCTCCTGTCATACGGCTCTTGTTATACAAATCTACACGCTTTAGCACGAAAAACCAAGTTGCCAGTGGTAAAATAAATACGGAAATTGTTGCCGTACCCTTTCTAACCATTTGATCGCCCGGTTAAGGCTCGTCCTATAGCGTTTGTACCGGTTTCTTGCCCATCTAATCAGCCTGTTGCGCAATAACCTAAAAACATTGGATAGTTCATACCTCCTGAATTTCCCGTAGTACTGTAACCAACCCCGAATCATGGGATTCAAGTATTGAGCTATTCCTACAATGCTTTTGAAACTCAGGGTTTCGATATTTAATCCTTCAAGCCTGTCAGCTAAGCGCTTCTTTGACTTAATGCTAATGGCACAGCTCTTAACCATAGCATCTTTAGGTGGTTTGAAGCTCTCTCCTGTAAGACAGCTTCGATGGGTCTATTCCACCATCTCAATTACAGCATGCAGTGAGTTTATAGCCGATTCACTGCTTCTCGGCACACGTTTGCGCCGTGCCCTCCTCCGGCAGGCATGGCGTATGATAGCATGGCAACAAGGCGATTTTTATTATCTAAATAATTTTAAATAATTATCAAATACATAAATTCGACCTCTCTTTCCACCAGTAACCTCTTTCAATATATCCATTTTCTCTAAATCTGAAATCAATTTATATGAAGAGGGCATTGATATATTGGCAACTTCACTAACTTTCTCTGCATTTATAATCGGTCGTTTATATAAATAGTCAATCACCTTTTTTGCTTTAGTTACTCTGCTACCTAATTTTTGTATCTCTGATTCAACTTTCTTCTGTAATTGTAAAATATTATCAAATGTCTTTATTCCGTTTTTGGAGGTCTCAATTATTCCAACAAGAAAAAATTTGAACCATTGCGGCAAATCACTTTTTTCTCTTACAGTCATAAGATTATCATAATATAACTGCCGATTTTTTTCAAAAAATTCCGATAAATATAAAATGGGTCTTTAGTCGATCTCTATCGACAATACCTTGGAAAGCCCTATTTTTATCTCTTCAAATTCCGTTTTGGAAATTCTACCTAATTTCCTAACAAATCGTTGCTCAGAAAGGGAGCGTATCTGAAAGCAATCAGCCGATGAGTCTTTGCGAAGTCCGTTTTGTGAATCGGGTTCTAATTTTATCATCCATGGAGCTAAATCGTATCTATCTTTCCAATCAGTCACTGGCACAATAATCTTTAAAGGAAGTTTACCCAAAGTATCATCATTCACAATAATTGCGGGACGGGTCTTTTTTATTTCCGCTCCAATTGTTGGATCAAGATTAATCAGCCAAATATCACCTTGTTTCATAAAAGTCTTCTAAATCAATATCAGTAAATGCGGTTAATTCTTTATCATTCTTATAATCGATGTATAATTTATCAACAGCTTTTTTCATTTGGTCTTTCTCCTCTTGTTCACGAATTGAGTGAATTGCCTTTTCAATCAAATAAATCCGTTTCCTTATCGGTAAACGTTTAATCTCTTTCAATATCTCATTGGTTCTCATAACTCATCAATTTAGTTTGCAAGATACTAATAAAAAAACGCAAATTTAAAGTAAAATTATATTTATGTACTTTTCTATTACCGAAATGCTACCCCAAACGGATTGCTGTATGCGCCGTGCGGGATTTTCGGAGACGCGTTCTCATCCCCCGTTACAAAACTCAGCTAAAGCCGACTTCCTTTGACGCTGGAAGCCCTCCCGCATGGCGTATTACAGCCTGTTATAGTGTGTTTTTTATTTCTCTATCAATCAAGTCAAGCATTTCTTTAACTGGCTCAAATAAAGGCTGGACAGAATCTCTATCGTAGTCGAAAATCACTTCATAATCGGCTTTTTGCCGCCAATCATAAAGTTCATTTAACAGTCGACCAAATTTTTTATCAAATTTTCCTGTCTTTACGAATTGCAAAGAAAATTGTCTTTTTGCGGTTGCGTGTGTTTTTCCTTCTATATCATTTAATACCAGTAAGGCATTAACTGAGAAGAAAAGGGAATAATACAATCTGTTTACCGAAGAATTCCAGAATCCATTATCAGCTAAGACCTTTGCAGCATCATATGTTTGGTAAGCTTTCTCAATCCGGTATTTTACATATTCTCTTTTCTCTTCCGAAATCATAATGCAATACCTTCTTTATTTACATTTCTGTAAAAGGGAGTAATTCTTTGTCGTCTTTTCCATTCATTTTTTGAATAGATAAAAACCGATAGTGGTTCATCAATCTCTAATTCCAAATCATATAGTTTATCTCTAAATTTTTCTTCGGTTGCCAAATCTACAGGATAGTCGGTAAGAATTAAAATATCCCAATCGGAATCAGCTCGTTCATCTCCCCTGGCTCTCGAACCATAGAGAATAACTTCTGCTTTGGAATCAACTGAATTTACATATTCTCTAATGAGTCTCCTTATTTGACTTTTAGTCTTTTTCATATCAACAAATATAATAATGGAGTGGGGCCGGGCGGGCGTGGTGACACGGCGGCCCGGTCCGGCGGACGGGGCCGATTTTCCGACCGAGTTCTGGGTGGAGTTGGGGCACGACCTGTCGGCGGCGGTGGACGAGCCGGACGGGGGGACTCCGGTAGCAGGGACGTAACGGGTTTG
>JAWOCD010000048.1:0-2643 GCA_046483985.1 Promethearchaeia archaeon
GGCTTTTTTGTCATCAGTAATGATTAGTTTTGCGTGGATACTGCTTCCGAGCCTTTTTTCTTCAGTCTCAAAGTAATAATTCTTGATCTCAATATGTGATTGTGCCCCATGCCCGTAAAAGTAATGATATATTTTTCGCATTTCATTATATCTTCTAGGAGACTCGCTCCTTCTTAATTCACGGCTCAGAATGGAAATTCTTACCCCTTTTTTCGCCTTTTTTGCCAACGTATCCTTGAAAAAGTTAAAGCCCCCCCATTCTAAAAAGGGAGAACAGATTTTAATTGAATCGTTAGCACTTTCAAACAATGTTTTGAATTCCGAAAGGAGGCTTTTCATTGGAACATTCATCCGCCGCAAATAATCGGTTAATCCGTAAATATTATAGGGGGGTAAAGTGATACAAATATCAGAGGTATCAAATTCGGAAGTTAAATTCTCGAAACGGGATAGATCAATATCATTTTTGTCTAAATTCCATCTTAGCATATAATCGGGGGTTTCCCGACTAAATATCACTAGGAGGACAAACCAAAAAAATCTTTTGTTGTGCCTCCAATTATGAATATACCGTAAAAAGTTATCCCTCTCCCCGGTTACCGCAAATTTCACACACGCGACAAATTTAATACCGACACAATCCATCGCTTGCCGATTGGAGAGCGTGTCTTGACCTATTAACCAAGACGTGTGCTGACCATCTCCGATTAAGTCGCCGCGTTTCTTGAGAATACCGTTAATCCCCTCATTTTGCCCGCGGATAGAATAGAGTAAGAACCACTCGATTGTTCCGTATACGAGCGCTGCTAATCCAACTTTCTTCTCGTAAGGAGTCCCATTCGAGCGGATCTTGCGGCGATACTTTAGCAATTCCTGCCGCAACTGCTCCACCGCCTGAAAATCTGCGGGGGTTAATCCCGTTTTCAAGACCTTTCGGCGAAAAAGGTGCGCTAATGCCCTCAAGATGCTCTTTTTTTCGTTGAGCGGGATTTTTGAAGTTCTTTTCTTGGAAATTCCATTAAGGATTTCTCTAAACTGACGTTTAAGCGCTCGGGGGATGTTTTTAAATCCCTCTTGTACCAAGTTTAGCAAATCTTGCCCCTTCTCCTTGAACTTTTTAAGCATGGTTGAATTTTTTGGATTAATGTCCACGATCGGAACGATATCCATAGATTCTATCCGATTAATGACCGCCATAGTTGAATAGGCGGCATCCAACGTAGTGCACCAGATCTCTTGTCCCGTTCTATTGGCAAGATCGTTCATGGGATTAATCGTATCGGGGAACAAGGTGACGTCAGAGCAGTGTCCCGTATCAAGGGAATAATTGAGGGGGATGCAATTCGCTTCGCAACCAATTGATGATTTATGCCCAAAAAATGTACCTTGGCTTCCCGTCCCAATCGAGCCCGTGGTATCCCGTTTATCCACGGGCAAATTTGTCCCATCAACAGAAACTACGCTTAAATCTGCCATCCCAAATCCAACACATACCTCGTTTAGCAAGGCATTATAATGATCAGCCCTCTCTTCTATCCTTTTAAATTGCGTATAGACCATATTTTTGCCCGGTGGGCCGCCAAAAAAGCCTAATTTACCGGCTAACTGAAAGATAACGGTATCCTTCTCAAAAGAGGGTGTTTTCAAGAGACCAATAAACTCCGCGGTACCGGAAATATGTTTGGCGTGCTGGTAGATAAAGGCGTTAAAAAAGGGAACCAAGATGCCCCGCTCATCCACGCTCATAGTATGAAATAACTTACTCGGTGCAATGAGTCCGAGAAAACATTCAGGAGGGGGCGTCATCGCTCGCGGATGGGAACGATATTCCTCCGAAAACCTATTCCTTGCCCATTCTCCCACGGCGGTATAAAAATAGTCCTGAAAACCCTCTGCAATCTCGAAAATCTTTCCCTTGCACTTTTCAAGCACTTGCCCCATTCTCAGACTTGCGGTGCTCCCTCCCGGAAAGGCCTTGTCTAAATTCGAGATGTACGCCTCCACCTTCTCCGCCCCTGATGAAACCAGTGTGAATGCTCCTCCTTTCGTGAGTCCAAACGCTAGCTGTAATACGACCAAGAAAATGAACTGTAAGGCCCTATTCTCCGTAATATCCATTTCGGTTTTTTTCAGAAAATCACTTGCAATTTCACGACCCTCATTATGAAATTTACCAAACCCATCTATCGTTATATCTTGATATTTATCGCTAATAAAAGGGTTGGAAACAAAAAATACCATAATTAATAAGATGAATACTCGGATTTAAATGTTTTCCTCCATGTGTTATTGAGTATCAACCAATTTATAAAATTCTCTTTGTTATAGGATCTCAAAACTTTATGCAACTATCGTTCCGGAAAACTTATTGTTCAAAGTTGCTCCAAAACTTTCTGCGTTATCTTCGATCAATACTAATTCATTTTCTTCACAGATATTTTTTAATCGCTTGATATTTTTACAAACTTTACCTCCATAATGCATAGGAATAACTGCCTTGGTATTTGAATTTATCTTCTCCTCAACTTTTTCTGGATCTAATCCTAATGTTTCTTCTTCTATTTCTACAAATACAGGCGTGCCCCCAGCTAGTATCACACAATTAGCTGTTGAAATAAAAGACATAGAGGGTACTATGACTTC
>JAWOCD010000053.1:0-2957 GCA_046483985.1 Promethearchaeia archaeon
AGCAGCTCATCCTTAGTTAAATCCTTTATCGGTTCGCAAAACTCATCAAATTTTTTCCAGTCTTTTTGTTCTTCGAGATATTTATTGATAAGAAATGATATTGCTGTATCATAATCAACCCGTTCACCGGTTTTTTTTTGTAAATCAGCGGCTATCTTGGTCAATTTGGTTTTAGTGTCATCTTTAAGCATAACTGTGCCCATTTCTTTTCACGATTTTTTATATTTTTTATATTTTTTATATTTTTTACAATTATTATAAGAATGACAAAATATTTTAAATTTTTGGGATTGCCTCATCTCTTCCATTAACTGAGTATACTTTTTCCCTCGAAAAAGGATGGTCCCTTCCGAGGGAGAGATGAGGCGATTTAGAATCCGTAAAAATGTACTTTTCCCCGATCCGGACGGATTATCGAATTTACTCAATTTAATCTTTTCCTTTATAAAAATCACATTAGTGAGTTCCATAAAGAGAGATTCAAATAACTTATATTCTTTTAAGGAGAAAAAAAAAGTCAATTAGAAATAGTTATGAAACTACCAGAAAGGATTATTATTGATGAGAAAATCTGTGCGGGAAAGCCTTGTATCCGAGGGACACGACTTTCAGTAGATTTTATTTTAGAGTTGCTTGCCTCAGGCTGCACTTATAAACAAATTCAGGAAGAATATGATCTTGAAATGAAGGATATTTTTGCGGTCCTTCGATATGCTCATCAAATTATCCGTGATGAGGAAATATTTGGATTAACTCCTTAAAACCAAATCATCCCTTAGAATTAATTTCTTTAAAGAGCAATGGATAAAATGAGAAATCTAAAATGACTAAAGGTTAACTAAACATTTGACGATATTTCTTATCCTCTTTCCCCGCATAAAAGTTTATTAGTTTATCACAGAGTTCTTGTCCATATGAAGAAAGAGTGTCCACTCTCCAAAATTTCCCAACTCGTGTAAATCATTAGGCTCAATCCAGAGGTAATCGTCCTTAATTTTGATTGCTAATCGAATAGACGCGATATTTTTTTCTTCGCTCATACGGATTCCTTTTCTCGAGTGATTGGTTTTAGTTCGTAAAATCTAAGGGACATAATTTCATCACTATTAAGATTCGTGCTATTTGCAAAAGGAAGTGCATTATCGCAGATAGGTGCGGTAATTCTTAGATGGTAGAGAATCAATATCACAATTTTGGCTTTAGCTTTATTTATCGTCGTTCTCTTGATTTTAGCATTTCCTATGGCATTACTTTTGAAATTTTAAGATAATGAATAATTAAGGAGTTAAAAAAAAGTGTAATTATATTTTTGATTATCTCCGGATGCTGTTTTTTTCAGAAAGTTTTGTCATTAATTCACTTTCGAGAGCGGCCAGTTCAGTTTCTTTTTTCTGTAATTTCTGATATCGCGCGTTAAGCTTTCTATTTAGTTTATTTAGATCTTTTTCTAAATTTAGATAACCTTTTTTAATTTTATTGGTTTTCTCCAGAGACTTTTCTGATTTCACTGCTTTTACATAAGAGTTTTGTTTCCTTGCAACATTCCTTCTTTTTCTACTGATATCCATTCTAATTTCTGCAATTTTAATCTTTGAATTAGCTATCTTTTTCTCAAGTTCGGCAATTTCATGCTCCAAATCTGCTATCTCTCTTATTTTTTTTGCCACTTTTTCATTGTATTGGGTATTGGAACGATCAAGCTTTAGTACATCTTCCGGAATGTTTAAAAGATCTTTATCTTTCTGTTTTTGCTTCACTAAATCATCGTTCTTTTTTGCAAGGGATCCTCTCACTTTAGCTATTTTAAGTTCTTTTTTACTCAGAGATTCTCTCGCTTTAGCACGTTGCAATTCTGCCTTTGCTGCATTTTTCGCTTGTTTTGCCGAATCTTTCTCTTTTTTCGCTAATAAATTATTTTGTTTTGCCCTTTTCTCAACATCACTCACATTGACGTTTTGCATTTCACTCATTGAAGTTTATCACCTTTAATAACCAATAATACAATGGTTCTTTTTAAATATTTATATTTTATTTTCTAAATTTCTTGTTTTATTGCATTCAGAAAAAATCTGGACATATCGGCATATAATTGACAAATCCTCAGAGGGATCGCTCCTCAAAATGTTCATTGATACATATGAAGCTTTGATATTTAAGTTAGGTAAACATATTCTTTACAATAATTTCTTAGTTGTTGGCTCAAAGTTCTTAAATAATTCCGAAAAAGTATCATTTAATAAAGCAAGAGCATTTTATTATGAAAAGAAATTTAAGAAATCTGTAGAATCATATCATGATATTATCGAAAAGACAATTAGAGAATTTTTATATAATCTTCTCTATTTAAAGTACGAAGAGAATTGGGAAGATTTCCTTCCAGTAAAAGTCAAGAATTATATAAATCATATCAGGAAGAAAGAACAGAAAAAATTTGGAAATTTACTTAATAAATCCGGAAATTCATTATATTATCTTTCACGGGGATATTATTCTCTTATCGTAGATGATGATTACTTATGGGATAATGTCTTCTCAAATCTATTTGGAACTAATTATCGAAGTTTTATAAAAGAACATTTGGATAACATTGCCGATCTTGGTCACTTGGATAAACATAATAGGAAAGATGACGATCTTAAGGAAATTTCCACCTTAATCCAGCAAAATGTTAAAATTTCTAAGGAAGTAGTCGAAAAGATTAATAGAGCATATTTTAAGGTAATTCAACAGAAGACACTTATTTTAAAAAAATTAAATATAATGTTCAGAACTGGCCCAAATGAAAAAAAAGATAAATTAAGACCAATTTCCATCAACAAAGATAAAAATGAAAGAATTTTGGATTTCCTTAATAGTCTAGAGAGAGAAGACCCTATTCTATTTGAAAAATTTATCAGTTTATCCAATAGAAATTTTATAAGCGAAACTTTTGGTCTTTCTTATCGGGATTTTATGGC
>JAWOCD010000072.1:0-44583 GCA_046483985.1 Promethearchaeia archaeon
CCGGGCATCAGGTATCGCTTTAACCGTATGACGGTGGATGCTCCGACACATGAATTTTACCCGGATGTGCTGGACTGGGCGGTGAAACATCGCATAAACATTGGGGCGGGCTTCCCGGAGATTATAATCGGTATAATCCAATTCCACATTATCTATATCCCCTTCCTTATTGAGAACTTCCACGGTTAAATCAAAATCAGTTCCCCGATAAGTGGAATAGATTCCCTTCTCATAGATGGGGGTTAATTCCTGATTAAAATTGCTATCTTTTCCCCAGACATTTACTATCCGAGGAGATGGGTTATTAATATCAAGATTAAAGTTAAAATTTGTCACTTCTTCGTTATTCCTATAAGTTAAGTAAGCCACACATTTATCAGTTGCTACATCGAACTTATGAGTTGCGTTCCACTCCTTATTATCTGAACTGTCGAGGTCTATTATGATATCTTCGCTTTCATGTTCTACAGTAATATTCACGTCATAGTCCTCAATTCCAGAGAGATCAGGATCTGTCAAGGAGAAAAAGAGGGTATCGTTTTGAAAAAGGTAAAACGTTCCATTCCTGTATATTTTTGTATCATTTATCTTGAATGTACTTACGTTTACGTTAGTACTCGACCTCGGAGAGTCGTACTTTGAGGTGTCATCTTCATCTTTACTCGCTGTTGTTTTTTCTAAGTTATTTGGAATATCTAAAAACATTGCATGCATCGGCGCCAAAAATAGTAGTAGTAAAAATATTCCGCATAACTGTCTAATACGTTTTTGCATATTACATCTTTTTTTTAAATAATTTGATTCTATATTTTATAATATATAGATAATTGAATTTTTAAATTTTTAAAAATTATAGTGTTCATTTAAGAAATTATGATATTACGTGATATTTCTACTAATTTTCTGAAGAAAGGAAAAAAGATTTAAAGATTCTTATTAAATATCAAATCACTTCAAAAAATCATAACAAAAAAACCAAATTAATTCAATATTTATAAAGAATAAAAAAAATATCTTGAATTAGATTATGTTATTTTTATACAAAATTGAAAGTTACAAGAATATAAAACGTGATTTAATTTTATGTTGAAAAAACGAATAACATTGATAGTTATGTTTGCATTAGTATCCACATCTACTCCGTTTCTATATCAATATGTAATCGAACCGAGAGTTGATGGTGCTAATGTATCGCTTGAAATAAATTCGATGCTTTATAACGGCGATGAAAGCGGTGACGAAGCCACTGGGTTTTCAGTGTATTTAACCTTAAAGAACGATGAGGATAACGAGGTAGTATTAAGCCCAATTGAATGCGATGTCTATTATAGATCTGGAGAGAATTACCGGTTGATCGGGGAATTGACTACAGATACCGACTATGTGATTCCCGCAAACTCCGAGGTTTCTAGTGAGGCATCCGGAACGAATGCAGAACGAACCGATGAGAATAAGAGAACTCACAATATAAACCAAAATATTAAAGGACTGCTCAAAATATCTAAGAAGTCCGGATTTGTCGATGGGGCAAACGATGCTTTTGTTTCATTAATTAATGATGGAACCATCGATCTCAAAATAAAGGGCAGTTCTCAATACGGACCTATCTCGATTCCTTTTGAACATGAAGAAGATGTCAAATTAAATTTAGAAATTTGGGATAGGGATTTGGAACTAAAGGATGTGTTTCTTTACCAAGGTGAAACCGGGAATGTTGATGAAAAAACCTTCATCATGCATACAAAAATGCAAAATCCCAGTAACCTTCCCTTGATAATAAGGGATTTTCAATTGGATTTCTACAATGACACGGACACCATAGTTGATCCGTTAACCCCAGAGGAACAAGTTGGATGGGGGCTTGATAGTGAGGATATCGCACAATCAATTGATCCTACTAATACGAGTTCTCAGTTGAATGAAATCTATTTGGATGGCTATGATTACTACAGAATGGATCCGTTTGAAGAGACGGACCTATTTTTCGCGTTTAATTACACTAATCCAGAAAAACCAGATTTTAACGGAAACATTAAGTGGTTTTTAACCAAATTATTGGATGAGAAAATAATTAAAGGAGTAACCATTAAAGGAGCTGCCGGATTGATCATAGGGCAAGAAGATAAAGGGTTTCCTGTGGATATGCACGATGAAGAAGACCATCTCAACATCGACGATATCGATATATATCAACAAAGTATAAATACTCCGAAGGCGATGTTTGAAAACTTTTCTGTTGGAGATATTTCTATGAACGGTCTAAAAGTCAATACAAAAACCAAAGAGACTACCGTTGACATGCAAGCCAATTTAACTCTTCGCAATCCCTATCGGTTTTCCTACGATGTTAGTGATTTTGCAGCGCTATACAAACATGAAGATGGGGGGGAGTTTGGCGAAACTATAAATGAAACCTCAGCTGTCGTGGAGAAAGCTAAAAGAGTTTGGTCAGAATCTGAACAAGAATATCTTATTTCTCCGTCAAAAGCTCAATTACCCCTAAGTCTAACCACCACCTTCGACACCAGTGAAGATACGGCGGGAATTTTAAAAGTGGTGGAAGATTTGGGCGGCGATCCGGACTTATTGAATTTATCGAACCCGTTTTGGATAGATAAAAATTCTCCTGAATATGAGCAGTGTCCGCTGCAAACGATTGAATATTTAATCTCACCTTCGGAAGGCGATTCGGTCAATCCGATGACTTTAATGAACGAGGTGTCCCTGTTAGCACATGATAAGGTTTATCAACCGCTGGAAGGAGGGCATTTCGGACAAAAGGATAGAGATCCAACCAAGGTACAAAGCCAAGACGAGGAGGAAACGGCAATGCCGTATATTGGCGGCTCTTCCTTTCCTTATTCCGCTGAGGATTATTTGGCAGAGCCAGTAGATGTTGAAGAATGGGAAACTGACTTCTACAATACGGATATTAGGTCGCCAAACCAGTACGAAATTATTAAGAATACCTTAGATGATAATGGGGATTATTTCCCCCACGATGATGATATAATAATGGGAGGAAGCTTAGAAGGAGCGATCTATGAATGGACGGATGCGGTAAAAACCGGAAATCCAAAGGATAGTACAGAAGGCCTAACGTGGAGAGTTTATGAATCTGGTGGGCCTACCTGGGGTCACAGTTACGATTGGGTAGGATCTGCTTATGGAGATAGAGGTTATACCTTTGGTATGAGCCTAGATGAAGGAAATAATGTGATGGCATCGCAGAATTTTACCCTTGATGAGACGCTCTTTACAGATTCCGTTAAAACATCGGATTATGGGTTTGGTGAGAACATTGAAGAGGTCACCTTAAGCGCTTCCTATAAATATCTGGAAGAAAGTTATACAGAGGATGATGCGGCACTTCTCTTCAGCTGGTTTGATCCTGCTTCGGAAGAATATAGTTATGATAGATCCCTAGAGGTTGATGATGAAGAGCCCATGACAAGTGATGTGGGATTTGGAAGAGCCGGGTGGGAACTTCCCACCACAGATGAATCAGAGTGGAATCAATTTTCCGTTGACCTTACAGAAGATTTTACGGATCGATTAGATAAATATTTGGATAACGAAAATGACACTGACTATTTGAAAGGAGAGATAAGTATAGGAGGAAGCCCTTCCGGAAGTGAGTCCTTAAAAGCTCATTTCGACGATATTGCCCTTCAAATTAAATACAAAGACCATGATCCAGAAAATTCTACGGGGGCGCTTGAATTACAAGAATTGTTTGATTATCTACAATCCGTGGATTCTGAAAAGGGTGACATGTTTAATCTCTTTGATGACTTGTCCTATGAAGGAGATATCGACGCAGTGGATTTCTGGAACTATACATCGGGAGACTCAAACGAGCTGGAAGAGGGTATGAATTTCTTTAGGTTTCTTGAATTTTTAGACGTACCGATTACTTCCCTCACCGATATATTACAGAATCAATATAAGGATCTTGAGATAGGGGAGCCTGCCAACTTTCTGGAGGCGCTCACTCAAACTAGGTATCGGATTCAAACCCCGGAAGTTAAAAAAGAAGATAATACCGACACTTCGTATGGACCTCGTGAGGAAACAGATGACTATTGGGTCTTAGAAGATCCGTATATGTTTTCTCAATCTTTTATGGATACGCTTTATCGAAATATTTTTAATGATAAATTATTTTCGGGAAATGAACTATGGTACTTATTAGAGAATTTTGATGTTTCCATGAGTTGGGTGGTAATGTATTTATTAACCCATGGCTGGTCAAAGGATGACATTTTTGACGTGTTAGAAGCCTTGGGTTTTGGAAAAGAAACGAAAGAAGACTTTATAAGCGGTAGAGAAACAGGTACGCTTGAATTTCAAGTTGAACTCCATGTGGAAGTGTACGGGGACGAAGATCTTAGATATCCTACATTCACCTATGATATGGGAGATGTGATTATGGACGGCCAAGAGCAAATATTTGAATACCTAATTGCGGACTATACGGATGGAACAAACTTAGTTTACAGCCATGGTGAGTTCGATGACGCGGATTCCGAAACTGTTTCGGGATCGGTCTATTGGGGAATTGTAAGCTACACGGCCACTGTGACTCCGGAAGAGTTCACGCTAAAAATTAATATGGATCCTGGCGAGGCTGGCGGGACAATCGCCTCTCCTGATTCTGATTCCGATGATTATGACGAAGATTTTAAGGACGACTATTTCGATTTTAATAGGGATGGTTTGACCAGGGCGGGTGCAAAGCAACTCGCGCAAATGCTTAGGCTGGATTATAAATTTGAAGGCGAAACGTTTATACGACAAGGAGGGGATATTGTATCCTTATTTCAATTTTTAGATCAATATTGGTTCGGACATAGAGGTGGAGATGATGGGGTAGATTATAATTCTATGACCCTATTGAATGCGTTTAACGTGTCAAGCCGTGATTTTGTTGATGTTATTACAGGATATAACAGAACGGCGGATGAATGGGATACAAATGAAAATGGAAGAGCGGACGAATGGAGAGCTCCTAACTATTATGCCTCAGAAGATGAGCGAGACGCTTGGGGAGGATGGGGAACTAACTTTCGAGATAATCGGCTGTTTTATAACCCTGATGGGAGTGATTATCCTAGTATTGGTCAAGAGGAAGGTGCAATTATTTGGTCAGATTCTCCTGATTTCGCTGACGATGACTATGAAGGTCATAGAGAGGGTGAGATTGACGTGGGTACGGATGAGATCAATATGGGAGCACCTCCGATTGTTGACGTTATGGATATGCTCTTTTGGTTAAGTGAAACGTATGGAAGACCCACGCCAAATGAACTATTTGAATGGTTAGTTGGAGAGCTTGACGACGAGTATTACGATGCCATTGATCCGTTTGCCGAGAGTAAGCCTGGAAAAGTAGGAGAAGACTCATATAAAGGGGAGGGTAGTTTTGACGGTCTGACCAATTCGAAGGTCTGGCATCTATTCAGAAATGGCTCTTTAAATCCTACGGGCTTTTTTGAGTGGATGGAAAAAGAAAAATCCATTAGCAGTTTTAAATTTTTATCCAAATTGGAGGATACCACGGGATTATTTACTCCCGTAGATCTGCTCTTTTTCGCAACAAGCCCTAATTTAGTTCGATATATTGACGATTCATTGTCATTCATGTATCATGATGCATTAAACTCGGGGACAGATGATCCAAATGATGATTTATGGGACTATTTTGATCAAGAGAATTTCAACGAAGAAGAATTCTTTACTCTTTTGGATTCTGCGGGTTTTAATATATTCGATATTTTTACGGAATTACATATAGACCCTGCAAGCTGGTTGACCGTTTTGGATGAAGTGTATGGTTTACTGCCGATTGAAGTTATAAAACGAATGAAAAAGTTAGATCCAACAGCAGCGCAATATATTGAACTGGATGAGGCTAATGGAAAAACGGTACTAGATATTTCTGCAAGTCTAACTATTACCTATAGTGGAATTGAATTAAAGGATATTGATGCGACAATAGCTCCTGATAAAGTCTTAACAGCCAAAGAGCACTTTGAGAACTTTATCCCACCGGAAGTCCTTCGTGGAGACAATTTCGAAATCATATAAATCTTAATCATAAAATTTTTTTTTTTTTCTAATTTTTTGCTGTGTTGTTAATAATCCAAAAAGTTTAGTCTATAATTTTTAGATTTCTGATATTATATTATAATTATATTATTAACTGACATTTTTGGATTACTGATGATAACTATCAGTAAAAGAACTAATGACATTTTTTAATTATTGTTTACAAACTTGAAATTTAAACACGGCTATTTGCACCATTATTATAACAAGAAGTTTAAGGAACCCCTTTGAATCCTGAATTAATTTCCTTAAGAAGGAGATTCTACTTGGTCAGTTGGAGAAACAATTTTCGGGGGAAGATCGAAGGGATTTTAGATGAAGAAGTTACAGTTTGATCATACAAAAAATACAGCAATTAGTCGAGAAATTTTTGGAAAATTGATAACTTTTGAATATTCAGAATTTTTTTAATATCCTAACAATAAATTCTGATTAAAAAAAATTTTAAAGAGAAGAAAATTTTTTAAAGGTAAGTTTTTTAGTGCAAAGAGATTTTTAAGAAAATATACACATTAGATGATGAATATTAAAGTTATTAACTCACACAAAAATAAAAGAAAGGGAAAAAAGTCCTTAAGAACCCTTTTTTGTCTGTTTTTTATAATGATTTTTGTTCTTAGTTCATTAAATTTAAATTATCCTCTTCACGATAATAATATCCAGGGAGAAAATCATTCTCCTGATAAATTAAATAAAGAAAGCCCTAAATCCGCTTTAAATTACTCCGATATAAAAGATCCGTTCACTGAGAACTTCGATCTGATGGAAGAGTTTTTTTCCGGGTATAAGTCCGATCTAAATTTTCGATTTAGACAAGGGAACGAATCGGGAAATATTATAGACGACACCATTTATTCGCTCGATAATCTGTTTCTCTATGATTCGTTGTTAGGGGAAAGAAGTTGCTGGGATATTCTGTATTCATATGCTTATGCAAGAGATTCTGCATTATATTTTGAAAAAAATATGACGAATCACAAATACGGATTTATAAAAAGTATAAACGGCACTGATGCTAATGGTGAAATAATAGACGGAAATAGATATTTATTAGATAATTTAATGCCAATCTTCTTATTTATAAATAACTTTGATGATAGTACCATAGGAACGGAAGTTGACGGAAACAGTGCACTGGATTTTCTTGAGGAAGCTTTTGAACTTCTTAACTCTACTCAATTTTGGGATGAAACAAATAAAGGATTCCATGAATATAATTCATCTTCCGGAAACAAATATGCAATGGAAAATCTTTATGCTGTTCGAGCAATGCTCAAGCTTCAAGAAACATCTAAACTAAGCCACGAAATTAAAGAAAGAGCCGCATCTTTGGCGAATCAAACAATATCCAAGATAATGGAGGAGTTATGGGATACTGAGAATAAAGGTTTTAAACACTTCCGCGATGAATCTTGGGGAGATGGGGGAGCAGATAGTACTGATAAGTATTTAGAAGAAAACGCATTGGGGCTCATTACTTTGGTTGAGTATTGGAAATATTCAAATAATAAAACTTACCTTCAGGATGCAGTTTCATTATATGAGAAGATCGTTGATGAATTATGGAATGAAACTTATAACGCCTTTGAATATTACCGAGAGAATGATTGGGATGTGGACACTAGTGATATTGAGTCTGCCCGGAAAATTGACCTTAAAGCTAATGCTCTGATGATGAGAGCGTGTTCAGAACTTTTCGAAGTGACCGCAAATGACACCTATCATAACAAATCCTTAGAACTATATAATACCTTTGAAAGCTCATTTTTTGATACCTCTGTAAATGCATATAATAAATCGCTAGGAACGGTGGAGGACGGAAATAAAAATCTGTTATATAATCTTGAACTCTGCTCTGCCTATTTAGACGCTAAATCAATTTATAATAGATCTTCATTAAATGCTGCTTTTAATAAATCAACGCCTGAATTTATCGTTAATGAGGAGGACCTCAAAGTGACTTCAAATTATACGTTAGATCTCTTCGAATCAACCCAATATAATATCACGGGAGCAGATATTACCTATATTTTCAGATATCCCAATGGGACCATTTTTAACGAAACAGAAGAGCAAATTAAGGCTAAATCTGTGGGGTCTATATCCGAAAAAATAAAAATAACTTGTGAGAATGATACCAACGGCGATCTTAATAATACCTATTTTAACCTCACTACTCCATCCCAAAAATATCTTGTTTGGTTTAATCTTAGCGAATCAGGAGGTTCTGCACCTGAACCCGATAGCGATAGAGAACCGATTTCTATCGACACAATTGATGAAAATGCAACAAAAGAACAAGTGGCGGCAAATTTAACCCAAATCCTTGATGAATACGAATACGAGAATGAAAATATTTTCGATGTGGAGCGAAATGATGAAAATATTAACATTACAAATGTTGAACCGGGAATTGTGAAGGACACCTCATATGGTGATGTAACTACAAATTTTATATTTACAACCCTACAGCAAGGAGAAAATAAAACAATCACTAGTCATGAATTAATTTATCCAATTACGGAAGATTTGCCCTTAAGTAGTAGCCCAAATCTCTATTCTATAACGATTATTGCCAATAAAAGTTTCTTCAAATTCGCGACCGAAACGCTTCATTTTGGTGTGGATTCGGGATTAGAAGCTGACACAATGGAGGGAATGGAGGGAACGGACCTATACCAAGGACAAACCTTGAATATAACCCTTCCTATTAACAGTGACCGAGCTTCGAATATTACATTAAATGCATCATTGGAATCCCAGAATATGAAGAACCAGAGTGAAGAGGTAGAGGTGATTGCCGGCGATACGACAAATATTGAATTTAATTTGACAGCGTTATATGATGCAGATAGTGGGACCCAACCGTTTACCATTACGTTAAGACACGGAGGTTATTTCTACTTGGAAGTTGAAGAATCTGTTGAGATTATAAGCGCTCTCGAGTATTCTAACTTAGTTTATCAAAAACAAGCCGTTTCTGGAGAGACTTCCAAATTATCATTTAATCTAAAAAATCTCTTGCCCGATAATCAACAAAAAGTTAATTTGAGTATGGAAGGCGAATTCATCAAAAAAACCGAAAAAAATATTAGTTTAGATGAAGAGGAAACAAAATATCTCTCATATACCTTAGAATTAAAGGATAATCTAAATGAAAGCTCTATTTCTGTAGGTTTGGAATTTAGAAAAGGCGAGAAAGTTATGATTTCAGAAATGTTACATATAGAAATTGTACGTGGCATAGAAATCAGTGATACCTCTTTTCCCGAAAAATGTGCTCAAGGTCGAGGGATTGTATTTACTATCTCCATTAAAAATAACCTTGAAGAGACTCAACCTTTCAAATTATTTATAAATGGTGAGGAAACGGAGGCGAGGATTACTCAATTAACTCCTGGATCAAATACATTGGAAAAGGAGATTACTCCTACAATAAATCCCTACGAATTTGGAGAAAGGGGGTATATGATTGAAATAAAAGATGCTGATGGCAATACCTTATATAAGGTTTATAAAGATTTAGAAATAACTTTATCAACTGTTAACTTAGTGCTTTTTTACCTCATTCCAATTATTGCTCCAATTGGAATCTTTCTATATTATAAAAACAAGGATATTAAAACTCAACTATTAAGGAGATAATTGTAAATGGAAAAAAAGAAAATATTCATAGGACTCATATTATTATTGTTTTTTGGGCAGATCTACCTCAGTTCATTATATAATTTTGATACAACCACTTATTCCGAGGAGAAATCCCCTTTAGAAGAATTTAAAGAAAGTCCCGAAAAAGATCTGCCGAAAGTTTCCACTTCAAACCCGACTAAAGCACTGAATTACAGTTCTATTTCAAGGAACCGGTCCGAAGTTAGACGTAGATTCCAATCAGTGAACATCACGGTAAATGTATCTGCATATGAAGGGGCGAATCATACTGAAATGTCTATTCATTTTTTTGATGGAACTATTACACGGCTGGAAATGAATGAGACGGCAGAAGGAGAAGAGAGATTTTACAAAACTTATACACCTAATGATGATGATCCATTGGGGCTTGCAGAGGTCAACTTTACTATTTACAATGCAACGGGTGCAGAATCCGAATGGATTGTACTAAATAACGGCACTACCTACACTAACTTTACGATAAAATCAAGTAGTCTGGCATCTTTAGATAGTTCCGTTTATGATCGAGGAGAGGATTTACATGCTTCTCTTATCGTTCAAGAACCGTCTGAATTTACTTGGGATGTCTCCGTGGTTGATGAAAAGCATGAGGATCTCTTCTTCTTAGGTCATAATTTGAACGATACTTATTTCGAAATCAATGAAAGTTTTACAGACCCTGGCGATTATTACTTAGCAATTAACGTGACCCAAGAGTCGACCGGGAACTGGGAAGAAAGTTATTTTCGCTTCCAGATAGAAAATGCAGCCCCGGTAATTCATTCATTAAAGTTTAATCCTTCCAGCGTATATCGCACAGAAAAATGTGAGGTCGAGGTGAATGTAACTGACCAAGAGACGGATAGTGGTAACTTAAGTGTTACTTTATATTTAGAAGATCCTAATGGGGACATTGACACTGAAAGCTTTACCCATGCAGACCAGTTTTTCACGACTGATTTCACCATTGAGGCCGACAAGCCAGCAGGCTATTATAATGTAGAAATAGAGGTAAATGACGGAGATTCGGGAACAGATACCTATGAAGATTCGATAATCATAAAAAATAATCCTCCGAAAATTAATTCGTATCAAGTAAATAATCACACTATGGAAGAACAGATGAATATTAATTATGGAGAGGATTTAATTTTTGAGTTTAACGTGACCGATGAGGAAGGTCTTGCCTATGTAAAAGTCGCCTTACTGAACGAAGATGACGAATGGTTCAACATTACTCGTAAGTATAAGGATAATATGAAGATTACCATCCGCACAGAGGATCTCCTTTCGGGAGATTGGTATGTGTATGTATATGTTACTGATACCGACGGAAAGACGGTGGGACTTGACTTTAATTATGATGTCGCCCCGCAGCAGATAAGCCTTATACCGGATTTAATGACTACGATCTTACCATGGGTTGCTCTAATTATTGGATTGGGACTTGGTCTTATTATTGGAATTGCCGCGGGAGTACGATTGGGAAAAAAACCAGCAAGGGAAAAAGACACTACACCAAAAAAACCAGCTGAAACGAAATCTGAGAAGAAATTAAAAAGTTCATTGACAAAAGAAAAGAAGGAAAAAGCCGAGGAAAAACCAGAGCCTTCAGAAATGGAAGAGGAAACAAAAGAAGAAACGAAAGAGAAAAAACCAGAGAGAAAAATTAAGAGAAAATTATAATTGTAAAATACCGATTTTTTGTTATCTTTTCTTTTCCTTTTTATTTTATATGGATTTTTTAGTATTGCTTATAAAAAAATTAAAAATATTGATTATATTATAGAGTGTTTTTTATTCCATTGAGAGGACATCCAGCAAGTTGTATTGATATTTTCCTAATTCTCCCCCATAATTTCCAGCAGTAATTCTCGTTACCCCGGGAACTTCGACGCACGCCTCAATTCCAACTTTAATTGCTTGTTTTACTGCTATTTCCGTTGCGCCATCAATGATTATTTCATAGACGCATTCTTCATTGTCTTCTAATTGGGTGTTCTCAATTTTATCCTTCAGAGTGGGACAGAGGGGGTCATTCGTGCTTGCGTTGAGGAATTCATATTTGGAGCCAACTTTTGATCCCGACCTTACAATGCCTCCTGGGAAGGGAGTGATCACATATTCTACCTCGTCAATGGCTTCAATTGCTTTTTCTGCAGCTTGTAAACCTGATTCTTGATCTTCGGCAACAATCAAGAAATTACCGCCGGCTACTCCTTTTCCGCCTTTGAAAACGCTTTGGATGATGAATTCACCGTCCATAACCGGTATTTTCCACGCATCGAAGGGATAAGCATCTGTTTCCTCTTCATGTCCATCTCCGAAAAATTTGAGGTTATATCCGGCTTTTAGTTCGAACTCTTTTTCTGGTTTCACGGACTCATCAAATGCATCAAAACATGCAGTTGTGGGACAAGTCAATACGCATTGTCCTAATCTGTTCATTAGGGTGTTATTTACCTCTTTTTGATCTCCAGACATAAAAAACATTAACACCACTCCAGGGCGATTATCTGGTGTTTCTTCCGCTTCTACAAAACTATCTATCCCTGCTTCTGCATCGCAATGAATTGTGGAGGTTCCATACCCTGTGGCAATTTGAGCACAAGTCTCTAACCATTGCTGGTTTGTCGCAGTTACTAAAACTCTTGTAAATTTGTTTCCAAAAGCTTCACAAAAAGTATCCTCTATTTTTACACCATTTAGTTCCATTTTTTTTCACTTTTGAAATATTTATTTATTTTATCACATTATCTGATATACATTTTAATAAAAGAGCATTTTATATAAAATTTTAAAATTCAAAAAAGATTCATAGTAAATATAAATTCAAATAGAAAACATTTAAAAAGTTGAAAAATATGAGTGAAGATAAAATATTAAAGATTGGGGTCCTTAAAAATGGTACCATCGGGTCTTCTCTTCTACTTTCGTTCTTGCTCGATGAACGTGCAGAGGGAGAGCGGGTAGAATTCAGAGAAGTAACAAGTGGTCCTAAAATGCATCCTGCAGAAGAATGTACTGAGACAATGGAAAAGTTATTAGAATTCGAACCTGAATTGCTATTAATGTCCAGCCCAAATGCTGCACTTGAGGGTCCAGAAGCAGCACGTGAAATGGTAGGCGATATTCCTACAATTGTGGTGTCTGATGCCCCTGCTAAAAAAGCCGTTGATGAATTTGAAGAGAAAGGCATGGGCTATATCATTGTGATGTGCGATTCAATGATCGGTGCCCGCCGACCCTTCTTAGACCCGATTGAAATGAGTTTATACAATTCCAATTTGCTCAAGGTTCTTGCAATAACGGGAGTTTTTAACCTCATGGTTAAAGAATTAAATAAAGTTATCATGGATATGCTTGAGGGGAAAACACCACCCTTACCGCAACTTGTCATCAAAGCGGATAATGCAGTAGAAGCAGCGAGCTTTGCAAATCCCTATGCAAAAGCAAAAGCTATTGCAGCCTTCGAAATCGCATCAGCAGTTTCGGGACAAACTGGTTATGCTTGTTTTAGAATGAAAGAGCGAGAGAATTATATGCCTGTCTTAGCTGCTGCACATGAGATGATGAAAACAGCCGCGAATTTATGCGATACTGCTCGGGAAATTGAGAAATCGAATGATACTGTCCTACGAGAGCCACATCGCAGAACGCAAGAACTCCTTGCAAAAAGAAAATTGCTTAAAAAAGCAAAATAAAGAATAACCAGTTTTCTTCTAATTCTTATTAATCCATTTTTTTTCAATTTTTTCCTTATCCTCTTATTTTCGTAATAAGACTATTTCTAAATAGAAAGCCAAAAAATTAATCTTTCAAGTATGTGCTTATTCAAAGGCTTTCTAACTCGGAAGGAATATATTCATAAGTGTCAAAAAACCGCTTTCTAATGTCATTTATTTGAAACTGCTGAGTTTGCGCCCCTTGGGTTTCTACTACAAATGACCCTATAATTGATCCTAATCGACAAGCATCGAGTAATGTCATGTTTAGAATAAGTCCTGATAAGATTCCCGCCCTATATCCGTCACCAGCTCCGGTTGTGTCTTGTATCGTGTCTGGCTTGCAGATGGGAATGGTAATTTCATATTTTTTTTCTTTCCCGTCTTTATAAATCAACTCTGAGCCCTCTTCTCCCTTCGTCATGATCACCGCTCTGACATGGTTTAGTAATTCATCTATGTTATAATCTGTTTTTTCCAAGATTTGGTTAATCTCATATTTATTCCCAATAACTATTTCCGATTTTTTAATTATATCCTTCAGAATCTCTTTTTTAAATACTGGAGTGACTTGCCCCGGATCAAAAATCATTGGAATTCCAAGTTCATACAACTGATTTGCAAAAATCTCCATTGCATCCGCTCCTTGAGAGGAATTGATCGCATAGATATAATTCTCCGGATTCTTTATTTTTGTGGAGAGATCAATATCCTTGCATTTTTCTAATGCCCCGCCGTGGAAAATAATCATTTGGTTTTTCTTCACATCGTTCACAATATAGCAAGCGGCGGTAAAATCATCTTTATAGATATCAACGTCTAAGTCTATATTATCGAATTTTTCGATATGCTTTTTATATCCAAGAGTATTGAAATCTTCTCCAACCGCACCTAATACTGTTACATGACCCATTTGAAGTAATCCAAGATTATAGGCAATATTTCCGGCAGTCCCCCCGAAATGCTTGATTCGGCTGTTCGCAGTAATTGTACTTTGGTAATCCCCTTTATGAAAATCAATCGATACTGCATTTGTAAAATTTTCCTCAAATCCCATAATATAGTCGAAGGCCAAAGAACCTAGTATTAAGACTTTATCTCTATTTTGAATCATGGTAAAAGTAATTGTTTTAATTTATGTATTGCATGATAACTGATATATATCTAGACAAACTTGGACATTATTTAAATCTATTTATTATCTGCATAACTTAGTGCGTTAAATTTCTCCGATTCTACATTTTTTTCATGTATTGCACAGGGATCGCAGCCCAAAGGCTCGGAAGCTGTTGGAAATCCCTCTGATGATGGGATAAAACCAATAAGATCCGATGTTTGCGTTTTTTGCCAAGTTCAATCGGCTTGATGCCGATTTAAATATCCCCCGTAATGTTCCTGGAGCGTAACTGTGGACTTCTCATCCATAAATCATCGGTGCGTGCCAAGTACTGGTTACCACGTTCGTCAGGTAGTGATCTTCTGAGTATCTGTCGTGCTTGTCTCTATATGTATAGACTTTTTCTGACTCTTGGAAAGGAAATAATTATTGTTAAAATTATTAAATTCAGGTAGGAAAAAGTTAGATTTTATAACTTTCTCCGATTTCTGGAGCAACCGCCGTATACCTAAGATCTTCGGTTAGATCTTTAGCCAAGGTCGTCGCAGCTTTTGGATCTCCATGAATACAAAATACTTTTCTACTTTGATTTTGAAAAGAAAGATCCTCGATGAAAGTATGGAGTTTTGTTCCAGATGTATGACCGGAAAAATCATAATATTCTGTATCGCATTTCGCTTTAATCCTTACCGATGGAGCTCTTTTCTTTTTTTTTCCGTGTTGATAATATTCAAAAACCCCTTCATCCAGAAGTTTTCTGCCTGGTGTTCCTTCTACTTGGTAGCCCACTACATAAATTGCGGCGTTGGGATCTTTTACAAAAGACTTCACGAAATTAATTGATGGTCCTCCCTTAAGCATTCCACTGGGAGCAACAATAACACCGTTAGTATTTTTAATCTTAGAGCGAGATCTCTTTGATACAAATTTGGCTCTTTTTACTGCTTGTTTAAGCTTTTTTCTGTCACGTAAATAATCCGGATTCCGTAGATAAATCTCTGAAACTTTCCTTGCGAGCCCATCCAAGTATAATTTTCCGCGATATCCATATTTTTGAAGAATCATCAAAACCTCTTGGGAACGAGCTACAGCGAAAGCGGGCACGAGTACTTTTCCCCCATTCTCTATTGTTTTGATAATATTTCCCACAAACTCTTTTTCTAATTGTTCCCGAGGAGGATGCTCTCGCAATGCATAGGTTGATTCTGTTATTACGGCATCTACCTCTGGAATTATATCTGAGTTGGCAGAACTAATTAAGTTTGTTTCATGAATGTTATAATCGCCCGTGTACAAAATACGCTTACCGTCGACTTCAACCAAAATCATTACGCTCCCGGGAATATGCCCCGCATTATAAAGCGTAATATAGAAGTTTTGCCCGATTTTTTTTCTTATTTTATTATCCAAGAAATAACCGTTCCCCATCATTTTATTTACCTCTCCATAACCGAAAGGATAATAATAATCAGAGATTCGTATAGAATCCTTTATTAAAATCTTACTAATATCGAAGGTGATAGGATTGGTAAGTATAGGAACATCGTAGTTCATAGTAATGTATGGTAACGCTCCCGAATGATCCACATGGCAATGACTCACCGCAACGGCCTTTAGTCCGCTGAGGTTTGTTTTAAGGGGTAATCTTTCTTCTCCATGAAATCGAATTCCATAATCTAATAAACATTTTTCTCCATTATTAGATTCAACAAGAACAGCAGAACGTCCGATTTCCCGACATGCTCCAAGAAATGTAATTTTAGTCATAAATAATTTCAAATTCTCAAACTATTAAAAATATAATAAATCTTATATTATATTTAAAATAAACAAAAAATATCAACTTTTTCATTATAAATTAATGGAAAACAATATAAAAGTGGATATAAATGAAGTACGAAGATCAAGCAAAAATTGGAATCATTGGAGGAACGGGAGCCGATATAGATTTAGAAGATGTGGAAGAAGTAAAAGTTTATACCCCATACGGAAAACCTTCTGATGTCTTTCAAGTGGGATCCTTTAAAGGCCAAAAAGTAGCATTTTTATCGCGTCACGGACACGGTCATACAATTCCCCCTCATAAACTTAACTTTCGGGCTAATATTTGGGCAATGAAAGAATTGGGGGTAGAATGTATTATATCTCCCTCTGCAGTGGGGTCCCTTCGAAAAGAATTAGATAAAGGTGAATTTGTCTTGGTAGATCAATACATTGATCGCACAAAAAAGCGATTAGATACCTTTTATGAAGGAGGACAAGTCTGTCATATCTCACAAGCGGAACCCTTCTGTGATTATCTAAATGATTTGTTCTATAAAAATGGAAAAGAGATTGAGGGTTTAACAATTAATAAAGGTGGTACATACGTATGCATCGAAGGTCCTCGATTTTCTACAATCGCAGAATCCCGCATGTTCCGAAGTTGGGGCGGGGATATTATCGGAATGACTTGCTATCCCGAAGTAGTTCTTGCCGCAGAGCAAGAGATATGTTATTGTACCGTTGCAACAATTACAGACTTAGATGTATGGGCAGGAAAATGCCCAAATTGTGGAATTGTCGAGCGAGGAGATAAGTGTCCTTCGTGTGGTGAACCAGTCAAGGAATTATCGGTGGGGGTCGAAGAAATCTTAGAGACAATGGAGCAAAATGCCAGAAACCTGCAAGCTTTACTTGAGAGAGTGATTCCTAAAATCGATGTGGAAAGAGATTGTTCTTGTAAGCACAATCTCGAGGGAGCAATTCTATAATTCTTAAACTGAAAAAAGAGATAATATTAAAAAAATATTTTTTTATTCTTTTAACAAAATGGTTTATTTTTTTATTCATCTACGGGAATCTTAAGAAGTGAAATGACTTCATATCTGTCAAGCCGTTCTCTTCCTTTTAATCCTCCAGTTAACTCTACAACACAGCCGATTCCTTCAACTATCCCTCCTGCTTTCTCGACTAATTCGCATGCTGCTTCTGCAGTTCCTCCCGTTGCTAATAAATCATCAACAACTAAAACGTTTTCCCCTTCTTCAATGGCGTCCACATGCATTTCGATGGTATCTTGTCCATATTCAAGATCGTAAGTAACTTCTAATGAATCATAGGGCAATTTACCAGGTTTTCTCATTAATATAAATCCTGCATCGATTAAATATGCAATGACGCTTCCAAAAACGTATCCTCTGGCTTCAATGGCAGCTACTTTAGAAATTTCTTTGTCCTTGAACTTATTTGCTAATAAATCACACGCTTCCTTGAAAGGGGCAGATACTTGACATAAGGTTGTTATGTCTTTAAATTGAATACCGGGTTTTGGCCAATCCGGAACATTCCGAATATATTTTGATAAATCCATATTTTTTTCAACTTCTTATTTCCTTTAAGTTAAGTTGAATAAAACGCATAAATTAATTAATTTTTTGTCATATTATAGTGAGAAAATAAGAAGAAGATTTTTATATTTTCATATCTACTAAAAAGGTAAATAAATAAATAAAGAACGAGAATTTATTTATACTTAGAAAAAGTTAAATAAAATGATTAAAGGTATAAAAATATACATTAATAATGATTTTATCCATAACAAATTTAAATAATTAAGAGAATGACATAAAGGGAAATTATCATGAAAGTGATTTTATTTGGACCAGCAAATGCGGGAAAAACATCTTTAATGCGCACGACTTGCTTGGGTTATAATTTTATGAAAGTGGCAAATTTGAAACCCACTCGAGGTGTCTCTCGAGAAAACTTTTTATTTCGTGGTATAACTGAGCTTAACGTGTGGGATATGGGAGGACAAGAAAAATATATGAATCGTTACTTTTCAGAGACTCAGCGAGAATTCATTTTTTCCGAGGTAACTACGGCAATATTTATGGTAGATTCTACGGTCGTTGACGAGAAGATTCGAGAGTTATTTGATAGGTTCTTGAAACAGCTATTTGAGTTTTCGCCTCATGTGGATAAAGTGTATGTACTTATTAATAAAATTGACTTAGACAATTCAAAAGAGGACGAATTGTTTACCTTACTTTCGGAAGATATAAATCCGGAGACCCGAGAAAAGTTGGCATTTACCCCTGTTTCCGTAAAAGAGGGCTCAGCCCAACATCGTCTCATTGAAATTTTGGATTTTGAAATCCAAAGGAGTACTTTATCCATTCAGAGAATTGGAAAAATTAGACATCTCTTAGATGAATTAAAGGCTAGTACTTTATCGGATTATCTTTTATTTAACCAACCCGACGGGCTTTTAATCTCTTCTACTTTTGGTAAATTTGAAAGTGAACCTTTAGAATTTATGAAGTTTGAGATAGGAACGTTAGATTCCAACATATATCAAATTTACAATAAGATTATGGAGTTAATGCATTACCCTAAGTCTAAAATGACCCCAATTTCTCTATCGATTATCATTTACGAGTCAGATAATTCCTATGTGTTAGTAAAAGATATAGTAGACAGTTCTGCAGTTTTAATGGCAGTTACCAAAAATAAAAAGCATGAAGTCTTTTCTGCCGTAATTCAAGCTCTTAACGGGGAATTGTTTGATAGTTTAAAGAAGTTCTTGCGCACGGCTGAATTCTAACGGACCATTTCCGTTTCCTTCTTAATTTCCTTATTCCGATCCATTAATTGTTTTTTTACTACTAAATTGCATTTTTTTAAAAATAAGTCAGCGGTATCTGTGGGAATTTTCGTGCCCGCAGCAGGAGGGTGTCCGCCACCCAGAACATCAATTTCTGATAGTTTGCAAGCTTCTCTTAAGACTTCAGAAAGATTTACGCCTTTCTCCACAAGAGATCTGTTTGCTCTTGCTGAAATTTTAAACACATTTTCCTCTACCCTTTCTGCCAGTCCAATGATGGGTTTATTCTTATCGATTATTTCGCTATCACTAAATATTAACATAGAAGCGACAGTTCCAACAATATTTTCAGTAATTACTTCTTCTCCGAAAAAATATTGGATAAATTCTTTTTGTTTTATTATCTCATTTTTCTTTAACCAATTCAACGCTTTCATTATTGATTTTTTATATTCCTTTTGATTTTGCTTGGCTTTTTTATACGCATTTGTTCTATCTCCCATAGCGATCGCTATACCAAGAGAAGCACTATTAGTTCTTCCGCATGCATTTAAAACATTGGCAAATTCCTTGCAATCATAAAGATCACTATAATTTTTTTCTTTTCTCAGAAGATACCGATTAATAATTAGATCTTCAATAATTTCTTGTGGTTCTATATCTAATTTTAAAGTAGCATATTCAATGATGGCGCTAGATATCTTTTGCTTTTCATCTTTCGTTAGATCGCTTAATGTTCTAATCTTCCCATCAGCATTTTCCATCAATATACCTAATTGTTGGAGGAATTTGAGTGATTTATTTGCATTATTAGTAAGACCTGGCAAATTTATCTCAGAAGAATAGGCGATTGCTTCATTAAGAGGTTTTATCGATGAGAAATTTAGGTCATCAGAAATTTCGATAAGGTTCAAATCTTTTGCGTCCTTCAAAATTATTTCATTTAGACCGGTGAATGATTTATTTTCTCCTTTCGTTTGGATATCCCCAGTTGCTCCAATAAGGGCAACGGAAGAGAGATCCTTGTTTTCTTCATTCAATATTTTTACAAAAAAATATGCCATGCCCGATCCAGACACTTCAAGACTCCCGTTGAATCCAAAAAAATAAGGATTCAAATGCCATGGTCGTGTTTTTTTAAATATTTTTTGAATCTTTTTAGTCTGTGTGTTATCCTCGACATCTTGAGGTAAATGATGGTCTAATACCAAAAAAGGAATTTCCTTTAAATATTTGAGAAGAACTTTATATTGTCCGCTTCCAAAGTCAGAAAAAATGAGAAAATTATGACTTTTCTTTACTCTTTTGGAGAGTTTTATAATTTCCTCTCGTTCAAGTTGTTTTAAAACCGTGATTTGGAACGAAATATTAGCCCGAAACAGGGCTTTTCCTAAAATTGCCCCAGCAGTTAATCCATCCGCATCCAAATGGGTATAAATATGCACCGATGCGTCCGAAGTGGGTCCTTTAGAAAGATGCTGAATGAGATAATCTTTTGCCTCCTCCAGATGCTGTTTAAATGATTCCGTTTTTTTCTTTATATCGTTCATTTTTTTTAAGAGGAAGTCAAAAAATGTTTTATGATATTAATATATTTAAAATATGAAAATAATAATTTATATTACAATAATAATAAAAAAATGGCTCAATAAGTGAATTATGAAAAATGCATCATTTAAAAATAAATAATTTGGCAAAAAAAATTGTAGAACAAATAATTAACAAAAAGGAAATCTATTCCGCTCAAGTTCAATCGTTAGAAAATGGTGCGACTGTAATTGATATGACAGAGGCTACTTGGGAAGGCGGAAAATTAGTGGGGGAAATATGTATGGGTGGCTTGGGCACCGTTGAGTTTTCTACTTACGACTTAGATGGGCATTATCTCCCGAGTGTTAATGTTTACACTTCAGAACCGATTATTTCTTGCATGGCTTCTCAACTTGCAGGGTGGAGCGTGAAATTAAAAAAAGAAGTTGAAGAAGATGGAGAAGTTAAGAAGAAAACAGTCTTTGATTCTTTAGGATCGGGACCTGCCCGGGCAAAGAGTAAAGCGGAGAAAAAATTATTCGCAGAATTAAATTATGAAGACGAATCAGACTGTGCCGTGATCGTTTTTGAAACTTCAAAACGTCCTAATGAAGAAATAATGGAGATTGTAGCAAAAAAATGTCATGTTAATGTTGAAAATACATATGCACTCTACGCTCCTACAGCGTGCTTAACGGGGTCGATTCAAGTTGCAGCCCGTATAGTAGAGACAGGAGTACATAAATTGCATGAGATTGATTTTCCCTTAGATGTTTTACAAGATGGTTTTGGAACGACAACCGTTGCACCTATTGCTAAAGATGATTTTAGCGCAATGGGAAGGACGAATGATTCTTTAATTGCTGGAGGACTAACTTTTTATAATATTAAAGTGGATAAAGATAAAGAAAAAGAGATATTTGAAATGCTTAAGGAGGCTCCGGCAAACACTTCGCCAAGCTATGGAAAACCTTTCCTCGATATCTTCAAAGAAGTGGATTATCAGTTTTATGAGATTGATCCTGGCTTATTTGCGCCAGCAAAATATACAGTAACAAATGTGAAAACGGGGCATTCTCTTACCGTTGGGGAAGTGAATTTAGATCTCTTAAAAGAGTCATACGGTTTAGATTAGAACATAAAACCTTTTTCTTAAACTAAAAAACTTATAACTCTTTTTTTCAATTTAATTTATAACAGAAGAAGAGATTTTTGGATTAAATATTTGTCAATTCTTCTTGGTATTTCAGTATTTCAGTCGTCTTGATATCGCTGTCGAATTTGATTTTCTTTTCAATTCCTAAATAAGCACACGCTAATTGGGCCGCTGCAGCAATCTCTGCTTTCTTTAAAGTGACAGAGTAGACATCTTCTTGATATTCTTGGTTGCTGCCAAAGGGTATATGCCCTTCTTTTTCCTTAAATTCAGAAGAGCGTTCACCCTTCATTCGATATAAAAGTGAGGCCATTTTGTTAGCTACATTAAATGCTAACTGGTTTTTCACAACCAACCGAGTAATATTATTAATATCAAAATAATTTAAATTTTCGTATTTTGCTCTTAAATAAGCTTTTAAATTCTCTGAATCCTTTTCGCATTCAATCTCTGTCCAATCGTCGATGGCTAATTGTCTCCTAAAAAAGATTAATTCCCAATCAATTTCCAGTTCCTTTAACAGTTTAAAAATATTGGAATCTTCTGCTTCTTTCGCATCAATAATAAGATACAACTGGAGACCGTAATATTTATGATCTTCCTGGAGAAAGTATCCTCTTTGCTGCATTGAGGCCAAAATTTTAAGTTTTATGGAACGAATATTATCGGAAGGATTCTTTTTTCCGCAACTTAAATAGATAACGTTGCCTTCTTCAGAAATGTATTTCCTATCAAGAAAACCCAAGATACTTTCTTGATTTTCTTTAATAAATTCCATCAATCCGGTAAGTGTTGGTTCGACATCGTATTTTTTTAGATCTCTATCATCCACGGTAACATAGTTATTCTTATTTGCACCTATACTTAATTTAATCTGGTATAATTCTAAATCATTTCTGTTACCAAAAACAGATTTAATTGCTTCATTTACGGGAAAGACTTCCTCCTCTAAAATCTGAATATCGCCCAAGGAACTTTCATAAGGTTCTGGACTATCTAAGCTTTTATTTAGGAGAGGGGCCTCAGAAGCACTTACCTCGATATCATAATTTGCAAGATTCTTTCGGATGATAAATAAGGATTTCCCTTTTTTATTGTACACTGAAATAGCGCTTGTATCATCTATCACAGCTCTAAATTTTTTTTTTAACTTACTTTCGGTATTACTGGATGATTTTAATCTTCGTCGGCGCATATTTTCTCACAAAGTGTTTTTTATTAATTTGAATAATCTTATTAAATTAAAGAAAATTTAGTCTTAAAACCTTATCTACTATATAAAATAAAAATAATAATATTTATGCTCATCATTATTTTTCATGATGAACCCTAATGTCCATTTTATTTCCCTGCATTTGACCTGAAAGGACGAAGGGTTCACTTACATCCATAATTACCCCCTTTGACGAAATATTCATTTTGGTAACTCCGGGTCGAGGCTTGGCGGGGAAAATTGTAGAGATATCCACATTATCGGCATAATACACTTCTTCATCACCAAAATAAGTTGTCACCTTAACACCGAACTTTCCTCGGTCTTGAACCCATTTAATCCATACTTCCTTGCCCATCTCAAATCGTTGTTCAGAAATAATAAATCAACTAATATCTTTTCTATAGTATATTAAATATTGAGTTATAACTCTATAAATAGTTTTAATTTTAATTACTGGATTAATTTCCTTTACATGCTATAATTCATCTTCCAAGTAATAGTCCCCGTCCTTTTTGATATATACTATTGTAGAACCAAAATTATTCCGAACCGTATATTTGTCTCCTTGTACATCTAATAATTCAACCGAGTAAGGCAAGTGCCTGTCTTCCAATATTTCTTCAATTATTTCCTTTTCTTCTTGCGCATCCATGTTATATTACCTCTTAAATTAAATTTACTTAACAATTAGAATTATTGATTAAAAAAAAATTTTATTGTTTATGAGATAAGTTGTCTCTTTAAATTCATTAAAATATTTCAATTTGGATTGCTATGAAGATATCATTTTTAAATCTTAACATAGAGATTAGAAGTCCTTTTTCTCTATTCGGAGTAAAAAAAGGTCACACTTTTCCGTCGTCTAGACATTTCTAAGACGGATCAAGATAAGTTTTTGGACTCGCTCGAGCAAATAGGAACCTAATGTTGATGGTGAAATCTTAATGAAGATTTTGGGCTGGAAAAATAATTTTGGATTGAAATGTTATTAAGATTTCCTTTTTTTTTTATTAAATCATTTCAATTTAAAAGTTAAATATCCTTTTAGTAAATCAAACATTCTTTTCAATAAATAAAAAAAACTTATTAAGGCATCCTTTTTAGGGATATTAAGATGGCTAAACAGAAACTAGATATTGGCCTATTTACAGCAATGTATTCCCAAACAAACGGGACTGCACATGCTGCGAGGGCTTTATCTGAAGCAATTGCAGAATTAGGACATAATGTTCATGTATTCGCCCCTCGAATTCAAAATGGATATGATAAGCCCAAAACTTTACACTTTCATGATTTCGGCGGAGCGCGTATATCTAGCAAAACAGATTTTGTCTTGAGTTTACCTCTTCATAAATACTTTTTCTGTGATGAAGATTATCTTGATATCACTCATATTCATACACACGCTACTTTTGGCACCATGGCAATTAATTGGGCTAAATATTTGGGAATCCCCATGGTTGCGACTCATGCTTCACCGATGCAATTTTATGCCGCCCAATATGTTCCCATTATAGGGAAGATCTTAACTAAGTTTGATTTAATCTGGCGGTATGAGCGACACGTCCTCGAAAAATATGACCTTGTTCATGTCCCGACTCCGTCCAAGAAAAGTCTTCTCAGGGACTATAATTTTAAAGAACCTATTTTTTCCTTGACAAACGGTATTCCTGAAAAATTTTACCAAGATCTCAGAAAAAATGGAATTTTAGAGAAATATGGGGTTAAGGATAAAAAAGTCTTATTATATGCATCCCGTTTATCACCAGAAAAACATCCAATAAGCGTAATTAAAGCATTTAAAAAGATTCATAGAGAAGTGCCGGACGCGCATCTTCTCTTAGTGGGAAGTGACGGACCATCGACTAAACCCGTCAAAAAGCTATTGAATAGTAATTCTTATTCAGAATTTGTAACCTATGCCGGCCATGTTCCCTTTGAAGACTTATTGAAACTCTATGATGCGGCAGATTTAACATGTTTATGGTCCTTTGTGGAGGCAGAAGGTCTAGTTTTACTCGAAGCGATGGCGCAAGGCACACCTAACGTTGGTGCGAATGCATGCGGCATAAAAAATGTGATTCGGCACGGAAAAACTGGATATTTAGCGGATAACCTCGACGAGTTTCAAAAATATGTGATTAAACTGCTGAAGGACGATGTTTTAAGGGCAAAATTTGGCAAAAACGCAGAGAAAATTATACAAAAGTACCGAGTAAGCGAAATAGCCAAAACGTGGGTAAAAATTTATAAATTTACAATAAATGAATTATATCCCCTACGTTATTATCGAAAAGAAAGAAAAACACGGGTTAAATTGGTGAAAGAATTCATTAGACAACTACCTCAAGCACAATTTTAGACCATATTTCTCTTTGTTTAATTTCTGTTTCTTAAATCCATAATTTCATATTTATTGATTTTAAATTATTACCAATGCAATTAAATGATTAATCATTTTTATGTTATTAAATATTATCGAATTAAAACAGTAAGAAATACATATATTAAGATAAAATTATGTCTGCTCATAAAGAAATTAAAAACGAGGATAACAGTGGACCCTCAGAACAGAAATCATCTTCTATTGAAAAACAGGACGATGTACCCAAGAAGAAAATAAAAAAAGAAGATGTTCCGCATTTCTTCCCTACTTATAGGATAAAAGGGAGCCTCTATTCAGTTCCCATTATTATTGTGGTGGTGTGTGCGGGAATTCTTGCTTATCTAACGTATGTCGAAGCGGGGGTCCGAGTTGATGGGACCTATATCTCTGAAGAGCAATATGGAGCTGCTGGGGGCATTTTAAATGGACTAATTTTCACTGCACTGGCTGCCGTCTCGGCATTTGTTATGATTTTTCTAATAAAGAAATTTGGCATTAATCTTCTTAAATATTTATTTGGGCTAAGTTTTGGATTCATTGGTTTTTTTCTCTCCTTGTTTTTTTCGCAGATATTTACATACCTTATTTTTATAAATTTTCCTGAAACAGAGTTTATCGTTTCTACGTATTATCTTATCGTGGAATGGATTTTACCCATCTCAATAGGATTGTTTACTATTGTATTGATCTACAATTACTTCACTACAAAATCAATTAAAATAAAGAATTTTATTGTTCTTTACATCGGCTTATTGATTGGAGCGATGATGGGGATCATTATGCCCTTATGGACTACATTAGCAATATTAATTGGCGTTTCTTTATGGGATATTTTTGCAGTGAAATCTAAGCGTGGACCTATTAAACAGATGATCGATATTGCGGGTTCTTCCTTTCAGCATGAGGATCGTGAGGATGTTTCGGGGCTGAACCAAGAGGAAATTCAAGACAAAATTGAAAGTGGGGAATTAATGTATGATACTTCCCATTTAGAAATCGGCATTGGGGATTTAGCATTTTATAGCATGCTCACCACCGCAGCATTGCTCCGAACGTCCTCCATAATTGTTATGATTTTTACGGCGACTGCTATAATTATCGGCACTGGAATTACCATCTCTGGGCTTAAAAGGAATAAAATCCTCCCGGGACTCCCCATCTCCATTTTTCTCGGCATTACCGCAATGCTTATATCATGGGGAATCATCATGTTTTTTTCCTGAGTTTTCTCACATCTCGCATTAGAGATGAATTAAGCCTAATTTACCTTTCTGAAGCCCATAATAAGAAGATTATAAAGGATATATTGATAACCAAGATTCAAAAATTATGGATGTTTTTTAATTATTAGAATACTTATTCATTTTAATGGTGAATAGAAATTAACTCAAATTCCGATACTCAACCAAAAACAGGATTCGAGAAGATTATCGAATTTTTCAATACCCAAATTGAGAAAAATAACCCTGTTGGGATTACAGAGATTGTGGATTACACGGATCTCTCTTGGACCTATGTGAAACGTGTCTTGACAAAAGAGCTGAACGATAACTATGTTGGGTTTCATATGAAAAAATCTGGAAATACGTGGATGACGTGGAAAGATAGAGATAAGATCGTAAGAGAACTTGACCATACTTGCCGTGAATTACTTGAGGATACTGACTAATACTTGATATAGAATAAATTTTTCCTAGTTCATGGCTCACTTCTATTGGAAACTCAAAATAGGAGACTTTCAATAGGTTATTTAAGGGGAAATCAGCAAGTTTATATTATTCCTAACTTTTTACAGACAATTTAAGAAAATCGTTAAAATTTCACTAGAATTTACCAATCTGTAACCATTATAATAATGAAATAACCAAAATTAACAAGTAAATTCTTACTCCCCCTCCAAACTTCCGCATTTTAAGATTTCATTTTGTTGGAAATTTCACACAAACCTATTTTAACTATTCATTATTACACAATTTAACTATTCACAATTAGAAAAAATAATTCTGTGAAAAAAATGAAAGTCGAAAAATCAAGCCAAGATCTTGAAAATGAAGTAATATATGCTGATCTCTGTATTCATTGTGGAAGTTGTAATGCGTTTTGTCCGCATATGGACTTTGATGAAGAAACGGGAGAACCGTATGTAGTTGATGAGTGTGCAGAAACTATAGGATTATGTTATAACTCATGCCCTCGCTCATTTTTAGCTGTGAGCGAGATTGAAGAAAAATTATTCGGAGAGACCCGAGTTGATTTAACTGTAGGCGTGTATAAAGATATCGTTCAAGTAGAATCAGAAAATGAGGAAGATATTTTAACGAATATGGTCACGGCAGCATTTAAAGCGGGTATTGTCAAACATATGGTCTTAAGTGAGAAGAAAAGCAAGAAACCCCCCCTCTCCTTTCCGAAAATTGTGGATACCGCTGAAGATGCAAAAGAATATATTCCAGATAAAACGATGGATAATGCTGGCCCACTAGTTACGGGAATTGGTAAAGCGTATTTGGATCGGAAAAAAGAGGTAGGAATCTTGGGAAATCCATGTCATCTACAAGGATTAGCAAAAATATTGACTAGTGATTTCAATACGGGTGCAAGAGATACCGTCTCCTTAAGAATTGGTTTTGCTTGCTCTTCTGGAGGTATGGCTGGATGCCGGTATTGTACCGATTATTCTGCAGAGTTTTCTGATATCTCATATTCCCCATGGGGTGCCCCAAAGGGTGAAGCCCTTTTAATAATACGAAGCGAAGTCGGTCAAGAATTATTAGATACAGCCATTGATGAGGGACTCTTAAAGATTACGGATAAGAGTCCAGATTTAAGTGAGATGAAGGAATTTATAAACAGAAAGAGACGGAAAAATTTCGAATCTCTAATTGGTTCAGGATTAATCTCTGCCGGCTACTTGAAGTTAAATCTTAACGAAGTACAAGAGTTACTTAGAGAAGAATAATTTTGTCATATTTCTTTTTTCTTTTCTTTTTAATTACTGATCACAAATTTTATCATTAAAAAATATAAAAGTAGTTTAACTCATTTAGTTTTCTTTTTCCCGTTGAGAAGGCGATAAAAACGAAGAGTTAAGTGTTATAACCAAGTCTTGCGAAAATTCATTGAAATTTTTCATCATATTGGGATGAAGATGATCGGGGTTATCTTCCTCTGAATGAATCCTGCCATTCGAGCCAAATATGATAAACTCATACCCGTAGAATTTTAATGGGGTATGATCCGTGCTATAGGCAATTAAAGGGGGGATATATACTTCATTTAGTGTTTTTTGATATTTTTCATTTTGTGTAAGGATCATTTCAGTCTTTTTCTTTAAATGGGGAGAAAATATCTGTTTTGGATAACCTTGTCCATAAAAATAGAGATTTTCCTTTTCGTTGAGAGCAACTGTATCAACGATAATAAAATAGGTATGTTTCACATCGAATTGACTGTGAAACTCCTTAATGAAATTATATGCTCCAAGATCGCCTGCCTCTTCTGCGCCAGTAAAGACAAAGGTTAAATTTGTATGGGATAAAGGATTTTGATGAAAATGTTCTAATAAATAAAAGACATTTGACACTCCGGTGGCATTGTCACCAGTACCGGGCGACTTATTGTCCCGGGTATTGAATATTTGCAAAGAAATAACCAGTGCAATGACAAAACCATAACTGAAAAAAAGGTATGGAATCGAAGAAATCACTGAAAAATGATACAACATTATGGTAATGAAAAGATGGAGCGAGAAAAGACTCCCTCCGACTAATCCGAGAAAATATAGGGCTCCAGAGAAGATCGGATGTAATTTATGACTAATTGAATCGTAATGAGCAAAAAATACAACATTGGCCCTCGAAACCTCCGAGTGTTGCGCTGAGATCTTTGCGATATAATTTTTGCTTTTATAGTCTTTTCCCAGATGCAAGACTTTAAAGTGAAGATACTCTCGAATCTGTCTACTATAGAAGGAATAGACAAATAAAATAATTCCTAAAATTAAGCTCAGATAATATCGGTCGAGAATGATTAGAAAGAAGGTGCTAATGATAAGTAGAGCGGTGATCACATCATAAATGCGCAGTAATGTATTCATATAAAACCAAGAATATTTGAATTCTTGCGTTCTATATTCTTCCACCCCCATTCTCTTAAATTCGCTCTCGATAAGTTCTTGTGCCTTCTTTTCGCCTTCTGTTCCCGCCATACGGGGAAATGATAAGGCTCGAATGAAATCCTCTGAGTATCGGTTATTACTCATTCTTTTGGTCCTTTTTTTTCAAAATCTCTTTTGCTAGGGTCCTGAAAATCATTTTATTATTATGCCCCGATTTTGAGGAGGTCTCGAAGAAACCATCTAAGTTATGTTCTTCTTTAAAGTCCTCTCCGTCTTGGTAACTTACTGCGCGCTTCAGATCGGCTAAATCCCGTTTTTCTCCTACTAATATAATTACTGGGTCTGACGCGTTTTCTCTAACAATCCCTAACCATTCTGTTAGATTTTCATAACTTTTATATTGGGTAATATCGTAGCAGAGTAAACAACCAACCGCCCCGCGGGCGTAATTGGGTAAGAAGAATCTGAATCTTTTTTCTCCCGCAAAGTCCCAAATTTGAAGTTTAACCACCTTTTCATCGAAGTTGATATCATATGTAGCCAAATCTGTACCGATGGTTATTTTTTGGGGGATAAAATTACCCGTTACAAGTCTCTGAACCATAGTTGATTTGCCCACGCCACCATCGCCGCAGAGAATGGATTTATAAAAATAACTTTCTTTTGACATCGTCAATCATTTTCTTGAACTATATGATATAATAATATTAAACTGCAAATTTATTAATCTTTATTTTCAGTTTGTGCTTCTTAAAATCCTTTTAAATGAAGAATGCCCTCATACCGAATGGCTCCCAAAATTTAAAATTTTGGAGTTGAGGCTTCAAATTCCTTTCCATCTAGTTATTCAAAATCATTTTGGCGGTCAATATTTTTTTGAAGCAACCTGAGGTTTTCAATGATTTTGAATTGAACATTTTTTGGTAGGGGTGCTAGCAACTCATTTAATCTTTCTGGCTTTAATGCGTTAATCGTTTGATATGATTTGCGAAATAATACTAACGCGAATACTGGAGGAAGAATAAGAATAAGAATCAAAAAATAGGAAAGGGATATGGGAGCAGAATTTTCCAAGCCGGTGCCAGGAAGGTTATATGCAAATCCCTCTAAGATATTAAAGTGAACGAAAAAGGAAAAGAGTAAATTTCCGAGGTTACATGTTAAAAAGATCACGAAGCTCCAAGTAGAAATGGACCTAAATTCATCGAGCTTAAGATATGATAAAAGATAATCTAACTTTTCTGCCATCTCATCCGAATCCCATTCTCGTCCTGAGAAGTCTATATCATGTAATACTATTTCAATTTTGCTATATTTCCAAAGGTCGATAAAGATCCAATAAAATCCAAGGGTATAGAGGAATATAAAGAGGATCATAAAGTAAAGATAATAATTGTCCACTAATTGAGGATGATACAAGCTTTCAGCTCCATACCAAAATAGAACGATAAGCTGAAAAAGTGCGCAAAAATTGAGGCGATCCGCGTGCTTGCTTTCAGCCCCTAATGGATTATAGTTTACATAAGATTTTGTAAATTCTGTGAGATATTTATTCGTTCCGATTATGGAAAAGGTCAGAGAAAACCCAAATGAAATTAGGGGAAAGAGGAGTAGAAGGATATTCAGATATCCTTGTGCAATAGTCAAAAGGAAAAGAAAACTAAATAAAACCAGATTTCGTATGATTTTTTCCGAGAAAAAACTTCGCAAACTGATATATTCTTCGTTTTCCATTTCTTTAAGAAATTTTTTTTAACATTAAAATTTGTGGTTTTAATAATTATGTGATATTAATATATATATTGTATTAAGAGGTTTAATTTTTGAATTGACTACTCCAGTTTCTAAAAATAATGGGCTTTTTACAACCAATACACTTGCCAGTAAGAAATTCTTGCTGATATATGTATTTATAATTTGGTTTAGCCTCTGTACCTTATTAGTTCAAGTTTACTACTTCTGGTGGCTGTTCAGAAATAGTTTCTTTTTGTTTATCTTAACTCTTCCCGTAGAAATTACTGTTGCTTATTTTATTCTCATTATATCTTCTGGATTTATCGCAAAAATCTTCTTATTTCTTGTAAATCATATTCATCCTCCGAGGGAAGGAATTTTTCGGAGAGAAAAAAAGAATAAAGATTATTATTATTGGAGTTTAAGAAGTATAATAAAAAAATGGCCAGTTTGGCTTACAAACTTTATTCCCTCTTCGTTTCTTGATAATTGGCTGCTTGGGCTATTTGGGGTAGCAATTCGGGAAACTACGAACTTGAATGGGGTGACAATTGATACAGATTTTATTTCACTAGGCAAAAATGTATCGATTGGAGCGGGGTCATATATTAGGTCTTGTATGGTGGTTAGTGAGTTTTTAATTATCCAAGAAGTTGTAATCAAAGATAATGTAATAATTGGTCCTCAGAGTTATATTTCTCCAGGAACTCAAATAGAACAAAAAGTTGTTCTTAAAGCTTCTTCGTTAACCAGAGTAAATCAATACCTCAAGAGAAATACTATTTATAGCGGGGTTCCCGCGGAAAAAGTTGGTTCTGCGAAGCCATATTTTAAAAATGAATTGAATATAAAAGAGAAAGTGAGAGCAAATCAAGCAGTTGGCTCAGATTTGGAAAAATCTAAACAGAAAACACTAAAAAAAAAATTTAAAGGAAGGTTTACAACTAATATTCCCCAATATTTATTGATATTTTTTGTAATTTACATATTTTCTTATGGCTTACCTTTATACTCCTTAAGTTCCTTCATCATACTGATTTTTAACCCTTATTATCTGACCAATTCTGGACTTTTATCTATCTTTACGAATCCTAATGCTTTATATGTTCTACTTTTCTCACCCCTCCTTTTTATTGGCTTATATGTCTTTAATCTCTCGTTGGTTGCGATTATTACCAAAATTATCTATGTATATATTAAAAGAAATTGTCCTTTTCAAGAGGGAGTATACGATTGGCAAGAGAAAACTCAAGAATATAACTATTACTTTATCCGATCTTTTCTCATTCGATACATTAAATGGAGGAGCCTGAAAAGTCCTTTTCCGTGGTTATTAAAAAACTTTTTTAACTTTATCGGTAACTGCTACGTCGGAAAGGATTCCGTCATAGAGGATTTATATATGGCTAAGGAATATGTTTGGATAGGAGATAACGTGTATTTGGGAAATTGCCTTTTAGCAAACCATTATTGGGATAAAAAACTAACAGTAAAAGGCATAAAAATCGAAGATAATGCTGTAATCAGTGATGGTTGTTGTATAGGTCCCGGCACTTATATTCAAAAACAAGTAACGGTGCTCCCCTTGTCCACTACTACAAAATCAAATATGATGGAAGCAAATCAACTTTATCATCAAGTTCCAATCAAGAAAATGAAAAAGGCCGAAATTATCGAATTCTTTGCTCTAAATTCTCAAAAATTTGAACATGATTCGGAATTTAAAGATACATTGATTAAAAATCCAATTGAGGTGTCAAATTCGAAATGAACATTGAAAATTTACCAATAACCAGTAATACTATAAAATATCACAAATTCTGGATATTATATCCCTTTATCCTTATGTTTTCTGTAGCCCCCTCAATTTTTATAGCATCCAATTTTTTCCAGTATTTTTATCCCGTTTTTAACAATATTAGCCTTATCGTGATTCTTCCTCTTTTACTCTTGGGTTATTATCTACTCTTTGATCTAACGTTACTCTTGATTGTTAAACTATTTCTAATCTTGCTAAAGTTAATTCATCAGCCCAAGGAAGGACTATTTAATATAGATTTACAGGACAAGGATTATCTTTTCTTTTGTTTAAGAAAATCACTAAAAAATTTACTTTTTAAGTTATATAACTATTTTCCTTTACCATGGATTCGTATATTCGCGTTAAAACTGTGCAATATAAAAACTCCGAATAGTGTTGGATTATTAGACAGTTATATTGATACGGATTTTATAGAGTTTGGTGAGGATTCAATATTGGGAGAGGGAACAATGGTAATGAGTTCAATAATTATTGGAGATCAATTATTAATTAAAAAAGTAAAACTTGAAGTAGGTTGTACGGTAGGGGCTTATTCGCTTATTGCTCCAGGAACTACGGTTGGGAAGGGCTCAATATTGGGAGGAAGAAGTTATACCTCAATCGGCCAACATCTTGAATCCGGATGGGTATATGTAGGGAGACCAGCAAAAAAACTGGAGCAATTGCAAATCGAATAGATTTTATTAAAGTGTAAATAACGAAGAATTTTAAATTTTTCAACTTTTAAGGTAAATAGAGTATTTTTATTGAGCTTAGTAAATTTTAAGAAATTACTTTTAGCAATTTACTCTGGATTCTTATAAACAAACAAAAGTTCTAAATAGTATTAATCTTCATTTGGTGTTTAAAATCGATTACCGAGATTTCTTTCCTTATACCAAATTCAGAAAAAATCAAGAGAATATTATTCAGCAGATTCAAAAATCGGGGAGATCAAAAAAAAATATTTTAATTTCCGCACCAAATGGGACTGGTAAAACCATAATAGCGCTAAGTGCTTTATTGCCTATTGCTATTGAAAAAGATCTGAAAATAATCTATATGTGTAGAACGCATAGTCAAAACGCGAGAGTAATCAAAGAATTACATAAGATTTCCCGATATGTAAAAAAAGGAAATTCGGATTCACATGATTTAAAAGTTAATGGGCTTTCTATCCGTGGAAGGACTGAAATGTGTCTTAATGACACATTGTTGTCGTTAAATGCTGACCCAAAAGAATCAATGTCGGTTTGTAAGGATTTAAGAAAGAATAGAAATTGTCTACATTTCTTAAATCTGCTTAAAAAGAAACGGGATGTAGATAAACCTACTCTGATTTCTCCTGAGCTTTTTGAAAGACCGGTGGAGGCTGATGATTTAATTGCATTTTGCCAAGAAAAGAAATTATGTCCTTATTTTCTAAGCAAGTTCTTACTATCAGAAATGAGGATTATAATTTGCAATTATCAATGGATTTTTAACCCTTTCATTCGAGAATCTTTTCTTAAATTTATTGGAAAGGAATTGCCCAATTGTATTTTTGTTATTGATGAATGCCATAATGTCATCAACGTGGCTACGAATGTTAATTCAAAACGAATAAGTCCCTATTCTCTTAAATTATGTCTAAAAGATTTGGAGATGTATAAATCTCCTCCCAAGATGCAAAGTTTTGTAAACCTTCTTTTAAATCATTTAGAAAAAAGAAAAAAGTCCCTCAGTTTTGGAGAGCAAAAGATCAATGCTTCTAATTTTCTTAAAAATCTTTTGCGAAAATTAGGTTATTCGGATTTAACTCAATTCAAAAATTTTTTAAAAGATATATTAGATCTCAGTCTTCTGATTCACGAGGAAAAATTAGCAAACGGACAAATTTCACGGGATTATATAGGAACCTTTGCCAATTTTTGGTTAAAATGGATTGAAACCCATACACTTGATAAATATTATTTTTGTTATAATGTTAGAAATGTAAATGATAAAAAATCAATTTCTTTAGAAATTGTTGCCTTAGATCCAAGAGAGATTGTCGTTCCTCTTCTTAGAAATTGTTACACTTCATTAAGTATGTCAGGGACCGTTAATCCTTATGTTTTTACTAATTTAATGGGATTAAATGAAAGTGGAAAGAGTTATAAGGGGATAGTTGCAAAATCACCTTTTAAAAAGAAACATATTAAAGCCTTAATAACGGAAGGTGTAAATACAAGAAAAGAAAATAGAAAACCATTTATGTTTAAAAAGATATTATCCAAAATAGACGAAATCATCCACTGTACCCCCGCAAATGTGGGAATTTTTTGTGCTTCGTATAAAATCTTACATGCGCTATTAAACCATGGAATTGAAAAAATTGCTGAAAACAATAATAAAAAAATATTTGTAGAAAAACCGGGAACTTCAGCTTCTGAAAATGCTTTTTTAGTAGAAAATTTTAAATCCATGGCAGGCGATGGCGGGGCAGTCTTATTAGGGGTATGTGGTGGGAGGAATTCGGAAGGGGAAGATTATCCGGGGGATTATATGAATACTGTTATTGTTGCTGGATTTCCTTATCATTTACCTACTCCCCGTGTAGAAGCGAAAATAGAATATTATGATAAAGTATTCAATAATCAAGGGTGGAATTTTGCTTATTTATATCCCGCAATTCAGAGGGCGAATCAAGCCTCTGGCAGACCGATAAGAAAAGTTGAAGATAAAGGAGCAATCATTTTTTTGGATTCCCGTTTTAAACAAAAATACAAATGGATTTCTAGTTGGGTAAAGAATCAAATAGAGATAGTCCCAGATAAGAAGAATGCATTGATTCAACAGCTTTATCCGTTTTGGAACCACAACTAGAACGAATCCTTGTTTGCTGTTTTTATTTTGAATATCAAAAATAGAAGTAAGTATTAAATCTAGTCAACACTCCCTAATAAAGAGGAAAAAGATTCATCTAGTTAAGAGGAAATTTGTTGCAATTAAGAGATTTTTCGATAGATTAACGACAAAAAGTTAAAAGAGGCCCTTAGTTGATACTTTTTCTAAAATCAATGATATTATTATAGAGTGTAACCAATTTTTTAGAGACTTTTTTCCATCGAAACCTTGTTTCAACCCGATTAATGCAATTCTCACGAATTTTGTTAAAATAATTCGTATCCAATATCGCTTTTGACTGGATAACCTCATCGGGAATTGAATTAACTAAATTAACTGTGCCAGTTTGATAAATGGAAGGAGTATCTCCAGAAGACTCTGAGATTTGCGCCAACCGTAAAAATGTAATTAATGCTTTTACGGTTTGGTTCACACTATTTTTCTCGATTAGCATGCCCGTACCATTTTCTGGATCTTCCCTAATATCAATAATTGATTCTTTCAGTCCACCAACTTTTGTTGCAATTATTGGTAATTTCATTGCCATTGCTTCTAACGCAATAATTCCAAAAGGTTCCCATCTTGATAAAGCACAATATATGTCTGCAGCAAGATGGGCCAAATGAAAAATCTCTGTGGCCAGCCCAAAAATAATTCTAAGATTCTCAGGATATTTTTTCACATATTCTGCATATTTTTTTATTTCTGTTATGCTATAATCTGTTGGTAAAAGTAGAAATAAAAATTTTGCTTTTGGAATTTTTTCACTTACCTCTGGGATTGCCTTCAGTAAGGTATCATAACCTTTTTGCCGAGAGATCCTCCCAGTTGTTATTATAAGCGGTCCTGAATTCGTAAATGATTTTATTTTTCCATTTTTGACAAATGCATTTCCATTTGATATTTCATTTATGACATCTAATATCCGTCTGGATTTAATTAGCGGGCTCTCTGCTAAATTCCCAATTTTATATTCTAATAAATACTTTTTAAGGGCTACGTGAGAAATTTTCTCCTCTTGATCAAGGTCTAATACGCTTCTAATCTCATCACTTAATTTAGTTATCACATTTTCTTTAATTTCTTGGTAATCCCAATCACATCCATTCCACACAAAATCAGTCTTAAATTCGATTCTTTTGTCCCCTAATGTAGGGATTATATCCGATTTTAAATATGATTCGCTTACTGTGATAACTAAGTCTGAGACAAAGGCTCCCACCATTTCTACGGTGGGGGGTTCATTTTTTTTCTTGAATTGTTTGCATTGCTCAAAAATTTCTTCAATATTTAGCAACTTTGTACTTTTTTCTCCGGTTCGAACTGAGATGGGAGTTTCATCAATTCCGCATGCAAAATAAAAGTCTAATTTAAATTTAGGATGAGTAAGAAGATGGGTTGTTATGATTGAACCCACATCCAGTCCTTGTTTTTCTAATATCTGTTTTAAGCTTATAAAGGGAATAACTACGTGATAATCATGAAGATGAATTATCTCTGGTAATTGAGGTCTAAGATGATCAGTTATATAAGTAATATAACAACGGATTGCAATACTATATAAACACATTTTAAGTTTAAATGTGTCTGGATTATACACAATAGGATCATCTAAATATTTCTCTGAGAATTCGTTTTCTCCTGCAATAATAATAACGTTTACTCCGTCCATCTGTAATTTATAAAAGCAAATGTAGTAACTACTTTCTGGCTCATTAAATCCGAGTTTAAAGGGATTTATTTGTCCCACGCAATTGAATGGAAGTTTTTCAACATCATACTGCTTTTGCAATCTCTCCAATTGTCCATGAGAAGGAATAAATACCGTAAAATCAAAAGTATCGGTAAGATTTCTGGACTGATTTGCTGGAACTTCTCCCAAACCGCCAACTTTTGCCACACCCGCATATTCAAAACTGAAGATCCAAATTTTCTCCTTCATCTTAGATCCTTCGTGACTAGTTCAAGTATTCTCACATGGAAGAATTGTCCATTTCATTTAATATTACTTTATTCAAGACTATTTAAAATGTATTTAAACCACTTTTTAAGAAACTTCCGAAAAACCGAATACGTGTAATAGACAAAAAATGTGCATGGAGAGATTATAGCGAATAGGATATTATGGCGCTCAGAAAGAATTATTAACAAGATCTTTCATTATTTTTACCTAAATTGAAAAATTTTTGTTATATCTCTTCTTAATTACAATAAAATTAAACAAATTGATGAATAATGGTTGATAAAGAAGAAATTATTGTTGAAGGACAACCAAAAGCAGGTCCCTATTCATTAGCGATTAAAACGAGTGACCTTTTATTTGTTTCTGGGCAAGTCCCCTCACCAGACTCTGATGGTATTAAAGAACAAACATTAAGTGCTTTTGAAAATGTAAAGAATATCTTAGAAGCAGCTGGAGTGGGCGTGGAAAATATAGTAAAGGTCACTGTGTATCTTAGCGATAAAGGGGATTTCAGAAAGATGAATCGTATGTATAAGAAATTTTTCGAAGATAATGGGGTAACAGAGAGTTTTCCCGCTAGGACTACAATAGAGGGTGATCCCCCAATCGCACGTTTCTTAATCGAGATAGATGTGATAGCTGCTCTCTAAAGGGAAAGGCTTAATTAATTTTAATTTTTTTTATTTTTTATCATTCAACTCTTCTAACTCATTTGTATCGATATTCATTGGTTCTTTCTTTCCTCACCAATTCTTAGATATATATTATAAGGTTTCTTATGAAGATATAATAGAAAAATTTTAGATTAAGAATAACATGTGCGATACTATCGTTGCGCTCCCTAACGTTACAGAAGATAATTCTGTGATATTTGGTAAGAATTCAGACCGAGAGCCAAATGAGCCTCAAAATTTAATATATATTCCGGCCAAGAAGCATGACCCCGATTCGATGGTTAAATGCACCTATATTTCCGTTCCTCAGGTAGAAAAAACTTTTGCGGTTTTATTGAGTAAACCATTTTGGATGTTTGGTTGCGAGATGGGTGCAAATTCTCAAGGGGTTACCATTGGGAACGAGGCAGTTTGGACAAAAGAAAATTATAGAAAAAAGGGTTTATTAGGCATGGATTTGATGCGTTTAGCTTTAGAAAGAGCCCCATCAGCTCGGAAGGCTTTAGATATAATCATTGACTTGATCGATCGCTATGGACAAGGAGGAGCTTGTGGATACACCGATAAAAATCTATTTTATCATAATTCTTTTCTTATTGCAGATCCTACTGAAGCATGGGTACTGGAAACAGCAGATAAATATTGGATTGCAGAAAGGGTGAAAGATTTTCGGGCAATCTCGAATACGCTTACGATTGGAAAAGATTACGATTTAATTCATCCGGAGCTGATTAACCATACTATAGAAGAAGGATATTGTGATTCTGAGGATGACTTTCATTTTGCGAATTGTTTTATTCCAAAGTTTAGCATAAAACAAATTGGAGCTAAGGGTAAATCACGAATTGACTGTACCACTCAGCAGTTGCAGAAAAAAATAGGAAAACTTACACCAAGAGATTTTATCTCGATACTTCGTAGCCACAATACGAAACCTTCTGAGGCAAACCAATGGACACCTGATAACGGTTCAATGAAAGATCCGTGCATGCATTATAAATCCTTTATTACCCCTTCTCAATCAACTGCTTCTCTGGTCAGTCATTTAAAAAAAAATATGCAAGTGCATTGGGCAACGGGGACCTCTGCTCCTTGTACAAGTCTTTATAAACCTATCTTTTTACCGGTACTTGATTTAAATTTTAAACTAAAAAAAGCTAAAGAACATTATGATCCTCAAGCATTATGGTGGCGACATGAAAAGTTACATCGTTTAATTTTAATGGACTATCAGAAAAGGATAAATGCCTATCGTCTCGAAAGAAATCAAATCGAATCAAGCTTTTTTCGAAAAGTTTATGGTCTTCTTTTGCATATTCCCCATTCTCCTTCTGGAGAAGATATTTCAGAGTTCAAGAAAATCACTACTGAGGCATTCCAAATATGTGAAAACAAAATAGATGAATGGATTAATGTAGTTCAAAATCTATCCATTGAATCTAAACCGGGATATTTTTATCGAAGACGTTGGAAAAAGTTAAATGACGATGATAACCTTAACCTAAATTAAAAAGATTTCCTTTTTTATATAATACAAAGAAATTAAACTATATTTTTCTCAAAAGTATGTGTGATACTCTTGTCGCATTGGGAAATTCTACTGAAGATGGTTCAGTTATCTTTGGAAAAAATAGTGATAGACCGAATTCTGAGGCTCAATTAATTACCTATATTCCGCGAAAAAGGCACAAAGAAACAGAAGTAAAAACCACCTATATTTCAATCCCGCAAGTGAAAGAAACCGCAGCAGTCATCCTTTCTCAGCCATGGTGGATGTGGGGGGCAGAGATGGGGTGTTCAGATAATGGGGTGGTAATTGGGAACGAAGCTGTTTCCTCCTATGAATCTGTAAGGTCTGAGGGGCTATTAGGGATGGATTTGTTAAGATTAGGTCTGGAACGAGCTAAGAATGCAAGACATGCGGTGGAAGTTATCTCGGAGTTATTAGAGAAATATCATCAAGGGGGAGCCTGCGCTTATCAAGATGCCTCGTGGAAATATCATAATTCTTTCCTTATTGCAGATGCAAAAGAGGCTTGGGTCCTTGAAACAGCAGATGATTGGTGGGTTGCAGAACAAGTTAAAGATATACGTTCTATATCCAATGGACTTACCATCCGAGGAAAAGGGGAAATTCGCCGTGAGGGAATAATTCAATATGCAATCGAAGAAGGCTATTGTAAAGATGATGACGATTTTGATTTTGCCGTAACATTTTCCGGGGCTATTCCTTCAACCTCTCCTTATACTCGGGGTGGTAAATCCAAGAGATTACTGAAAAAAAACAAAGGTGAAATTACTCCTAGAAAGATGATGAAGTTTCTCCAAGAACATGAAGCGGGAATATGTATGCATGGTAGTTTTGAATCCGTTGGGTCACAAGTGTCACACTTAATGGATGATATGTTCCAAATTAATTGGTTCACTGGGACAACGCTCCCTTGCCAGAGCATTTATAAACCCTACACATTTTCAATTGATGATCAGTATTATCTTGAACCAGGACCTTATGATGAAATAAATAAAGACTGGATTTGGGTTAAACATGCTCTTAAAGCTCGAAATGGGAACTTAGATACTACTAACAAAAACTCAAGTTTCCAAGATCAACTTTTAAACAAGATAAATAAGTTCATAGAGAAGAGAGAAACTTTATCGAATAAAGAATTCCGTGAAAAAGTTTGGACGTACAATAAAAAAGCATGGAAACACTCACGAGCTAGGATATTTGATGGGGATTAATGCTCTTTAGCGTCCCATTTTCCCTCAGCACGAGCTTTTTCAACATAGTCCGACACTTTTTCATTTAAAATTTTGTAATCTGTTTTATCGACCCTATTTAGAGGAATTTGCTCTAAAAAGATAATTAAGGAAGGACGTTTGTAACCCGCTAATTTTTTACAGTGTTGGTTAATTTCCTCTTTTGAGAGATTTTTATTTTTCCTTAATTCTACAAATGCAACAACTCCTTCCGAATAAACTTCATGTTTTGCTCCTACAACCGCTGCTGAGGAAACTTTGGGAATCTCCTCAATATGATTCTCTACCTCCGGGGGATAAACCTGGTATCCCTTCGGTTTTATAACGAATTTTGCCCGACCAGCAAGATGTAATCCCTTTTCATTTTTATATCCCAAATCGCCGGTATAACAAATTCCCTCCTTTGATATTGTTTCTTGGGTTGCTTGTTCCTTACCGTAATATCCTTTAAATACTTGAGGACCGCTATAGCAAATCTCCCCGATTTCTCCATCCGGTAATTCGTCTCCTGCTCTTCTATCCTCCTTCATAGGTTCCCTAATGGTAAGTGGGGTGATCGGGAAGTCATAACCCAAACTTGCCAATATATCCTCTGGGGGTCCTCCAAACGGAGTATAGGATACAAAACCGCTCATTTCTGTTAGTCCGAGCCCGCTTCCGATGTGGGGGGCCATGGTGGACAGGTTATCTAAGAATCTCCTGGAAACCCCTTGCCCCCCATATAATGCAAATCTTAAACTACTTAAATCATATGTATCATAATCTGGCAAACGCCATTCCATTACAAATAAGCTGGGGATTTGCCCAAATGTTGTGACCTTATATTGTTCTATCGCTTTAAGTGTTTTATCTGCTTTAAAAGCGTGAAGTACCACGGATATCCCTCCAGCAAAAATTGTGGTCATTAACTGTTCGGTCTGACAACCAACGTGACTTGGTGGTAAATTCACCAACATTCGGTCATCAGAGGAGATTTTAAACCCTTTAGCCATACAGAAGTTTTGACAGACTATTCCCACGTTGGTAAGCATTGCGGGCTTCGGAAAACCGGTTGTCCCGGTGGTATAAATAATTAATATAGGGTCATCTTCTTTTACATTCCGTGCATAATCTCTAATTATTTCCCTCTTCTTTTTAAATAATTGAGGATTCTGGGAATAAATATACCAATTTTCTTTTGCTTTTTTGAGAAAATTCATAAAACCTATGGTTCCTTTTTCTGCATCTTCTTGTAGACTAAATTGGATAAAATTTTCTATAGAGGGGCAATTCTCTTTTACGGCATGAGCGATTTGCTTGAAATCATATCTTTTTTTTCTTCCCCATTTATCCTCAGAATCAGTATCATCTGGATGTAAATACATTTTAACATCCGGTTCTAAAAGCTTTACACAGCGAACGGTCTCCATTTCTTTAAGCCGGACATCCAAGGGACACCACATAATCCCTAATTTAAAACATGCAAATTCAAAAAATATATGTTCTAATAAGAGAGGAAGCATACTGACAATGATATCCCCCTTTTGAAAACCCATTTCAATTAGTCTCAACGCAATAATATCGATTGCATTATCAAATTCCTTCCAAGAGACATATTTTCCGGTATCTGCATCAATAATTGCAATATCATCTGGTCGTTCTTGAGCATATTTGGAAACATAATCGCAGATGTAATGGGGAAATTTATTAAATTGTTCAATTGACATTTTTCTTACCTTGACCTAATAGTGACCTAACGTTAGTTTATTGTTAATTTCTTTAAAAAGCAGAAGCATTTCTTTCTTTACATACTCTCCGCAAAGAGGTCCAAATGAAGCAATTGGCTCATATCCGCCTTGGTTAATATATTCGTCTTTGGGAAATAAATATGCAATCCAATCATTACTATTTTGAAAGATAAAGGTATTTTTTTTGTGCGTTGGAGAGGATTTTAGAAAGAGATCTCCGATTTCCTCAAATAATTCCCCGGGAACAGCTATAATACTTAAATCTTTTATCTTGTCCTGACTTTTTGCTGTAATCTGAATACATTGAAGGACGGTATAACCGTTTATTTGACTTCCGCTTCCTTTAATTGCAAGAGCGGGGAAATTGGGATCTTTTTCATGGCACATCGCAGCGGGAAGGACTAAATATTTTTTCAACAAGAAAATAAGCTTATTAACGAACCACGTGCTCGAAAAATATTCGACATCATCCATAGGAATCCATATTGTTTTAAGATATGATTGAAATTCGAGTTGTTCATAATATTCGGAATCTTCAATAGATTTAGCGAGTGAGAATGCCTTTTTCGCGATTGTGTATCCGATTTTTTTGGTATGCTTATAGGTTCCGAATTGTTGATATATGGGTGTTCTTTCCTTATCTAATTTTTCGTAATTTGTTCCGCAAGTTGTAATTGGGTTGAGATCTCCCGCCGGACCATTAAAAAATACTGACTTCACTTTTCCCCCCGATATCTCATCAATTTTTGCTATAATCCTTCCTGGATAATCTGCGGAGATTTTATTATTAATATAAGATAGAGTTGTAGGATGGCAAGCGTAATTTATAATGAATCCGAGTAATTTATTGTTATTTATACTTTTAAAACAAATGACTCCTAAATTGGTTTTTACATCTCGAAGTGGATGCCGTCGGTTAATGACTATATCGGGATTAAATTCTTCTTTTTTCCATGCGATTTTACACGGATGGAGATTTTGAAAGAGTATTCCCACCAATTTCAAGACTTGCTTGGTCACCCACACGATATATTTATCATTCCTATTTGCACCAAACATTATCCCCCGTACCACATTCAGTGCAGACCCGGGCCAATGGAACTCCCCCGTGATATCGGGTGCAGAATGGGTATGGGTTGCATGTATTAATATATGGCCGGGACCAAGCGAAAAGAAATGGTCTTTAATTTTTTCTTTGATATAGTCCGCCACCATTATCGGAATTTTCAATAGATCCAAGGAGATTAATAATAAATGTTTTTTCACATTTTTTAACGTAATATTTTCTATTAAAACTCCGTATGCATGAATATCATCTAACTTACCCAAACATGGATCTGGTCTGGAGTAGCCTGCCAAGGGTTGGTCGATAAACTCGTTAGGGGTTATTTTTATTTTTCCGAAAGCAACTTTCATTATTTAACTATTTCCTCGTAACTAT
>JAWOCD010000075.1:0-109428 GCA_046483985.1 Promethearchaeia archaeon
ATAAGTTTCATTCTTCAAGATGCTCAATGTAATATTTATGCCGTTTCCACATTTCTTGTTTAATCTCATCGCCCCATTTATCAGCATCCTCAAGCGTAATTTTGCTTTTTGCTGTAAGACGATCTGCTAACTCTAACTTCTCTAAATATTGCTTTACAGCAGATTGTGCTACTTTCTTCCAATCGATCTCAGGGTATTTATCCATTCTTTTTAAAATATCTTCAGGGATTGTAAACTTTATATCGGTCATCTTACTTAAATATTAAAGTAGTCTTTTATACTTATATTTTTTATCAGTAAAATTTTATTGAATAAAGGTATTTGAACAATTAACAAGTATTATTAAAAAAAGAAAAAACCTTAACGAATGAATTCGTTTCAGATCATAGGGACTTTTTTTTCCTTGTAGGAGCAGATCTAACTCTTCGGCAAGAATATCGGCTCTTTCACCCAAGATTCCTAATTCGTCCAACTGTTTTACCCGATTTAGCACGTTTCTCGTGCGTCTGATCAACTTACGATCCGCTATCGTAAAATCTATACGATGCTTGCTTTGTTTATTGGAGGATTCCCGTGTTAAATGGTCCGGATCGAAAGGTTCTTTTAGCTTTGTTCTAAATTTGCGACCACTTGCTGTTTCTATAATATCCGAGATAAAATTCACTCTATCATCTAAACGGATTTTTAATATCTCAAGAGGAAGTCGCAATTTCTTTTCAAACTGGATAGAACTATCTTTAAGCTTATTGTAATCAATTTCCATAAATATTCCTCTCTAACTATCAAAAAGAATAATATCCTCTTGAGAAATAATATTCTTTTCTAAAAGTGCGTCAATCTGAGCTAAGAGATCACTTTCCCTTTTGGAATGAGCAATTAGTTTATACTCATCGTCCTGCTTTATATAGGCTAATAATTCATCGGGGTGTTTTTTCCTTTGCTCCTCTAACCACGCTTGACGAGCATAAAAATCTTGGTGTTCAGAGTGGTCAGGAATCATTGGTTCCAATTCGATTTTGGTGCCTTTTTCTATGTTCTCAACTTTTTTTTTTAATCGATTGATTTCTTTCACGAGAGCATTTTGTTGTTCCTTTAATTCTCTTATTTCACTTTCTACCGACCGTGAAGTCATATTTAATATTTAACCACTTTATAATCATTTCAAAATTTTCTTCCATATAATATACATTATTTTAAATACTTATTTTTATTCTTCTATAATTTTAAAGAGATTTACCTCTTAAAACATAAAAGAAAATAATTAAGATTAAAAGACCGACAGACGGAGTTTTGAAGATTTGATCTATTAAATTTTAAACTTAGTTTCTGCTCTTTTTTGTTCAATAAGAATCTATACCCCGTGTTTTTTTATAGCCCTAATCCATCGGAGGCATATGAATTATAGGTATAACCTCAAGTGGTGAGTAAGGATGAAAATAGATATCGATACTCTCACGATCATCAACGATGAGACGATTCGGATGGAGGCGAACCCGCCCCGCCAATATTAATATTTTCTTAGTAGAAAACGAGATAAAGGAGAGACTAATCTTTTTTCTTCTTTAACTGAGCTTTCAGACGCTCTATTTCCTTCTCCTTTTCTCGTCTAAGTTTCCTCTCTTCTTCCAACGCTCTTTTTTTCTTTTCCAATTGTTTTTCTTTTTCTTCCAAGAGGTATTCTTTCTCGCTGAGTTTCCGTTCTAAATCAACCGCCTTAATAATATTGTCCACGCCTAATAGCTCTTCCTTCTCCTCGTCAACTCCGCTTTTTTCATTTAACTCTTCCGTAAAATGCTTGGTGCCCATTTTTATATCACTTATCAGCTTGTTTATGGGGATGGATAAAGTAGGTTTTGAAATTTTTATAATAACTAAATAATAGATACAATTTCTCTCTAATATAGGTTTGTCTTCGTGTCGCGATTTTAGCTGTAGTAAATAACTAAAATACAGATGATCACTGGTGGAAAAAACCGTGTCCCGCTTCTTTAATTCGGCCCTCAGATATTTTAACTGGCTGGTCCTGAGTTTTAATTCCACAATCTCAAACTCTTTCTCGGGATCATCCGTGGGAACCTTCAAATCGGGATATCTGCCGCCTTTAACGCAAAATTCCTTGTTAAATTCCCCCGCCCCTCCAAATAAAGTCTCGTTAATAAAGTGTAGTACCAAGTCGTGTTGGGTAGCATAAGCCTTTCCCAATCCGTTCGTCATTTTTTCAATTAAGTCGGTTATCTCCCTCGACCAGAAGGCGTGGAGGTGATAGTTTTCATATTCTGTTTCAAAGTCCATTACTACATATTAAGCATTACCCTTTAAAAACTTAAATGGAAATAAAAAGGATTCAAGGGACCAGCAAACGGAGATTTGAGAATTTTCGCCATTGAATTTGAAATATAGTGAAAATTGAATGAGTTTTTGGATCATAAGGTAAAATCAGCAGCGAAAAACCAAGAAAATCTCATTAAAAGACAAATTTTAGAAGATCTTAAAGCAGATAGAATCGAAAGGGCAACGAAGACAATAGTAGAGAATGCAGAAGTTTTGATGAAATCCTCGGAAGGAAAATTGAGCCATCTTAACCATTTCATACAATATGTTATTAAGAACGGTAAACCCCCGCAATTATCCCCCACGGAGAGAACTATCTTAAAGGTTCTCTCCACAATTGGTACTACCATGTCAATCACGGGAGGGTTTGTAGGCATTCATGCTGGCATACTTGCTACATTAGATGAAGGTAAATGGACCTTGGGTTTTATTTTTGGAGTTGTTTCATATGGATTAGCACTTTTTTCTTGGTCGTGGCACTTGAGCAATTGGATTATTTTGTTTCTCTGATTTCACTCTTTTCGGATACGGGAATCTTTTTTGAGCACTTATAACAATATTCGGGAATGGACTCGAATTTTGTCCCGCAGTACGGACATTCGGACCGGGTTCGTTCGACGATTTTTTCCAAGTTCATTCGATTTTCTTCCTGGCTATTTTCCCCTAACTTCTGAAATACGAATCCAAGAGAAATGGAGATACCGAATAGATAAATTCCCAATATGATGGATTGAAGAAATAGGGAAAAATTATGCGCATAATAGAAATTCGAGGAGTATCTCTCCAAAAAGACATAAAAGAAGAAATTAATCAAGAAAAAGGTAAGCAAGTTGAGAGAATATGCTTTCTTCGGTTTTCTATGGATAAGAATGGGAACCAAAGCCGCTAAAGTCCAGCTGACATATGGCAAAAGAGGAAGTGACCCCGCGGGACCAAACAAAAAAAAACCTCCCAAGAATTTAATGAGATCTCTATGAAAAGAGGAAATCGTCTCATCGAAGGCGATCTTATATTCATATTGAAAGACGAATTTTAAGGTATATAAGAGCCCCATTTGTATTAAAAACAGAAAGATTTTGCTTTCCGTTATCAGACGTAATTTTTTGTTCGTCATCGTGGGTTAGAAATAAATCAAAACATAATATATCCTTGAAAGATACTAATTTTAGGGAAAAAATATTTCAAAGATCTTTAGTTTTTTTGATATAGGTAAATTTTGATTTTTTTTATTTATTTCGGAATAGGGATGGGAAGAAAGGATGACTAAGTTAAGGCAAATCTCATCTAAAACCGTAAAATTTTTATTTTTTAAATAATTAAAAAATCCTAAAGTGGAGAACTTATTGACTAATTTTTCAAAAAAGACCTATTTTTACTGTTATGAGAGAGGTTAGTATCTTTTATGTTATTAAGTAAGACAAAAATATTAGAGGTAAATAGAGTATATGTCTCAATTTTCAAAGACTAAGATAGTAGATAAAATCAAGTTCGGTTTACTCTCGCCTGATGAGATCCGAAAGATGTCAGCGGCGCGGATTATTACTGCTGACACCTACGATGAAGACGGATTACCAATTCCGTCAGGATTAATGGATCAACGACTAGGGACGATTGAACCGGGACAGAGATGTCAAACATGTGGGAACTTGGTAAGCAATTGTATGGGTCATTTTGGTCACATAGAATTGGCAAGACCAGTTATTCATGTTGGATATGCAAAGAAAGTGTTGAAAGTATTGAGATCGATATGTCCCGAGTGTTCAAAGCTTATGCTTCCTAAGGATGAGAAGGAACGCTTTCGGAAAAAACAGATTGCCCACAGAAAGCGCTTCCACGAGGGAGATATTGATTTTTCAAAGATCATCTTTAAAAAAGCACGAAAGAAAAAGAAATGTCCTTACTGTGGTGCTAAGAAGAAAAAAATAATTATTGAAAAACCCACTACTTTTTATGAGGAGGAACAAACAAAAGGATCCCGTCGTATTACACCAATTGAGATCATGGAACGATTAAAGAAGATGTCCGATGGGGATCTTCGCATTTTGGGGATCTCTCCAGAAACTGCTCGACTTGAATGGGTAATTTTTACCGTTTTGCCTATTCCGCCAGTTTGTGCACGACCTTCCATTACACTTGACAGTGGGATTAGATCGGAAGACGATTTAACCCATAAATTAGTGGATGTAATCCGAATCAATCAGCGATTACGAGAAAATATTGATGCAGGGGCACCACATTTAATTGTAGAAGATTTATGGGAATTACTGCAATATCATATTACTACTTATTTTGATAATCAAGTTTCAGGTATACCGCCAGCTCGACATCGTTCAGGAAGGGCGCTAAGGACCCTTACTCAAAGACTTAAGGGGAAGGAAGGACGTTTTCGAAGTAACCTCAGCGGAAAGCGTGTAGATTTCTCCGCAAGAAGTGTTATTTCTCCAAATCCCTACATTAGTATTAATGAAGTAGGTGTTCCGGAAAAGGTTGCCCGAATTTTGACTATTCCGACGAATGTAAATGATTGGAATATTGAGGAAATGAAACAATTAGTGTTAAACGGTCCAGATAAGCATCCGGGAGCTAATTATATTATACGAAGTGATCGACGTCGAATCGATCTACGCTATGTAAAAGATCGTGAAATGATTGCTGATATGCTTGCCCCAGGCTTTACAGTAGAACGTCATCTAAATGATGGGGATTTAGTCTTATTCAATCGCCAACCTTCTTTACATCGCATGTCAATCATGGCACATGAAGTAAAGATCATGAAGGGTAAGACATTTCGACTTAATTTAACCGTTTGCCCACCGTATAACGCTGATTTTGATGGAGACGAGATGAATTTACATGTTCCACAGAGCGAAGAGGCGCGAACTGAAGCGGAATTATTATTAAAAGTACAGGAGCATATCCTATCACCGAGATTCGGTGGTCCTATATTGGGAGGCATTCAAGATTTTATCTCAAGCGTATTTCAATTTACTAGTAAAGATTCTCTTTATGATAAAAAGGAAACATTAAAATTATTATATCTGGGGGGAGTATTTGAAACTAATCCAGATCTTAGATTAGAAGATATGGAGCCCGCAGTTAAGGATCCGGAGCCATTATATTCAGGAAAACAAATCTTCAGTACGCTATTTCCTGACGATTTAAATTTGCGTGTGCGGTCAAAATTTTGTAAACATTGCGATGTCTGTAAAAAGGAAGATTGTGAATATGATGCATTTGTATCCATTCGAAACGGAAAATTATTGACGGGGACCCTTGATGAGAATACCTTCGGAGCGATCCAACCCAATAGTATACTACAAAGGATTATTAAAGACCATGGAAATGCACGCGGTAGGGTCTTTTTGGATAATGCAACCAAAATGCTTCTCTATGTAATTCGTCAAAATGGCCTTACTATGGGGTTAGATGAAGTCTTTGTAAGAGGAGACGCCGATGAAAAGATCCAACAAATCTTAAAGGAATCAAATGAACGCTCAAAGGAATTAATCCAAGCCTATTATGAGGATGACCGTGAAGTATTGAAGAGAGCTCCGGGAAGAACTATGAAGGAGACGCTGGAATTACGAATTAGAGGAGAATTATCTAAAGCTCGGAAACGAGCTGAAGAAACTGCAGCGGACTATATTGGTGATGATGCGCATTCAGTTATTATGACAAAATCGGGCGCCAGAGGAAACATCCTTAACTTGGGTCAAATGTCAGCTGTTGTAGGTCAGCAAGCTATTAGAGGTGAACGGATTAATCGAGGCTATGATAGCCGCACTTTACCGCATTTTAAACGTGAAGACTTAACGCCGAAGGCGAAGGGATTTGTTGCCTCTTCATATCGTGATGGATTACGTCCTGCGGAATTCTTCTTCCACGCAATGGGAGGTCGAGAAGGTTTAGTCGATACTGCAGTCCGCACAAGCCAGTCTGGATATATGCAACGGAGGTTGGTTAATGCTCTCCAAGATATGGTGATTGAAAACGATGGAACTGTGCGAAACTCCGAAAAAAATATTATTCAGTTTAAATTCGGTGACGATGGAATTAATCCTATGCAATCTGACCACGGGAAAGCGGTCAATCTTGATGTCTTGTTATTGAAAGCAAAGGCATTGGACACTGAGAATATACCTGAAGAGGCGGAGAAATATAAGAAAAAGGTCGAAAAAGAAAAAGCTAAGAAGGAGAAAAAGGAGAAAAAGGAGAAAAAGGAGAAAAAAAAAGAGGAAGAGCAACCGGAAGAGAAAGGGAAGGAAACCCCCTCCGAAGAGGCGATACGGGAAGAGTTTGAAGAAAAGACTGGAAAACACGCGGTATGGCGAGGAAGAGTGACCAAACAATATAAAGAGTGGAGAGAAGAGAATTATGGAATTTAAATTTAAAAATAATCATCTTATTATGAGTAATTTAAAAAACAAGTGAGAAAAAATGGGTAAAATTTCACCAGAATTATTAGAAGAGCATTTAGATGAATTAAAAGAGGATGGAATTCCTGAAGACCTTATTAAAAAAATCAGGAATAGAGTAAAAGACGAAGATCTTAATAAGGAACAGTTGGAATATTTCATGAATAAAGTGTATATAAACTATCACAACGCGATTGTCGAAACGGCAGAACCAGTAGGAACCGTCGCGGCTCAATCTATCGGGGAACCGGGGACACAGATGACCCTGCGTACCTTCCACTACGCGGGTGTAGAAGAATTCTCGGTTACGCAAGGTCTTCCGCGCTTAATTGAGATCGTGGATGCACGTCGTTTTCCGTCAACCCCACAAATGACGGTCTATTTGGAAGAAGGATATCGAGAATCGGAACAAGTTGCCATGGAAGTGCTCAATCGGATTGAACAAATCAGGATAGAAAAAATCACTCACGATGTCAATCTCGACTATGTGGATTGGAACATTAATATCAATCTTATCCCTGAAATCTGTGAACAAAAGCAGATTGATACTGAGGGAATTCCCAAACTCCTCAAACGCTACAAGAAAAAGGGTAGTATTACGAAAGAAGGAAATACCATTATTGTGGATCCTGGTATTGAAGACTTACAGAGTTTGCAGAAGATGAGAGAAAAAATTCTCAAGAAAGTGATAAAAGGAGTACGGGGAATACAACGTGCTTTGTTGGTGGAAGAGGACAATGAGTTTATTATCAAAACAGAAGGCACTAACCTTCAAGGAGTCATTCAAGTTGAAGGAGTTGATGCAACGAGAACGGTTTCGAACCATATGCATGAAATAGAAAAGATTTTTGGGATCGAGGCTGCCCGCAATTTGATTATTAATGAAGCAGAACAAGTGCTCGATCAACAAGGTTTGGATGTAGATTCCCGACACTTGCTGATTTTGTCCGATTTGATGTGCAAAACAGGAACCATTCAATCCATTGGTCGTCACGGTATATCTGGCTCTAAATCCAGTGTATTTGCAAGAGCGGCGTTCGAAGTCACTGTCAATCAACTCCTTGATGCGGGGTTGTATGGCGAGGAGGAACGGTTACTTGGCATTCCAGAGAATGTGATTGTTGGTCAAATTACTCCCATAGGTACGGGACGCACGGAAGTACGTTTTGATTTAGACGCGAACTTGGATATTATCAACAAACTGAAGAAATGATGAACTTTATTCTATTTTTTATACTTTTTTCTTTTTCATTGGTTTTATTGGTCCCCTTAATTGGATATTCAAATAAGGCGAATTTTATTCAATCTTTTGATTGTAGTGTAGTATCTTTGTTTTCTAATCATAAGAAATTAAAATAATAATACATTTTTAGAATTATCTCTTTATTGAATATGATAAAGGTTTTTATAGTTTATTAAAATTATATAATTAGTTAAGAACGATGGCAAAGAAAAATATTAATACGAATGTCAATCTTGAAAGAAGGAAGAAAAAGGAATTTGACGTAGATACTAACATAAAGGTCGCCTTTAAAACGGGTTCGATAGTTTATGGAAAGAACCAAGTTTTAAAGGAATTACGACAGGACAGCTTTAAAATGATAATTATTTCTAATAATTGTCCGCGAGAATTAGAGGAAGAGCTCAATTATTATAATTCTCTGCAAAAGAATAAGCAATTTATTTATCGTTATAAAGGGAGTTCATGGGAATTAGGACTAGCATTGGCAAAACCGTACATGATCTCAATCATCGGCATCAAAGATCCAGGAGATTCTGAACTGATGAGTCTAAAATCAAAACGGAATTAATAAAAACTGAAGAAGATGAGTATGCTGAAAAAAAATATTACCTTAGACAGAAAGTCAATGAAACTCATTTCCTTGTTTAACAATATTTCAGGTGCGATCATAAAAGACTGCGTCTTTTTTCAAGCACCGAACAATTCCTCGGAAATTATCATTTTTCTAGTAAAAAAAGAGGATGTGGGAAAAGCAATTGGTAGAGGAGGGGAAAACGTCAAAGATTTGCGAAAAAAATTACAGAAAAAAATTGATGTGATTCCCTTTTCTGAAGACTTGGAAGAGTTTATCCGGTTTATCTTAAAGACTACCAAAAAGGCGATACGTGTGGAGAAAATTGAAATAAAAGGCTCAGATGCACGAAAGACTGTAGTAATTTCGGTGGATCCGGAGGATAGAGGAAAGGCAATTGGAAAGAAAGGCTCGATGATTAAAAAAATTAAACTCTTGGTAATGCGCCATTTTGATGTGGATAACGTTATAATAAATACAAATAATTATTAAGCCAAGAAAAACAAGGAAATTCAAATATTAGTTTAACTAATATGAGATTTTTACCATTAGAATGCGAGAAAGTCCCGTTCTTCTGGGCTAGGATCAAGTTCATCGGATAGCTACAAGACCTGCGGGGTTAGCATTTGGAGCATCTGTAAGACTCATGCACTTAGGCGAGCAGTTTACGATGGATTTCGAATTCCTCGCTTTTTAGGGCGTGGTAGTTCAAGAATAAAATTTTTATAGAAGATCTAAAATATTAGAGGCGGGATCGATTATATCCAATAAACCAATAATTACTAAACCATTAATTATTCCAAAAATTTAATTTTAAGGAAGTATTTAATAAAATAGAATAAACAATATATTGTTTAATTAATCAAATATATATAAAAAGTTGATCTAATATGGGAAAACCTAAAGGACTTTATGCGGCACGCCAATTAAAAAGAAATCGAAGACGATTTAGATGGTCGAAAACGAAATATAAGCGGAAAAAAAAGAAATTAAAGGAAAAAGCAGATCCATTAGAAGGGTCTCCACAAGCTACGGGGATAGTATTGGCAAAAGTGGGAAGAGAAAGTAAACAACCAAACTCGGCTATTCGCAAATGTGTACGAGTTCAACTCAAAAAGAATGGAAAGGCCATAACGGCATTTCTCCCTGGAGATGGAAGTCTTAACTTTATTGATGAACACGATTTGGTCTTAGTGGAAGGGATTGGAGGAGCAAAAGGTCGAGCTGTAGGTGATCTTCCCGGTGTGCGTTGGAAAGTCACAAAAGTGAATGGTGTATCATTAGAAGCACTGTTAGATGGTAAAAAGGAAAAACCGATGCGCGGGTAACCCGTCATTTTTTACGTACAATTTCTTTTTTAATATTTTTGCTTATTTTTCGTTGATATTTTAATTTATTTTTGAGAGTTAATTGGATTGGATTGGATTGGATTCGGATTCCTTTTCTCTATGAAATAATTCAGTAAATCAAAAAAAATTAATATGAAAAAACATTAATGAAATTACATTTCACTGAAAAAATGATATAAAAGAGAACGATAATAGTATGAGTCCGGACAACAAAAAAATTAAATTGTTTAATATTTGGTCCTTCGATAATGTGGAAGTGCCTGATTTTACTTTAACGGATTATATCAATTTAAAACCCGTTATAATGCCTATGTCTTGTGGAAGGCATACGCATAAACGCTTCTGGAAAAGCGACATCTCGATTATCGAACGATTTATTAACAGATTACTTGCTCCGGGATTTTTGGACAGTAAAATTAAAGGAAAGAAAAGTTCTTATGGTTCTGGAAAGAAAAACCAAATAATTAAAGCCGTAAAAACCGCCTTTACCTTGATTGAACAAATAACTGATAAAAATCCAATTCAAGTTCTTGTTAACGCGATTTGTTATGCTGCTCCTCGAGAAGAAACCACTAGAATTGCGATGGGAGGTATTTCTTACGCGTCCGCAGTGGATATTACCCCCCAAAGAAGAGTGGATCTGGCTATTAAATATCTCACTCAAGCCATTGCCAAAAAATCTCACGATTCAATCAAGCGTTTTGAAGAAATCATTGCAATGGAATTAATTGCGGCAGGAAGAAACAGTCAAAATTCAAGCGCCGTAAAAAAGAAAGACGAAGTGGAAAGAATTGCGATTTCTGCTCGGTAATTTTATCTTAATAGTCTAACTTTTTTCTCCTCACTTTATATCACCTCTATATTACCTATACTTATTTATTATATCTGTTCTTTCTAAATTTTTAAATATCTGGTTGATCTATTAATTAATAACACGTTTTTTATCTAAACAGATATTATAAGAATGAAAATGGAAGCCGACAAAATATCGCAGATCCTCGAGGTTCACTTGAAAACATTAGGCCCTCCCCTAAGGAGAAAAATCTTGAGAAATCTATATCTATCGAATGGAATTCTTTCCTTTTCGAGTCTTGAAAAAAAAGTTCTGAACCCAAAAGAATCAAAAAACCTCTCATTTCATCTTAAAAAGCTAAAAAAATGTAATTTAATTACTACGCTTTCTGACGGATATAAAATTACGAATTTGGGCATTCAAATGTACGAATATATCCGATCCATGGAAGATCTCCTCAATGAAAGAAATAAAACACTTATGATCCGTACATCAAAGTATTCAAAGGAGCAGTTTGATCTTAATAAGATTGAATCTTATTTGATTACTGAGGGGAAAATGGAACCCTTTCAAGCTAAAAAAATTGCAAATACTGTAAAACAGAGACTCAGTAAGACCAATATTAAATACTTAACAGCTCCGCTAATGAGAGAATATATTAATGCAATTTTAATTGAACAAAATCTGGAAGATGTGCGACATCGCTTAACACGATTGGGAACCCCTCCTTATGATGTAGGTAAATTGTTTAATAATCATAAAATCTCTCCGAATGCCTTCATACGGCGGTTAGGCTCTGATGTTTCAGAGCAATACTTGTTACTCAACATTCTCCCTAAAAACCTTGCTGATCTTTATCTTTCTGGTAAAATTTTCCTTTTAAATTTGAATCAATGGTATTTAAAACCACGCGGTCTATTTATTAGTGGAACTGATTTAGCGAAAATTGCAAAGAGAGAACAATTGTTTTCAAATGCTTGTTTATCCCTCCATGAAAAATTTGTAAAATTTGTAAAATTCCACAATTCTCTCAACCAATTATGTCAGTTCTTTACTGGGGATATATTTCTTGATAAATATAATCACCATATTTTATATCCTCTTTATCAGCAAGTTAATCAGCAAGAAATCTACGACTTTCTCTCCGATGTTGCTGAAATATTCAATCAGAATGTGGCAAATATGGGCAGATGCTCTGGAATATTAACTTTTGAATTTGAGTATTCTGATAACCTGGAGAAAGACCAAGAGGATATAACTACTTATGCTCCCTACGATTTCCATTTTTGTTCCCAGTTAAATAACGATGTATTTCAGACAAAGGAAGGAAAAGAAGCCTTTCATTTCCTACTCGATTATAATATATTTCGGATGGATAAAGATTTGTTAAACCAATTTCGCCCGGGGGAGAATACCATTTTTTATAACTCAAAAAAGCCTCTGTTACCTAATAAAGACTTAGTCAATCTTATTGCTTTACAAGATGTGCATGATATTTACACTTCCAGAATTATTTTGGATAAAATATTTATTAATTTACAACCTATCGCTCAAGAGGCAAATGCTGATGATGCTGCCTTCTTTCATTTACTAAATAAGCGATTAGATGATATCTTTCAATTTTTTAAGCACAAACGAGTAATTATAAAAAAGAGATTAAACAATTTTACTCCTAGGATCAAGTTTATTGAAAATGTTTTAGGAAGTAGGAGGGACAAATGGGTAGAAGATGCTCTGAACTCCATTAGTTTTTTGAATTTAAATGAAGCCGTCAAAACCCACTGTGGGATAGAACTTGACAGAGTTTCGGCAAGCAAGGATTTCGCGTTAAAACTAATTTCATTTATGCAGAATGTTATCAGTGAAAAAAATAATGAGGAAAACAGTAATTATATCCTTTCCGCTCCGCATAAATTAAATGGCCCGTCAAGATTCCCAACTAAATTTGGAGCTGATGGTTCTGTTGCGGACATTATTAGAAAGGGATCAACTCTTTCCTTGAATAAAAAATTAGATCTATATAACAAATTTCAAAATATCATTAAAGGAGGCTGTGGTTATCCTTTACAGTTCAGTCCGTCTTATGATAAGTTTCAAGAACTCATGACCCCGTTACTGGAATCTGAGGTGGATGTCTTCTATTTCCTAAAGAAATAACCCTTTTATCATTAATCTTTAAGTAATTCTGCTAATAATGCTTTTCTTAGATGTAAACCATAACTTGTTTGCTTAAAATAAATTGCTTTTTCTGAATCATCCACACTTGGCGTTATCTCTGTTATACGAGGTAAGGGGTGCATCAGTTTGAACTCGTCCTTAGTTTGTTTTAAATCTTCCTTTTTAAACACATAAACATTTTTGACTTTCTCGTATTCTTCCATATCAGCGAATCTTTCCTTTTGGATACGAGTCATATAAAGAACATCCAGGGTATCCAATATATTCCGATAATTTGTAATTTCTTTGAAATTTAAATTTTTTCCGTGGATCAAATACTCCTTTTCCCTCTTTCTAATGCTTAGCTCTTTTGGGCTGATAAAGTAAATATTCACGTCGAAATTTGCCAAGAGATAAGATAAGGAATGAACTGTTCTGCCGTATTTTAAATCTCCCATAATCCCAATATTTAACCCATCCAATCTGCCGCATTCTATTTTCATTGTTAATAAATCTAAAAGTGCTTGGGTGGGGTGCTCTCCACTTCCGGAACCGGCATTAACTACGGGGATATTCGCAAATCTGGAAGCGAGCTCAGCGGCCCCTTCCAAAGGATGACGTATAACAATACAATCACAATAGTTTTCCACGGTTCTAATTGTATCAGCAATCGATTCACCTTTTTTAATAGAAGAAACCTTTCCAGAACTAAATCCTATTACATTTCCTCCTAATCGATACATTGCTGATTCAAAACTTAATCTCGTGCGAGTTGAGGGTTCAAAAAAGAGAGTGGCTAAAATCTTTTTATTCAAAATATCAGAGGTAGGCACCTTAGTCATTTCCTCCCCCTTATCTAGAATAAACTCGACATCTTCTCTATCAAATTCCTTTCCACTTATAATTCCTTCTTTAAATTTTTCCTTGAACATTTTGATTAGAAAATTGTTTTAATTATCTTATTTGTATAATCCTCCGAATGTTTAAATTATTTTTTATTAAGTGATTCTTAAATTAATATCTCTCTCTAAACTTCGAAAAATTTAAAATCTATACATAATTAGTTGAGATAACGTTAGAAAATAAGGATTAATAAAATGAAATTTCCTAAGACCGTAAATCGCTACTGTCCGAATTGTAGGAAACATAAAAAGCATACGGTATCAGTTTATAAAAAGCGACAACAAAACCCTCTTAGCGAAGGGAACAGACGTTTTGAAAGAAAAAAGCAAGGATATGGGTCTTTTCCAAGAGAAATTTTCCGTAAAAATGCTAAAATCAATAAGAAAGTAACTCCACTTTTTGAATGCTCTGAATGCGGGAAGGAACATTATGGAAAATCGTACCGAGTAAAAAGATTTGAATTACAAGAAAAATAAATAGTTTAATGATTAGTTATGTCAGTAAATAATAAAGAGGAAGAACTTATACCCGAACCACGCTCAAGATTTCTTCGAGTTAAATGCTTAAAATGTGGAAATACTCAAATCATTTTTGGATGTTCAGCGACAGATGTTAAATGTTTAGTTTGTGGAAAGACTTTGCTTCAAAGTACAGGTGGAAAAGCTCGAATCCTTACAAAGATTTTAGAAGTTCTTTCAAGATAAAATTCTTTTTATCATTAAAGGGAATATTTTTTTAATTTCTCTTTCAACAGAAATCTATTTCTTTAATATTCTCTCCACGTTTTTTTACATTTTGTACAACGAAAAAAGCTAGTGGATGCTTCATCTGCACTTCGTGTTTGCTCTTGCCATGCTTCTGCTTTATTATTATCGCAACGGGGGCACTCTTTTGTAACTTCTGGATGAACGGAAACTCTATCTTCTTTTTTGATGACTACGGTATTTTCGCGTATTTCCTTTTTCTTTTTTTCGATAGTTTTTTGTCTTTCTTTTTCGTCCACCTTAAGAGGTTCTTGATATCCGCATTTACAGATCAAATATTTCTGCCCCTTTTTTGTTCCTTTTCTAAGAAGACTTCCGCATTCGGGACAAAATTTAACTTTAGCCAATCTTTTCACTCTATTTCTTTTTTAATTTTATATAATTTCTTATAATATTCAAAATTTAGATTTTTCATATCTTGAATGATTTGAGCCTTAATTGACTTCTCTCCGTCCATATCTATATTTAATTCTCCAATTATATTTACTAAATCCTTTTTTTGAATATTTTCCACATAACCTACCGCATCTTCATAATTGACACGAATTCTCCCAGTTTTATCGTTAAGGATGAGATCATTCCGGTCTTTATTTTCTATATATCCGGTGATCTGGACTTTTAAATCATCGGTAGTTAAATCCTTTATAATTTTCTGTTTTGCATATGGTTTGCTCATAGTTCAAAAACTCAATTGTTTGAGGAACACTTATTTTATAATGTAATAAATATTTGACCTATTTCAAATTTTTGTATATCTTTAAAATGATTAATTCTAAAAATAAATCTAAATAGATTAATATCTGTTTAATACTAAATTTATTAATTTATCAAAGACGAATAACAATCAATTAATTATTTAATGAATGTGCTATAAATCATGAGCTTTAATTTAAAATTAGAAAATAGTAAGATACTTAAGGCTATAATTGACACTATTTCCAGTATAATTGATGAAACGGAATTTCTGGTAACCCCCGATGAGTTTGTTATCTCCGCTATGGACCCGTCACGTATTTGCTTGCTAAAACTTGCGATCGCAAAAGAAAACTTTGATGGATTTACTTGTGAAGAGGAAACGAAAGTAGGACTAAATCTGGATGATTTGGATAAGATCTTAAATAGAAGCACCAGCCAGGATTCTATAGAATTAGATTTTAAGGAAAAAAGTCAGAAAATAAAAATTAAAATGCAAAAAGAAGGAACGACCAGCCGAGTGAGAACGTTTAGTTTGGCGCTGTTAGATATAGATATAGAAGAAATCCCTATGGATAATTTACTAAGCATTGATTACCCTACTAAATGGGTTATTGATCCTGATTTCTTAGTGGAAGCAATAAAGGATGCTGAAATCTATTCCGAAATACTTAACATAAAAGCCGAGGAAGGGGAAGGACTTACCTTTAATTCATCAGGCCAAATAGGTGAGATGGAGTATTATTTAGGGATTGAAGATCTAATTGACTCGGAGATTAAAGAATCCAGTAACGGTGCCTACTCGCTCACGTTTCTGAAAGCGATTTTAAAAATTGCATCCATCACAGAAAAATTGGAGATATCCCTAAAGACCGATCATCCTCTTAAAATGATCTTTAATTTATTAGAGGGAGGGGAATTAAGTTACTTCTTGGCGCCGCGAGTCGAAGAAACAGAATTTGACGAAGACGATATGGATGAATTTTAATTCACAGTATAATCACTAAATTTCTAACCTCTTATTGGTTTTAAGGTATTTTTTTCTATATTTTTTTTAAATGGTTACACCCACTGTTCACCAATCTCATATGTGAGAAGGGGGATAAAATATTATGCCGGTTTCTAATAGATTGCTGAGGAAATATCCGTGGCTTCCTTCGTTGAAGAGCGATTATTTAACATTGACGGATCAAGACCCCCTTGAATTCATAGTAGAAGCATTTGATAACCCCGCTCATCATGTCAAAGAAAATATCATTCAAATTTTCGAATCTGCCTTTGACAATTTAGAAACTGTTGCGCTTGATCTTGAGAATGAATCGGGAATTTATCTCTATTTAACCTTGAAAATACTGCTCAATGTTTTAGATGATTTCTCCATAACGAACCGGGTGGCAAACCTTTACTCAAAAAAGATGTATAAAGAACTCATTTCTGAAGACGACTACTATATCTATGAAATTTGTGAGGATTTAGATTTAGATCTCATCTATTATGAGCAACCGCAGAGATACGGCATTAATGTGATTAAGAACGAGAAACAAATCTTGAAGACGCAGTTTCGTATCTTTTTCATGGATTATCTTCGACTTGCTGCAAGATTAAAAGATGAACACAGACGCTTGGTTCATAAACCCCTTGCTGAAGGATACATTTTTATCAAGAGGGAAGAATTAATAAGACTTATTCAAGAATATATTAGAAAAAAGATATCTGAAAAAAAATTCTCCGATAAAACACAATTAAAAACGTTTAAAGAAAGACTGCTTGAGTTGGATGGATTTAAAGACATTTTTCATCTTATTGAAAAGCAGTGGGAAGAAAAAAAGGAAGAATTTGCCGATACACTTGAATTTACCTATACTGACGCTGAAAATATTTCGGGTTTCTTTCCGCCTTGTATCAAAGAGATTCTTAGAAAGGCCCGAAACGGGATAAATTTAGCCCACAATGAGCGTTTGTATGTGGTGTTTTTTTTACATGCCTTAGAATATCCTATTGAGAAAATTGTAGATATCTTTCGCTCTTCTCCAGATTTTGATGAGAGTAAAACGGAATACCAAGTAAAATTTGCAAAGGAAAAAGGTTATACACCCCATTCTTGTTCAAAATTGAAATCACTATCCTTATGTAAGGCTCAACAATCCAAGGATGAGATATGCTTAGAAGGCTATTATTCCAAGACCCAAGGAAAACAAAAAAAGATAAAACATCCTTTATCCTATGTGAAGATCAAACAATATAGAGCCTCTAGAAACAAAAGTGACCAGCCTAAAGGCAACATCAAGGAGGGAGAGAAAAGTTGAGCGATCTTCAATATCTCACCCGTATGTTCCGTACCTATTACCAAAAAGAAGGAAAAAATATACCGAAAGTAGATTCATTTGGGAGTCGGGAGTTTGCATTTATTCATTGGGAGAAGGGCCATATGATGATTAGGCATATTAGCTTTAATAATGTAGAGAATTTCCAGGAATATTTGGTAATGAATAATCCAAAACATGTATATTCGAGCGCTTCACTTTATGAAACCCCGGACTATAATCAAATGGAAGATAAAGGATATATTGGATGCGATTTTGTCATCGATATTGATGTAGATCATTTCTACACTCCGTGCAAGGAGGAACATGACACTTGGTCCTGCCAAGAGTGTCAGAAAACGGGAATGGGTATGGCACCTGACAAATGTCCGGACTGTGGGAGTACCAAATTTGATACCCTTAATTGGATTTGTCAAGACTGTTTAGAATCGGCAAAAAATGAAATCAATAAGTTGATTTATGATTTTCTCTTACCAGATTTTAATATTCAAACCAATGATATACAAATTTCTTTTTCGGGACACAGGGGATATCATCTAAGGATTTCTAATGAGAAAGTACGTGCTCTTTCGAGCGATGCGCGGCGAGAAATTGTGGACTATTTGACAGGAAGTAATATTTCATTTGAACTGTTAGGGTTAAAACAAAAAAGCTCAAGCATATTTGGTCTTTCTGAAGAAAATGTCGGGTGGTCTCGGAAGATAGTAGTAAAGATAAAAGATATCTTGACCTCTTATGATGATCCAGAATTAACAAAATTATTGCAATCATTTGGCTTTCATCAAAAGACTATTGAAAGTTTCATTCATTCTAAAAATGATTATCTTCATGTTCTTAACGATCCCAATTTATTTTCATGGTCGGTGGAGGGGTTTGGATTAAAACGTTGGAAGAGATTTTTAGCGGGTGTTACGGACTTAGTAAGTGCGGAAATCGATAAGCCAGTTTCAATTGATATTCATCGTCTCATCAGATATCCAGGCACCCTCCATGGAAAGACTGGATTCAAGGTTCAGAGTTTACCACTTAACAAGCTTGCATCTTTTCAACCATTAGATGAGCCCAATAACGAATTGGATCCGATTGTTTTTTATGGAGAGGAAAATCGGTTAAAAGTAAAAATATTGAAAAATTTTGTACCAAAGACTAAAATTAAGAACCAAACGTTTGGTCCTTTCAATAAAGATGAGAAAGTTGAGTTACCGAATCATATGGCTATTTTACTGGTCTGTAAAGGAGCGGCTACGTTTTTATAGATGAAAAAGCGAGAAAATATATTCTTTTAGGAATTTAGTGCTTCTTGCTTTCTTAGGTAAGAAAAATTCCCAAACGTATGTGAATGCATTAATAACTAAGTTTTTTTAAAATTCCCCCTTATATTATAATAACAGATTTTATCTCTGAAAATTATGGATCTCGAAAAGGATTACCAAGAATTATATGACCATTGGCACCAAGAATATTTAAATACTGAAATAACCCCGTTAAATCAGAATAAATATTCCCACTATCAAGGTCTTAAACAAAAACTCGAAGAATATACTCTTGACTCTTCATCTAAAGTGGAAAAAGAAATATATCAGAGTTATAAGAACAATATCTCCTTTTTATTTGAGGACTTATTAAAAATTAGAGAGATTAAAATCATAAATACGGCTTTATCGCTTGAAGAAATCAATCTCTCTCGCCTTACAGAACAAGAACGTTTACTTTATAAGAATTTAATTCGTTCAATTAAGGGCTTTAAAAAACTTAAGGCTATGGAAGAAATTGGAATGGAAACGAGTACGGGATTAAGGGATTATGATATGGAAGTAAAACCCAAGGAAAAAGAGAATAAGGAAAAGCCTCAAGATTCAGCCATAGAGGAGGATTCTTCCAAAGAAAAAGAAGCCACAGAAGCGAAAGAGAAAATCTCTGGCGAGCCCCATCCGAAGATTTCAGCGAAAAAGGAAGTTACTTCTCAATTAAAAAAGGAAAAGATGGATTATATGGTTGTAAGATTTCTAAAAGATTGCCCAGCAATTATAGGTGCGGATTTAATTAAATATGCTCCCTTTAAAGAAGAGGATTTGGCGAGCCTTCCTGAGATAAATGCTAAAATCTTAATAACGGAGCAGGTTGCCGAAGAGATTAAAATTGAAAAATAAGATGCTTTCTTCCTTTATTCTGCCTGCGCGTCTTCTAACGGACCGTATTTTTCCTCAAATTCGTCTCTAAAATATTTTATTCGATATTCTGCGTATTTATCCGTTAAAGAAAATTTAGGGGGATGAGTATTTACTAATTGACCGTCGCAGGATTTACATTTAGAATGAGGATTCGCTAGTGCATATTTCCCACATTTTTTGCACTTTTTTAAGTATCTCGTCATTTTGGTCAATTACCTCGATTCGGGGTTTAAAAATATACTTTTTTATTCAAGTCTGGTTAATCTCGGGCAAATTCAAACTCTCCCAACTCATCTAAATTCTCAATATTTTGTTCAACCACTTCAAGGAAGTCAGAGAGGATATTTTCTGCATCTATATAATCTTTTGAGATAACCTCAATACGATATGTGGGAGCGCCGAGATAAGTGATTTCAATCTTTCTTGTTTCTTTTGGTTCTATGACGTCCCTCGCTTCCTTGAGGGTTTCTTTAATTAATTCGATGCCATTTGAGGTCCGGACAATTAGATCTAACTTTCCGATAATGCTCACCGTGGAAATTTTTACATTATCATTGACTATTTGTAGAAATTTTTCCTTAATTTCATCGGACACGTTGTCTATTTCTTGCATAACCTCCTCTCCGTTTTCCTTTAACTCTTCCACGGTTTCTTGGTACTGATCTTCGAAAAGTTCCAACACAGGAAAACCAATTTTTTCATATACCTCATCAACGGCCATCCCCTCGACATCATCAGCAAGAAATTGTAACAAATTTTCAAATTTAACTGCATATTTCCATTCTTTTGTGCGATTCTTTCTCTGAGCGGAATTCACCCTTCTTAAAGACAAATCCACATGACCCTTCTGTTCATCCACCCGTAATACCCGAAGAACCACTTTTTGCCCGACACGTAAATGATTCCTAATATTTTTTACCCACCGGCTGGATATCTCGCGAATATGGATCATACCTTGGGCATTTTTCTCGGATGGAAGCCCATCATAATCTAGTAAATCAACATACACATATTGATTTTGAATATCCCTTACTCGCCCTACAATGAATTCGCCTTCGCGAGGAAATGCCGAGCGTGACCGTACCATTTTTTGATCAGACCTTCTTGTATTATTTTATATTTTTCATATTGCTTACATTAATTTAACATACTATAATTTTTTATTTTTACCATTCTAAGATTTTAGATTATCGGGTTTTAAGTTATGCATTTTTTTTTGACCTTTTTAGTTGAAAAGTTGAAATTTTAATACCATTTTTGTTACTGTCAGAAAAAATCCGGACATATCGGGACAAGTCCGATAGATCCTCAGAGGATCGCTTACAGACGATCACGGTAATCCAAGTTTGTCTAAAAATATATCAGTTATCACGCACTCTGAGCCCCGTAGGAATCAACTGGGGTGGGAGATTTCTTGAAATGGGCTGCATTTCTTGTAACAGTTTTCGATGCTTTAATCTCTTGAGCTGTGATCGTGATTATTATATCGCTTAGATCTAAAATTTCTCCGCTTTTTCTGAGTTTTCCCTCAGTAATCCTGTTTTTTTTAAAATCTCCGCTGTTAGGAGAAAAATTTGAAAATTTTGAAGAATTTTATCATAGTGGTTTTTTATTTTTTGATATATCACTCCTTTGTCTTTTTTGATATATCCCCGACCATCATAAATTTCTTCTATTGTTATTGCAGATATCCCGAAAGTCTCACTGGTATATGATTCCAAGCACTTTTTTCATTTAATCTTTCCCGCCAAATATCAATAACAACTGTTGTATCAACAAGAATCATACTATTCTCCCCAATGATCCTCAAATCTTCCTTTGCATTTTCTGCAAATTCGTGTTTAGCCTTTAAAACAGTCTCTTCAAATTCATCCAAAACTCCGTCTGGCAGATCCCTAGCAATTCCAAAATGTTTCAGCGGATCTTTCTTTTGTGATTTTATCATACGTTCGAATAAATCAGAAAAAATTTCATCGGGATTCTTCAGATTTTTTAATTTCTTGTAGATTTCTTCTCTCACAGAAATCATATCTATATTTATCCGTTATAAATATGCAATTTTAAATGCTGATGGGAAATCTCATCTTTTCCGGAGTACTTTTTTAAGGATCCCCTGGAAAAGTTTCTTTTTTCACTGATTAAGACCCTTTTTCAGTAGGTGAAACACTTCACGGAAGAAGGGGAGAATAAAGAGATATTATAATTCTAATGGATTTTTCTACTATTTCTTAAATATTACTAATTAGGCTTTTGCCGTAGAGACTATGGTGAATGCTTGGAGAGGATGAAAGATTGATATTAGGTTAGTAATTCTCGATGAATTACGAATCCATCTCATTTATGGCGGGGTAGTTCAAGGGAACAAAATAAATCTGCCCAGTTCAATCCCAAAAATTTCCCCCATTTTTGCCCTCACTCGTAAAGACTAAAAATCGTAAAAATTATATATTTCATATCATTAAAAATGAATATCAACTTTAAATAAAATTATATATTAAAAACATAAAAATGGAATGAGTAAGTATGCCGAAACAAAAACCTCATTTGAACTTAGTAATTATAGGACATATTGACCACGGCAAATCTACGATGATGGGCTCCTTGTTAATCCAAACGGGAGCTATCTCCGATAGAGAGGCCAGAGAACTTAAAAAGATTGCTGAAGAGCATGATCGTGAATCATGGGCAAGCGCCTATGTATTCGATAAACTGAAAGAAGAGCGAGCCCGTGGAATCACCATTGACTTAGCATTCAGAAAGTTCGAGACAGACTCCAAATACTTCACCATTATTGATGCTCCAGGTCATGCTGACTTCGTTAAGAACATGATTACTGGCGCGTCTCAAGCCGATGCTGCCATATTGGTAGTCAGCGGAAAGAAAGGTGAGATGGAAGTCGGTATTGCCGCAAATGGACAGACTCGGGAACATGCCTTTTTAGCTCAAACACTCGGAGTTAGACAGCTGGTCGTTGCCATTAATAAGGCTGATGTATTTGACTATTCCGAGGAACGTTTTAATGAATGCAAACAACAGATCACTCAATTACTGAAAACCATTGGTTTTAACACCAAAAAGGTTAAATTTGTGCCAACCAGCGGTCTGAAAATGGTAAACTTATCCGAAAAAAGCGATAAAACCCCTTGGTACGATGGTCCAACATTAATCGATGCAATTGATAAGTTTACAGTTCCAGAAAAACCAGTTGATAAACCACTTCGTATGCCAATACAAGATGCCTATAGAATTAAGGGGACTGGAGTTGTCCCAGTAGGCCGAGTTGAAACTGGTGTATTAAAGAAGGGAGACAGTATTATACTTATGCCGACGGAATACAAAGGCGAAATTCGCAGTATTGAACAGCACCATGAAGAGATTCCGAAAGCAGAACCCGGTGATAATGTGGGAGTAAGCATTCGAGGGATTACCTTGAAGGATGTTGGAAGAGGAGATTGCCTCGGACATCCGAACAATCCGCCTAATGTTATCACGCCGGATCAAAGCTGGAACGGACAAGTTATCGTGATCTGGCATCCAACTGCAATTAGTCAAGGATATACGCCAGTTGTACACGCTCACACCGCGCAAGTTGCGGCCCGATTTAAGGCGTTATTAAAGAAACTTGACCCGAAGACTAACTCCGTAATTGAGGACAGTCCGAAGTTTATCAAGAAAAATGAAGCCGCAATGGTTGAGTTAGTGCCAATCAAGAAGATTTGCCTTGAAAAGTATAAGGATATTCCCGAGATGGGACGGTTCGCTGTCCGCGATATGGGCAGGACCGTAGCCGTAGGAATTGTCAGAGAAATCAATGAATAAGGCTTAGAGATTAATTTTCTTTTGTTCTTTTTTTTATAATTCTATTTTCTACTTCATTACAACGCAGAGAGTATTTCATACCTTTTTTGAGTTGTTTATAGGAAGATTTGATAGGGTAGAAAATTTTAGTCTTGAAAATGCAGAAAAGATTCTCACCCCTCTTTTATCAAGTGAACTCTTCATAAAAGATCTTCTTATAAGAGAATCAACCGAGAAAAAGGTAATTGCCATTGCAAACAAGCAAGATTTAAAACAACAGCAAAATGGCAGCAGAACGGCAGCACGAAACGATGCCTTAGATCAAAGAAGCGTGAGATAATTAGCCGACCAGAGATTACCCTCGTCCGAATAATAAAAAGCAGAGCTCAATGGTTTCCCTTCTGATGTAAAATTCTCTAAATAGGTACTATATGTCTCGATAAGTTCCGTATAGGTGTCAATATACTCTTGCGCTAATTTTTTGTCTATCTCTTGAACCACCTGGATGTAAATGACTCCCATATGGGTTTTGATGGAATCCGTTTGGTAGTTAGACACAAGCCATTTCCTCCAGAAGAGTTCCTCGCTGATCTTTTCATTGCTATATTTCAAGGGGAAGGGATCATCCAGTTTAGCCGAGCGAATGCTTTCAATCGACGATTTCAGCATTTTTTTATCGGTAAAAACACCGGTCCAGTACGGAAAGGTATTATTCTCGCCGGTCACGATTTCGCGCTTATTTATGTCGTCAAAAAAGTATTCGCCGTTCCAGAGGGTTTCCTTAATGGCGCCTTTAATGTCAAAATCCGCAAAGGGGTTCGGCAAATTTACGTTCTCTAAATCGTTTGATAACATCGCCAGCATGACATTATCGTACGTGGAGCAATTGCGATTTGTCGAGTCCTTCATAGACCCAAAATGAACATCCGACCGGATGAGTGAGGTTTTAGGGTCGAAGTACTTTTTAAAACATCTTTCAATCTCCGAGACCAAAAAATCGAAATGGCTCCCGATTAGATCAGCATCATTTGCCAGTCTAAGGCATCGGATGAGATAGGCAAGCGAATCGGGGGAATATCGAAAAATGTCAATACATTTCCCTTTTTGATTGATGGTAGTGGTAAGCTGCTGTGCGGAATACTTTTCTAAAGCGTACTTTAATGTTTTTACAACTTTCCTTCGATATCCTAGTTTGAGTAGTGACTCAATTGACCAACCAAAATCCCGCATATAAAATACGCAATAATGTCCCCAGTCTGTGCTTGTTTGAAAGTAAGTCCCGTTCCAGCAATCCTCGATAATTTGACGGCAAATTTCGGCCGCTTTCCCCTCATATTCCTTCAAGCCATTTCGCTTTACCCGGAATTTTCGCTTGAATATCTTCCATCCCTCCTTTAAATGAGCGAGTTTCATATTTCCTATGTAGAAAATTGTATATTTGAAAATAAACTTATGGAAAAAGTGATATTTCTTGGATACATCAGAAAAGGAAAGGCTCAGTCACGTGCAAATTCTTTCCGGATAATGACGATATTAAATCCCCCAAAAGTGATGGTATCGGTGAGAATATATTGCACATGGTTTTCTACTTAGAATACTTTTGAATCATGATAAAAGCATATTGAGTTTAAATCATCTTTATCGATTAGATTCTACTTTATTATAGCTATTTATCAGAAATATTCTTATCTTTATCTAGATTAGTTAAAAGAATTAACTTATGGCGGAAAATTCTAAGAAAAAGATTGCAGCAAAGATAAAGGAAGTTCCCTTTAAATATATTATCTGGATATTATACAGATTTTTGTTAAATTCTAACGGTTACTAAAGTAAGAAAAAAATATAAGTATTTAGCAATAAAAACAACGAGATGGAAAATATGAAATCAGCAGAAAAAATTTGTCTCATTGGAGAATCGGGAGTAGGAAAGACCTCGCTTCTGCGCTTATTGCAAGGAAAACAGGTTTCTACGGAAAGAAACCCGACGGTAGGACTGGAAATTGAGAATTCAAAACTAGACGGGAAGAAGTGCGCAATTTGGGATCTCGGCGGGCAAGAACGCTTTAAATTTATGTGGGAAGATTTCCTACGCGGGTCAGGATTAACCGTGTTAGTGTGTGATTCAACGGAGAAAAATATTAAAAAAACAAAGAAAATTTACCAAAGATTTCTACGACGGAATGGCTCAAAAGTAATTGCCATTGCAAATAAACAAGATTTACCCAAAGCAATGAAAGTAGACAAAGTCCAAGAAAAACTGGACGGCCTCCCGACTTATGGAATGAGTGCAATACGTTCGGATCTGAGAGATAGATTACGAGATATTTTGGAATATGAAGCTGTAAACAAGGAATAAACGTTTTTTAAAAGAATAGGAATATGTGGGAAATCGCATATTGAGATCCGTTATCCATTCTTTCTTTTCCTTATTTTTGAAATAAATTTATCGAAAAAGTGACATTTCCCGAGATACAACTAAAAAGTAATGCTCAGTCCTTGGCAAACAATTTCCCGATAATATGGGCGATACGGACAGGCTCGGGCAATTTAGAATCTATATAAACCCGTCTTAATAAACGTTCAACTTTTCCTGGTTTAATTCCTTTACAATGATAATATATTTTCGACAATCCTCCTGCTGTTTCAATATCCATCTGATAAAGATTTCCCGCACTGATAATATTTTCCAATTTTTTTTTATAAGTAGAGGGGTATTTTTTTACTAACGCCGTTCGCACAGAGTCGAGATCGATTTTCTTGTCTGTGACCGCAACGAGAGGCTTTTTGGTTTCATGATAGATTTGTTCAATATTGACAATATTAAATCCCCCAAAAGTAATAGTATCGGTGAGGATATATTGGACGTGTTTTTTTACTTGCGTTACCATCTCAATTAATGCTTTGGTGGCATCATTCCCATCAATTGTAATTTTCCGTCCTAAAACACTGACGATACGTACCCCTTGGCATACAACTCCAATCAATTTAGTTTGAGGTGATTCTGCTTTCAACCTAAATGTTGCGTCATCAAATCCGATAGTAATAGGAAATTCTTTCATTCTGATTTTGATTCCGAATCTCCGGGTAAAAATCGTTTAAGATATAATAATAATCGCGTGAAAGAGACTATTGCATTCTTGCGTTCCTCAATTCGTTTTACAAGAGACCCTTCCAAACATTTATATAATACTTCAATTATCTGCTTGATCGTCAAATTTTGTGAAATCCATGTGTAGGCAATGAGGCTTTCCGCTGTATCTGCCAGATCATGAGCATCTGCCCGATTTTTTGCAAAATGTTTTAAATCTGCATTTTTTAAGGCTTCGGCTAATATCCTTTTACTCACCTTTTTCCCAGTACGGTGGGGATTCTTATTAGGGGTATTCTCGGACAGATACAATGATTTTGCCATGGAATAGGTAAGATTTACGATGCTATCACCTATCTTAGCAAGCCCCTTATCTGTACCAATACGTTTTTGAAGGTGTTTTGCAGTTTGTAGGTCATTTATTAAAAATTTAAAATCCATTGTTAAAAATAGAGAAGAAGTAATATAAAGATTTTATGAAATGATAGATACTTTTTTCGCTATAAAATAGAGTTGTTCTGATACACTTAAATCAAGGTCTGGAAAAGTTTTTCCACTTCTTTAACCCTATCTCGTAAAGTAGTAATACCCTCGTAAAGGATCTCGTTTATATCATATCCGTCTTTTATGCGGAGAAAGACTTTTGAAGGTTCAATTTGGTTAGCCTTATACGCAGCAATGTCAACTCCTTCATTCCCAAGTAAGGTTTTCACATAAACGTTGCAAAATCCATGAGATTGCCCAATCACTTGGAGTTCGTAGGAATTCTTTTCGGGTTTTTCAATCAAGTTAAGTTTCATATATTTGTACTTTTCTTCCTCGGGTTCTTCTTCCAACACTAAATCCATATCCTCTTCTAAGAGTTCTTCGCCCTCTAACCCTTCCTCTCCTTCTAATTGTTCTTCCTCTCCTTCTCCTACTTTTGGAATCGCGATATCAATTTCTTCATCTTCGAGTTTGTCTAAATCATCTATTTCTTCCTCAGATTCACTTTTTTTCTTTTTTGCCATTTTCTTAACTCTTTTTTATGCACATTTGTTTTAATAATCTATCGTTCCATAAATTTTTTGTGATCTTACAATATTTCGTTTGCCAGTTGTTTAATCCGATTACAAGCTAATATTTGTAAGTCCTTTGGACCAGAAACCACAATTTCAATGGATTTACCCTCGACAGTAGCATTTAAATTAATGTAATCTACTTTTTCCTGAACTTTTTCCAAAAATTCGATAATATTATCTAAAGCCCCAGAATCATTATAAAAATGGATAGTTCGTTTATTAGATCGTGTCATAAGTATTTCTCATCTCACTACTTACAAAAACCGATAGTTTCATTTAAAATTTTTCATTATAGAACAAAAAACAATAAACTAAGAGTACTTAAAGGTAAAAAACTAGGAAAAAGAAAAATTCAGAAATTTAATTTTTTGGAAACATTTCCATAATCCCCAGATAATTTTCTCGTTTCAATATTTCCACACGATGGACATTTTAATTTATTAAACCCGATCTTTTGTAAGGTATCGCCACAGATAGAGCAATCTGCATGAAGAATTCCGTAGTTCTTTCCCACTGTGCTCAAATCATACTCCCCGCAATCTTCTTTAATGACTTTTGCGCGGATTATATCGGTTTTCTGAAATACGTCCCTGATTTTTTCCACATATTGGTTGGAAACAGCAGAAATATGAATATTCGCAAAATATGGTGAATTAAATTGAACTTTATCGTTTATTGAAAAAATATTTAGGCCTACAGAATATTTTCGTAGAAAAACAATTGTTCCAATAATGGTATCGCCGATTCGTAATGTTTTTCGCTCATCCTCTTGGAAGGTCTTAACTTTGAGCTTTCGGCTTTTTTGATCAATCAATACTTTACCCGTTTTGGTGGCATAAATGTTTCCGTCTTGAATATATGTGCTTTTTTCATCGGGCAAAAACTCTTCCACAACACCGAGAAAATCACCTGTCGTGACAATCTTCTCCTTCTTTTTGGTATTTTCCATAAATCAACACAAACGTTTTATTGTCTTTATACTTTTTTTCTAAGATAGTAATATTTTTAAAACTAAATAAATTTAATGATAAGATCTTATAAATTGGTAATTGAATAGGCACAGATATGAGAAAAGATGAGTTAGTTTCATTAATTAGGAGTACTGAAGGTTATACAAATCCAAAAGTTCAACTGGAACAGTATTGTATAGACGCAGCCAGTGCTGTGAATATAGTTTTTTTTGCGGGTATAGAACACGATGATATAAAAAGTAAGGTCGTCCTTGATCTAGGCACGGGAACGGGAAGATTATCTATTACGAGTGCATTTTTACGAGCGCAAACAATAATAAGTGTTGATATTGACCCTCAAGCCATCAAAATTCTAAGAGAAAATATGAATAATTTGAATTTAAGTCATATTATTAATCCCATTATAACAGATATTGGTTGTCTAGAATTTTCGAGGAATTTTATTGAAGATTACGAAATTACTACGATAATGAACCCTCCCTTTGGAGTACAAACCCGTCAAGCTGATCGAATATTTTTACAGAAAGCCTTTACCTTTTCTGATGTGATATACTCAATTCATATGGCGGGAAAACAAGTACAGCGCTTTTTAAAGGAATTCAGCAGAAACTTTGGTTGGATTATTGACTATACTTATCCTTTTCTGATGACTTTAGAGAAGTCTTATCTGTTTCATACCAAAAAAACGAAAAAAATTCAAACTCAAGTCTATCGTTTTATACAAAAAGACTCAAAAAAGAGAAAATAAAGAAATGAAGAGATTTAATTTAAATTACTGAAAATTTTTCCAAGAATCCAATCGAGAGGGATAATTTGCATTTTCAGTGCCTAACCCCTCTTCAATTCTCAAAATTTGGTTATATTTAGCGAGTCTATCACTTCTGCAAGGTGCCCCACTTTTAATCTGTCCCGAACACAATCCTACTGCTAAATCTCCGATAAATGGATCTTCTGTCTCACCAGATCGATGAGAAACCATTACATTAAAATTATGTTTAAATGATAGTTTACATGCTTCGATTGCTTCCGTTAAAGAACCAATTTGATTAACTTTTAAAAGTAAGGCATTACCTGCTCCCATATTAATTGCCTTTTCAAGAATATTGATATTAGTTACCGTCAGATCATCATCCACTATTTGAACGGAATTATTTATTTTGCCCGTCAATTTAGCAAAAGATTCAAATGCACCCTCATCAAAAGGATCTTCTAAAGATCTAACAATCGGATAATCGTAAAGTAAATCCAAATAGTATTGCACTAACTCTTCTTCTTTTAATAGTTTTCCATCAATATCATATTTGCCATCCTCATAAAATTCACTGGCTGCGGCATCCATGCCTAAATGAAAGTCTTCCCCAGGAGTATATCCAGAATCTTCTATTGCATTAATAATTACATCTATTGCCTCTCTGGTTCGGGAAAAACTGGGGGCAAAACCTCCCTCATCTCCCACATTTACGGCAGTTTTCCCATAGCTCTTCGCTAAAAGACTCTTTAAAGTATGATACACTTCTGCAACCATCCTTATTCCTTCAGAAAAGCAACTTGCTCCAACGGGAATTACCATAAATTCTTGAATTGAAAGATCATTTCCTGCATGCTCTCCGCCATTTATAATATTAGAAAAAGGATATGGTAACAGATAATCCTCTCTTTCTTTTCCGTAGGCAAGAGAATGAATATGTTCATACAATGGGATATTTTCCAATTTGGCAGCTAACTTTGCCACGCTCAACGAGACGGATAAAATTGCATTCGCACCGAGATTTCCTTTATTCTCTGTACCGTCAAGGTCGATCATCTTCTGATCGATTTTTTCTTGCTCCCTTGGGTCAAATCCTTTTAGCTCTTCTGCAATAATACTATTCACATTAGCAACTGCTTGAGTAACATGTTTTCCGTTAAATTTTTTTCCATTGTCTCGCAATTCCAAAGCTTCAGAAACACCTGTGGAGGCTCCCGAAGGTACTGATGCTCGACCAAATATATCCCCTGCAAAGACATCCGTTTCAACCGTGGGATTTCCACGAGAATCTAAAATCCACCTTGATTGAATTTTTGTAATCTTAAAATTCGTCATTTTTATAATTCATTTATTAGTTTAACTATATTATTATGTGTTTATTAATTAAATAAAGAAAGATTAATTCTTAATTATTTCTTCTATTATATAATAATGTATTAGAAAAAGGTTGTCTTTTAAATGTCACTAAAAAATCGTCCATGGGTAGAAAAATATCGGCCACGCATTTTAGATGAGGTTACCAATCAAAAGGGCATTATTGAGCGATTAAAGCATTTTTTAAAGAATGAATCCATGCCGCATCTTATCTTTGCGGGACCAGCGGGCACAGGAAAGACCACTTGTGCCTTAGCTATGGTGCGAGAATTATACGGAAGCAAAATGGCACCAAATAGTACATTTTTGGAACTAAATGCCTCTGATGCGAGGGGGATTGATGTGATACGGACTTATATTAAAGATTTTGCAAAAGCGCGTCCACCCCATGAGATTCCATTTAAAATCCTGATTCTAGACGAAGCAGATAATATGACTGCGCCCGCTCAACAAGCTCTGAGAAGGACCATGGAAAAATATACAAGTAATTGTAGAATGATTTTAATTTGTAATTATTCCAATAAAATTATCCCTCCTATCCAATCAAGGTGTGTTGTTTTTCGATTTTCCTCCCTCTCCAAGGATGATATTAAAGGAAGGGTGGAATACGTAGCAGACCAAGAAGATTTGGAGTTAGAACCGGACGGTTTAAATGCATTAGTTGATGTTTCACGGGGCGATTGCCGGAGAGCAATTAATTATTTACAATCTTGCGGAACGATTTCCGATACAATTGATCAAGATGTAGTTTTTAGAGTTGCTGGGGAGGTTCCACCAGAGAAAATCAGAAAAATTCTACAAACTGCCCTTCAAGGTCAATTGCAGTTATCTATTAGGCGATTAAAGGATTTAATAAAAAACTACGGTCTTTCTGGCAGAAATATTATTAAAAATATACACAGAGAGATATACAGTTTACAGATTCCCGAAAAATTGAAGTTAGATTTGGCAAAATTGCTTGCAGAATTCGAATATCGTTTAAGTCAAGGGGGAACAGAAGAAATTCAATTGCAAGCGTTATTGGCCAAAATCGTTCTGCTTAAGAATGCCGAATAAGTTCGCTTTCTGATTGTATTTGAAATATTGTTGTCTAAAATAACGTTTCATTCTCTTTTTTGATTTCTCTTCAATTGTAAAACTTATGCTCGGCTCATACTGTACATCCCATAAAATTAATCCGTGAGGATCGGCAGGCTGATAGGAATGAAATTCTGAGGGATCGAACAAGTTTTTAAATTGTGGATAAGAAATCTCTCCTTTTCCTAATTCCATTAGTTTTTGAACCATCCGTCGGATTTGTTGTCTTAAAAACCCTTGACTAATAATATCAATTATGATATAATCGTTAATAACTTGGTAATTGATGTTATCTATATCTCGAACACTTGTGGAACTTTCTGGATCCCGTTTTGAAAAGTTCTGAAAATCATGACGACCTTTAAAGTCGATTAAACCCTTTCTCATTAAGTCCACATCAAATGAAAATTCCTTTTTGAGAAAGGAAAGGGGAAATGGAAAGATATATTTATACTGGCGACTTTTCGCATTGAACCGAGAAGAAAAATCTTTCCGAACCTTTGAATATCCCCATAATCCGATTTCTTTTGGAAGCGCCGAGTTGATTTCCATTAATATCAACTTTTTATCTGTTAAAAAAGAAAAAGCAGATCCCCGAGCTGATACATATCTGTCCGTTCGACTTGCCACTTCGAAACCAGAATCTTCCCCATTTTTTATATATTTTCTTTTTATCAACGCTTTTAAAATCTGCTCCTCAATCGTGAGAAATTCCTTTTGCCTCTGGGAGCCATAATATTTTTTCAATCCGATATAATAGAATTTAATCAAATATCTCGACTTTTCTCTATTCATTTTTCAACAACCTTTCGACATTTTAAAATATTTAGAATATTTCTTGATATTTAATACCTTATTCTACGAATGGATAAATTTTTAATGATAGGTAATTTTTTTTTTATTAAATTCTATTTATTTTGAAAAAGAATTAATTTAAGCTAATCAGAACTTAATGATTGAATAAATATGTCACGAATCGGTGAATCATTTAAAAATTTCCGCGATAGAATAAAAGCGGCTGTGAATGTAAAGGCGCGAAATATTCTATTCTTTACCGCTTTATTTTTAATCGTAATTATTGCAATTTTAATACGGCTTAGTCCTATTTTACAAGGTCCGAAGTTAATTAAAGCTTTCGATCCATGGATCCAATATTATAATGCCGAATATTTATCGGAACACTCTCTTTTTGAATATTTTCATTGGCATGATTATAAAAGCTGGTTTCCAAAGGGTATGGATCGTTCAAATCTGAGACCCGGTCTCACTTTTACAGTAGTGATTATTTATAAACTTCTAAACTTTTTTGGTCTCCCCATAAGTTTGTATAACGTGTGCTATTTTTTTCCAGCGTTTATGGGGGGGATGACCGTTTTAGCTGCTTATTTCTTGGGAAAAGAGATTTTGGACAGGAAGATGGGTTTATTTGCCGCGTTTTTCTTGGCCTTTAATACGGGTCATATGCAGAGAACAATGGCTGGTTTCTTTGATAATGAGACAATCGGAGTTTTTGCAGTTCTAATGACTCTTGTTTTCTTCTTAAAGACGATCAAAACCGGAAGAACCTTTTACTCTCTAATTGGCGGAATCTTTTTGGGTTATCTTACATTAAGTTGGGGGGGATTAACCTTTGGTCTCTATATAATCCCTTTAGTATGCGGAGTCTTGGTTTTACTAAATAAATATGATGAGAATGTACTTACTGCCTATGCAGGAGTTGAGGGAGTGGGTTTACTAATTTACTCGTTGTTTACTCGCTTTAATGTCAATGAATTATTTAGCAGTTTAAAAGTCGGAGGAGTTTTTGCATTCACAATCGTCTTAACGGTGTATCATCTGATTTACCAAAGACGACGAAAATATCCCAATTTCTACAGAAATTTGCTAAATACTATAAAATATGCAATTATTCCGGGCTCAATAATAATTGCGGTAGTGGTATGGATAGATCCCGATTTAATTCCTCTTGCGGGAGGCAGATTGGATAGTATTTTAAGTCCTTTTATGAGAGATCAGATGCATATTGTCGCTTCAGTTGCCGAACATATGCCGAGTTCGTGGTCTAATTTCTATTATAATACACTAATACCCTTATTGGTGGCTCCCTTAGGCATATTTTTTTGCTTTAAGAGGTTGAATGCTTCGGATATCACACTAATGGCGTTTTTTCTAACTTTATTCTATTTTACGAGCAGCATGGTTAGAATTGTTTTATTATTTGCTCCTGCGGTCGCTTTAGTTGCCGCGTACGGATTGGTAAACATTTTGAAAATCTTCGGAAGTTTTTTAAAAGAAAAGAGCCATGGAATCAGTAGGAAGAGAAAACGACAATTAAAACAAACTGTTGGCAAATCTGAAGTATATGGGGTCTACATTTTGATTGGATTCTTATGTATTGCGCAAGTTTCCCATGCCACCGAGATATCAATAAACCAGCTTTCTCATTCGCAAATCGTGGCTGGAGGACAATTTCACGACTGGGAGGATTCGCTGACGTGGATGAAGAGTAATTTAGCGGGAACGGATGTGGTAGCAAGTTGGTGGGACTACGGATATTGGCTGACTCCCATCGGGAACGTCACAACAATAAATGATAATGGAACTTGGAACTCAACTCAAATCGGGCTAACGGGTATGTCGTTAATGCAGACAAATGAGATTAATAGTGCAAAAATATTAAAAAGATTACAAGCAGAGTATGTTCTAGTCTATTTTGGGTTTCTTATTAATGGCTTAGGAGGAGATGAAGGCAAATGGCCCTGGATGTTGCGTATTTGTAATGATCACTACAATAAATATAAAGAATGGGGACTAGAAGAGGACAACTGGAAAGAAGATCAAGTGTTCGACGAAAGTGAATATATTAACAATACAAGCGGGCAATACGAAGATAAGTGGTTTGAATCTCAGTTAGTGAAACTAATGTTTTATGGGGAACCAACAAATGTGCAATCAATTACTGATCCCAATGCGAATTACTTGAAATATCATTACGCTTCGCAAATTGGTGGCGATCAACAACGAGGTGTCGAACCGCGGAAGGATGATAATGGAAATACTTGGGAATCTCATATCCCTGAGAATGGAGAGTATGATTTAAAAGTATTTCAACCCACCTATTTCTCGTCAAATGGAATGGTCAAGATCTACAAAGTTGACTATACTGCCTTGGATTCGAGCTTTAGCATAGAGGAACCACAAGTCTACAATGATGGTCATGGTACTTTAAGATTAGAAAACACGGGTAAAAAAGATTTAGAAATTAAAGAAGTGGAAATTAATCAAGAACCCTATAATTTTAGCCTAAGTCAACCCGGTGATTCGACAACTCTTGAGCAAGATGGAAAAGAAATAGTCTGGATAGAACCCTCAGAGACAACAAGCTTTAATAAAGATGATACGGTCAATGTAACCGTTACAGCTGAAGCTGATGCACTCGGCGAAGAAACTTACACTTTCGATACTTCGACGAGTAATCTATTTGTAAAGGAATCAGAACCAAGCGACCTTCGGATTAATAGAAATAACAGCAATGTGGTGCAAAATATGGACCAAAACAACGATCCAACCGATTCTGAGATATATCTAGAGGTCGAAAATACAGGCGATTCCATAACTAACTTGGATGAATTTTACTCCGTAGATTTAGGAGAAAGTTTTACTGATGTCACTTATTTACAAGGATCCTCAATTCTTGCACCAGGAGAGAAGGCATACGTGAAAATAACAAAATCTCCACCTTTTTATCCATTGGGAATTTCTAACCATATAGTAGGAGTCGAAGCATTTACCGGAGAAAAAGACGAAACATATTTCTCAGGAAATATGGAAGATTACAAATTGTCAATCTTAAGTGAAGAAAGAATCACCTCGCCAGAGGCAAAAATATTTGGAGATTCGGCAACAAGAGACCACATACCGGTTGATCTCAATGGAACGGTAGGCTATATAGACGATAATGGGACTATTGATATGAACATTCATACTCAAAATACTGGGGATTTACCTTTTGGTCTTCATTCAGTAAATCTAACAGAGCAATCTACAGATACACAATATGGTACCCTTGAGCCCGATGAGTACCTAGAGGTGGGCGATAATAAAACAACTCAATTGCAAACATCTGAATTCGACTTGGCGGTAAATGACGAGATCTTTACTTCAATTACCGGTAATTTCGAAGGAGAGACTAAAGCTTCCGATATTGGAAAGATACATTTAATTAAAAGAGCTCCCGATCTGACGATGCTCGAAGATGTAAATGATGATCTCTCTTCATATATCTTAGCTGATGAAAGCGGAGAGTTATTGATTAAAAATACTGGAAATGAAACCATTACCTTGGATAATATTTCAATTACGGTAAATGACACAACCCAAGAATTGTCAATAGAAGATGACATTTCATTTGAGTACGGGGATAAAGAATTGGGCATTCAAGAGTGTGCAATTACCTCATTTGATGACCTTGATTTGAATATCAATGAATCTACCCCGGTAGATATTAACATCACCACCACAGAATCTCTCTCTAAGGAATATACACTGAATGCCACTGTTAATCTTCCCGATACGTATAATTATGGGATTGAGATCAATAAGGAAAGCAGTGCTCAAGCTGATGATGATTTAAACCTTCTGGTTGATAATATATTTAAAAATGTAACGGTTGACTCTGTCTATGTGAATGATACCTACATTCCTTTGAACAACTTTACGAAGGATGGAGACTCTTTTGAAATTGAATCGGACGGACAAATTGAATTGGGTATGAAAATGAGCGAACTTGAAACGTTCTTAGATGTTTCTCAAATCGAAAATGGGGATAAGTTGGACATTTTGGTAAGAACCAAAGAAGGCGCTGAAGATCAAAAAGATATAGATGTAACTAGTAGCTGAAAATAAAAAATATTACCTTATTATTTTATTTATTCTTCTCTTAGAGTTTAGTTTTAGAAAATTATTTTGAGATTTAATTTTTATAAGCATAAAAATCTTAAAATATTACATATTCTCTATTTCAACAGATATTTTAATATTTTAATTACTTCTCGGATAAAGAGTGAACCATTATTTAATTATCTATGTGTGCTCATTTTAATCTAAAATCAGACTATACTCCTAAAGGGGATCAACCAAAAGCGATTAAAACATTAGCAAAAAATATTAAGAATGGGAAAAGGTTTCAGACGCTTTTGGGAGCAACTGGCACAGGCAAAACTTTTACTATAGCTAATATCATTCAAAAGGTGAAAAAGCCCACCCTAGTGATGGCACCCAATAAGACTTTAGCGGCACAGTTATATAATGAGCTAAAAGAGCTGTTTCCGGATAACGCCGTGCATTATTTTGTCTCTTATTACGATTATTATCAACCGGAGGCATATCTTCCCACGACTGGATTATATATTGAAAAGGATTTTAGTATAAATGAGGAGATTGAGAGATTACGCCTAGCAGCAGCCCATGCAGTGAAGACTCGGAAAGATGTTATTATTGTAGCAACGGTCTCTTGTCTCTACGGGTTAGGAAATCCAGAAGAATGGGTTAAAGTTTCTTTGAGTCTTGAAGTGGGGCAAAGAATTAACAGGTCGGAGATAATTACGCGGCTAATTAAGATGAATTATGAGCGGAGCAGCTATGAATTTAAACCAGGAATTGTGCGGGTAAGAGGAGATATCGTTGATATATTCCCCGCTTATTTAGAAACCGCAATTCGGATTTCTTTATTTGGGGATGAGATTGAATCGATACAAGAAATCCATCCCATTTCAAATCAGAAGATCAAGGATATGCCTAATTGTCGTATCTTTCCGGCGACTCATTTTATCATTCCCGAAGAAAATAAAAAAAAAGCGCTCGAATCAATTGAGCAAGAGCTAAAAATGCAAATACAAAAGTTTAAGGAGGAGGGAAAACTCGTTGAGGCTCAGAGAATCGAACGTAGAGTAAAATTTGATTTAGAAATGATGCGAGAAATGGGGTATTGCAAAGGAGTTGAGAACTATTCAAGACATTTAGACAGAAGGGAACCAGGTACACCTCCCATGACATTAATAGATTATTTTCCCAAGGATTTTTTAATGGTTGTGGATGAGTCCCACATTAGTATCCCTCAGATCCATGGCATGATAGGGGGAGATAAAGCAAGAAAAAAAAATTTAGTCGAACACGGCTGGAGATTGCCTAGTGCCTTTGATAATAGACCCTTAACCTTTGAAGAGTGGGAAAAAAAAATTGAATATGTAATCTTTATGAGCGCAACGCCTGGCCCGTACGAAATTAAGAAAAGTGGTGGCGTTTCTGTCGAGCAAATTATACGTCCAACAGGATTGGTGGATCCAAAAGTAGAAGTACGGCCTGTAGAAAATCAAATTGATGACCTATTAGAGGAGATACGAAAAGTTATTGAAAACAACGGGAGGATCCTCATCACGACATTAACCAAGCGTATGGCCGAAGATATTGCAGAATATTACTCTGAATTGGGAATTAATATTGAATATCTTCATTCTGAAATAGATACCGTAGAGCGTTTTGAGATACTAAGAAAACTCAGAGATGGAACCTATGATGCAGTTGTGGGTATAAATCTCTTAAGAGAAGGATTGGATCTCCCAGAGGTGCAGTTAGTTGCAATCTTAGACGCAGACAAATTGGGATTTCTGAGAGATACACGCTCATTAATCCAAACAATTGGAAGGGCTTCGAGAAATGTGGACGGAAGAGCAATATTATACGGTGATAATATAACAACAGCAATGAAAAATGCAATTGAAGAAACGAATCGACGTCGCAGAAAACAGATTAGTTTTAATAAAAGGCATAATATTACTCCACAGACTATAAAAAAGAACATTTTAAAATCACTATCCGAAGAGAAAGAACTTCAAGAGAAACATTCTAAGAAATTAAAAAAGAATGTGAATGAAAAGCTTGAAGAAATAGAAGATAAGGAAGTCACAGCTCAATATTTAGAGGAAAAAATGTATAAAGCAGCCGAGGAGTTACGATTTGAAGACGCAGCCTATCTTAGAGATAAAATCCAGGAAATCAAGGGAAAATGATAGAATTTTTTTATGAAATTTATCTATGCAATGACCATTAAAGGAGTGAGATATCATGACTGAAAATTCCATAATAATTAGAGGAGCTCGACAAAACAATCTAAAAAATATCGATGTTCATATTCCCAGAAATAAATTAATTATCATTACGGGTGTTAGCGGCAGTGGAAAATCTAGCTTAGCTATGGAGACCTTATACGCGGAGGGACAACGAAGATTCTTAGAATCCCTCTCAAGTTATGCTAGGCAATTTTTGGGGGAGATGGATAAGCCAGATGTGGATTCAATTGAAGGATTATCTCCTTCTATTGCAATTGAGCAAAAACCGCTCTCAAAAAATCCGCGTAGTACAGTTGGAACAATAACAGAGATATATGATTACTATCGTCTTCTCTTTGCTAATATTGGAACGCCTCACTGCCCCCAGTGTGGGAAGGAGATTAAACCACAAACGTCACAACAAATAATTAACCAAATTAGAAAAAGGTTGAAGGAAGAGCAGAAATTTATTATTAAGGCTCCAGTTATTCGCGACAGAAAGGGGGAATATCGAGAATTGCTCCAAGATCTTAAGAAAAAGGGCTATTTCCGGGTGGAAGTTGACGGAATTCAATATACCTTGGATGAAGAAATCTCCATGGATAAAAACGTGAAACATACCATAAACGTAATAATTGATCGACTGATAAACAGAGACGATATCAAGACACGATTAGCCGATTCCATTGAGACCTCCTTGCATCTCGCAGAGGGATTAGTAATAGTAGAATTTTTTGAGGAAGAGGGAAAAAATGAGGAAACTTTTTCCGAACATTATGCTTGTGTGGAGTGTGGGATTTCCATTCCGCAATTAAATCATAAGATGTTTTCCTTTAATATCCCTCATGGAAGTTGTAAGTATTGTAACGGGTTAGGAACTGTTATGGAGTTTGATGCCTCACTGGTCTTAGGAGATAATTATAATGTCCCTCTTCAACAAAGTAAAATCCGTGATATTCCGGGATTTGGAACATTGAAAAGTTATTCTTGGCAAGTATTAAATCAAGTTGCTGACCATTATGGCTTTGATACCGAAAACACTCCAATTAAAGAAATTAAAGAAGAAAAATTAAATAAATTACTCTATGGTACTGGCGAGGAGTTAATTGAAATTGAAATTAAGAGCAAAAAGAAAAATAGAAGATATAAAAATCCCAATAGAAAGTCAAAATATAATTATGTTCGCCCGTATGAGGGACTTATTCCTAAACTTCATCGAAGATATATGGAAACCAAATCCAACCGTGATAAATATGAAGAATTTATGGATAAAGTACCGTGTCCCCACTGTACAGGCCAGAGATTAAAACCAGAAAGTAGAGCTGTCACCATAAATGGCATTAACATTGCCGAATTATCTGATATGCCCGTAAAAGATTCGCTTGTATTTTTCGATAATCTGGAGCTCAATGAAAGGAAAAGCGTAATTGTAAAAGAAGTCCTTAAAGAAATAAGGAGTAGATTATCATTTTTAGACAATGTTGGATTAGATTATATTGCACTTAGTCGAAGAGCAGGTACGCTTTCAGTGGGTGAGGCTGAGCGAATACGCTTAGCAACTCAACTTGGCTCAAGTTTAGTTGGGGTTTTATATGTATTAGACGAGCCCAGTGTGGGATTACATGCCCGGGATATTACTCGACTGGTAAATATGTTGAAAAAATTGAGAGATTTAGGAAATACCATCGTAGTTGTAGAACATGATGAGGAGATCATTCGAAATTCTGATCATATTATTGATTTAGGTCCTTTAGCGGGAGATCATGGCGGTAGAATTGTAGCGGAGGGTTCAGTTGACGACATTCTTGAACATGCTCAAAATGAATCAGTAACCGCCCAATATTTAAGCGGAAAAAAGAAAATACCCGTTCCGAAAAAAAGGAGAGAAATTACCGAACAGATTATCACGTTAAAGGGCGCAAAGGAGCATAACCTAAAAAATATCGATGTGAAAATTCCGTTGCATCTTTTTACGTGTGTAACGGGTGTTTCTGGCGCTGGAAAAACGAGTCTTATTATTGATTGTTTGTATAAAGGGTTAAATAACTTGGTAAATACGAGAAGTAGCAAAATTGATACGGGAGAATTTGATGAAATTATTGGATACGAGGATATCGATAAAGTAATTGAAATCGATCAATCACCTATCGGAAGAACTCCCCGATCTGTTCCTGCAACTTATTCGAAGGCATTCGATTATATTCGAAAATATTATGCGCAACTTCCAGAATCTAAAGAAAGAGGATATAAAAAGGGTCGCTTTTCGTTTAATACCAAGGAAGGCTATTGTAAAAAATGTAAAGGTAAAGGGTATATCCTAAAGGAAATGTATTTTCTTCCTGATGTTTATATAGAGTGCGATTTATGTAATGGACATCGGTATAATGCTGAAACGCTTGAAATTGAATATAAAGAAAAAAATATCTCCGATGTCTTGAATATGACTTTTGAACAAGCCTTAGATTTTTTTAGTAATTTCCCCAATTTAAAAAGAACATTAAAGACGGTGGTTGATGTCGGATTAGGATACCTAGAATTAGGACAGCCATCCCCTACTCTAAGTGGAGGGGAATCTCAAAGACTTAAAATTGCTCGACAATTAAGAAAAAGGAGCACTGGAAATACATTATATATTCTGGATGAACCTACTACTGGGCTTGCCAATTACGATATAAAAATTCTCCTTAAAGTACTCCAACGATTGGTCAAAAAGGGAAACACCGTAATTATTATTGAACATAACATGGAAATTATTAAATCTGCAGATTATATTATTGATTTAGGTCCAGAAGGAGGCGGGTTGGGAGGAAATGTTGTAGTAACTGGTACTCCCGAAGAGGTAATTAAATGTAAAGACTCTTATACAGGAGAGTATCTGAAAAAACATTTGAAATGAAATAACCCATTTTTATTTTCATAAAATTCTAAATCTTACTTACATTTATTTTAACAAATAGACTAGATCTTATAGGAATTTTAATAACGTGAATTGCATATGACATCCGAGGAAAATGGAAAAGTAATAAGAGCACCTATTGCGTGCATTTTAGGTCATATAGACCATGGCAAAACATCTCTTTTAGATTATATAAGGGGTACTGTGGTTCAAGAGAGAGAAGCAGCGGGCATCACTCAGCATATTGGAGCATCTTATTTTCCAATAGAAGATATTAAGCGCTTTTTGGAAAAATCTAATCCCGACTTTGCCGATAAGAAATTCGATTTACCAGGTATATTGATAGTAGATACTCCTGGACATGCTGCTTTTATGAATTTAAGAAAACGCGGAGGTGCTGTGGCAGATATCGCTATATTAGTAATCGATGTTATGGATGGCACTATGCCGATCACATGGGAATCTGTTCGAATATTAAGAGAAAGAGGGACTCCTTTTATTATTGCTGCAAATAAGATTGACCGAATCTCGGGATGGGAACCGAATAAAGATGCTGATTTTCCATTAACATATAAGAAACAAAGGGATTTTGTAAAGGAATATTTAGAAGAAAAACTTTACAAGATCATAGGGGACTTTTATGAAGAGGGTTTTAAAGGCATTGATAGGTATGATAAAATTAAGGACTTCACTAAAAAGATCGCTATAGTTCCTACGAGTGCAAAGACTGGAGAGGGAATATCTACTTTATTAATGGTCTTACTTGGTCTGACCCAGCAATATCTTACAAAAAATTTGCAATTTTCTGAGGGCGCTGCAGAAGGGGTAGTCTTAGAGGTAAAAAAAGAGAGAGGCTATGGAAAAACGATGGATGTTCTTATCTATAATGGAATTGTCCACCAAGGAGATGATTTTATTGTGGGCGGTTTGTCCCAGCCGATTAAATCACGGGTTCGGGCATTACTCGCTCCAAAGGCTTTGGATGAGATAAGGGATCCAAGAAAAAAATTTGAATCAAAAGAAATGATAAGCGCTGCAGCGGGGATTAAGATTTTAGCCCCAGATATTGACGATGTAGTTGCCGGTTCTCCTTTTAAGGTAATCTCAGACCCAGAAGAGGAACGGAATGTTTATGATCAAATTGAAGAAGAAATAGAAAAAATTAAGATCAAAACCAAAAAAGAAGGAGTAGTACTGAAAGCGGATACTTTAGGCTCTTTAGAAGCGTTAGAAAACCATTTTAGCCGAAATAATGTTTCCATCAGTATTGCGGATGTGGGACCCATTAAGAAAGAGGATATTATTAATGCATCGATCGTTCGGAAATATGACCCGTTCTCCGCAGTTGTATTGGGTTTTAATGTCCCTATTTTGCCCGAAGCAGAAGAGCACGCCCGAGAATACAATATTAGAATATTTACTAATAATGTAATATATCGGTTGCTCGAAGATTATATTGAATATTCAGAACGAAGAAGAGCTGAAGAAACAGCGAAAAAATTAAGCGAACTGATTTTACCCGCAAAGCTCAAAATCTTCCCGGAATATATTTTCCGCAAATCTAACCCTGCTGTATTTGGTATAAGTGTTGAAGCTGGAACATTAGTTCCAAAAGACCCCTTGATAACCGATGATGGCAAAAAAGTAAAGAGGGTTCATGAGATTCAAGACAGAGGCCAAAACTTGGATAAGGCTGAAAAGGGAGATGATGTTGCGATATCGATGAGAGGGACAGAGATAGGAAGGGATATAGAGACCGATGATATACTTTATGTAAGAGTTCCTGAATCGCACGTGAGACAGTTGTATCATAAGTTCTTAAATGAATTAACCTCGGATCAAAAAGAAGCATTAAAAGAATACACAATGCTTATGAGAGAGATACGCCACCCATGGTGGGGCGTTTAATCTTATTTTTTTCTAAAATAAGACAAGTATCAGATATTTTAACCATAAAGCATTTTAATTATTTATATTAATCTGCAATTTTAGAGCTTTGTTAATTCATGAAAGACGTTGACAATATCTTCCGTAAAGTCCTAAAAAGAATTCGCCCTACTGAAAACGAGCTTAATTTAATAAATCGAATAGTTGAAGAGGTTAAAACGCTTCTCTCGGAAAAAGCAAGAGAATTAGATATAGTATATAAAAGTATCCAACCCCAAGGATCAACTGGCATAAAACAAACCCAATTAAGAAATGATTTTGATATAGATCTTTTTATTGGTCTGGATTATGAACTCTATAACCAAGAAATTGAAGGTCTAAGTAAAAATAAACGAAAGGAGCAATTTAAATCTCTTTTTAAACAGTTTTGCAATAAGTGGATTATTCCAGCAATTTCTATTGACAAAATTAAAGATCCTCGGTTATTTTATGCTGAACATCCTTATGTAAAGGCAAAATATGAAGATCCAAGACAAAGTCAACAATATTTAGAATTAGATATAGTTCTTTATTTCGAGTTAGAGAAAGAATATATTAAAAAGAATGGACCCATTACCGCAGTAGATAGAACTCCATGGCATGGCAAATTTGTGAAGAATAATCTGACTGAAAGACAAAAAGATCATGTGAGACTTTTAAAGCAGTTCTTTAAAGCATGTCATAGCTATGGCGATAAAAGTGCGGTGGGAAGAGTGGGATTCATCGGATATAGTGCTGAATTATTGATATATCATTATGGAGATATTCTCAATGTGTTTCAGCATTTTAAGGAACTTAAAATAAATCCTTTAGACAATTTTGAGAGGGATCCCTCGAAACTTAAAAATATTAAACGATTTCAAAATGACTACCTCATTATTATTGATCCTGTGGATAACCAGAGAAATGTAGCATCAGCCATCTCACCGAGAGCCTATAAATATTGCAACCAACAAATTTTGGAATTTCTTCAAGCTCCTAATGAATCATATTTTCGAATTGAATCGATTCCTCCAATAGGTAAAGATAAAGATAAGACAGAGCAGTTATTCATAACTGAACTTGAAAATACAGATATGGAATATCACTACACCGAAAATCGGGATAAATTATATTCTCTGGGATCTTATATCAAAAATATCGGAGAAAGAGAATTTACCCATGAAAAACGGTTTGGGACCATTATTTATGAACTTTATTTTGAATTAGAAAAAAAAAGATACTGCTTGGCATTCTATTGTGAGGATCCTTCAATTTCCCAAACCTATATTCGAAAGGGCCCCCCCAAGAAGAAAAAGCACCATGTAAAGAAATTTAAACAGAAAAATCCTAAAACATTTGAAAAAAATGGCTTTGTATGGACTGAAACTAAAAGAGAATACACTCTATTTAAAAATTTCTTGAATGACTATATTCCGAAAAAGTTACCTAACAATTTTAGAATAAAGAATATTTCTGGTGCTTCTCAGACTCAGAGTACTACTGGGAAAAAAACCCTTTATGTTTTAAAAAATATGATATTACCCTTTTTCTTGGACTAGTACAGAAAGAAAATTAGCAAAATCTAAAAAAAATTAAAAGTAAACCCCTATATCAAAAACTAAATATAACTTATAATGAAAATGAACAGATTATTTAAAATGCTCTTTAGCAATAAGATCTCCGAAGAAAAGCTGCAAACCCTCCCTTTTATGGATGAAAGATTAGATATTGAAGAGAGAGTAAACGATTTTTTAGAGAGGCTAACATTGGAAGAGAAAATATCATTACTCTCTGGAAAATGGATTTTTTTTTCCGATAGAATTAAAAGGCTCCGTATGCCTTATTTTAAAACAACTGATGGTCCACACGGCGTTGGAAGCGGTGTCTTCTACCTAAAAAAAATGACGTATTTCCCCGTTGCAATCTGCCGAGCTGCTACTTGGAATCCGGATCTCTCCCAACAATTCGGGGTGGCATTAGCACAAGAGACTCGGGCTACTGGAAGACATCTAATATTAGCTCCCGGTATTAATATCATTCGAACCCCGCTTTGTGGTCGGAATTTTGAATATCAGACGGAGGATCCTTTTTTAAATAAAAAGTTAGCGGTTGAGGTGGTTAAAGGCATTCAAAGTCAAAAGATCGGCGCTTGTGTAAAACATTTTGCAGCAAATAACCAAGAATACAAGCGATTTGAAATAAGTTGCGAAGTAAGTGAACGGGCACTAGAAGAGATTTATTTCCCCGCTTTCGAAGCCACCGTACGAGAGGTCGATGTGTGGTCCTTTATGGCATGTTATAACCGATTAAATGGGACTTTTGGATGCGAACATGTTGAACTTTTAAGGGAGAAATTGATGAAGCAATGGGGATTTAGCGGATTTGTTGTGTCTGATTGGTTTGCTACACGGGATACTAACACTGTTGAATGTTTAAAAGCTGGACTTAGTTTAGAAATGCCAAAAGCAATCTGCTACAAGGAAAAAAAGGTGAAGAATGCCCTATCAGAAGGTAAGGTTTCGGAGGATACATTTGAAGATAATTTGCGGAGACTCCTTAGAGTGATGTTCCGTGTGGGATTATTTGACAGTCCATCCTCTGTTCCCGAAGGAAGTCGCAATACTGAAGAGCACCAAAAAGTTGCACGAAAGATCGCAGAAGAAGGGATAATTCTATTAAAGAACCAGGACGACCTTCTTCCTTTGGATATTAATGCTGTGAATTTAATTGCCATTTTGGGTCCTAATGCGGATAAGAAAATGGCATTTGGGGGAGGAAGTTCTATGGTCAGAGCAAAATATGAAGTGACCCCGGAAGAAGGACTTAAGAGTAAGTGCGAAGGAATGGTAAATACTACTACAAAAGTGAATGATGTCGATGCTGCGATCATTTTTGCTGGCCTAAATCATAAAAAACATAATGATCGGGAAAATAAGGATAGACTTAGATTAGACCTTCCAAAAGAGCAAGTAAAGCTCATCAAAAGAACAGTTAAGAAAGTTCCGAAAACTATTGTGGTGCTCATTAATGGAGGTCCCATCTCTATGGACGATTGGCTTGCCGATGTGCCCGCAGTTATCGAAGCATGGTATGCTGGGATGGAAGCAGGAAATGTGATTGCAGATGTGATCTTTGGAGATGTAAATCCTTCTGGTAAATTATCGGTAACTTTTCCGAAAAAATTGGCTGACAGTCCGGCCCACATTCATCCTTGGACTTATCCTGGTATAAGGAATGTGTACCAGAACGGAGATATTGACCTAGAAGCAGATGATTTCCGAGTATATTATAATGAGGGTATATTTGTTGGGTATCGTTATTTTGATACTTTCAATGTGGAGCCGATTTTCCCTTTTGGGTATGGTCTTTCTTATACTACCTTTAACTTCTCTAATCTTTCCCTAAATAAAGAAAAACTGATGGAAGGAGAGGACTTTAATGTGAAAATAGAATTAGAAAATACGGGAAAACGAACAGGTGCTGAAGTTGTCCAAGTTTATATAAAAGATAAAGAATCCAGCGTAAAGCGCCCTGAAAAAGAATTATGTGGATTCAAAAAAGTCTTTCTTACACCGGGAGAGAAACAATCTGTGGAGATTTCTATCGATTCTGAAGCATTAGCATTTTATGATGAGGGGGAACATCAATGGAAAGTAGAAAAAGGGAAATTTCTTATTTTAGTGGGAAATTCCTCCCGACATATTAAATTATCACAAGAACTCGAATATATTGGATAAAAAATATCATTTTTTTAACTTTTCTTTCTTCTTTGACTAAGTGTTATATTTTTTGTAAGGAGATAAAAATAAAATCACCTCTTTTCCTTCGTTCTCTAAAAAGGTAAACACGGCTATTTGCACCATTTTTATAACAAGAAGTTTAAGGAACTCTCTGAATCTGGGAATAATCTCCTTAAGAAGGAGATTCTACTGGGTCAGTTGGAGACACAATTTTCGGGCGAAGATCGAATGGTTTTAAGAAGAAGTTAGAGTTTGATCATACAAAAAATATAACAATAGTCTCTTCTTTATTGAGATTTGGAAAACCCCTGATAAACATAATAGAATATATTTTTCTTCTTAAGATTCTAATATAATGGGGATTTCTCGCCTATATTCGTAAAATTTTTATGATTTCCTATATTTTGATATATACTAAAGTATATTTTATATTCATGGAAAACACATTAAAGTGAAAATTTCAAATGGTTAAGGTAAAAAATCCACAAGAAATCGCCGAAATGGTTACTGCTGGGTCATATAAGAAAAAACGTCTGTTTTCGATCGTTGCGCATATTGATTGCTGAATGAATGTCTCATTTAGCCAATAACATGGCAAAACGACGGCAACGGACTATTTAATGCGAAGAGCAGGGCTTATGCGTCCCGAAGATGCGGGAGAGCTCCAAATGACAGACTCAGATGAAGAAGAACAAGCAAGAGGGATTACGATCTTTACTTCCGTGGTGTTACTTGCGTTTAATGATCCACGGGAAGAAGAAGGGGTAGAACCTTATATTTTCCAAATAAACGATACACCGGGTCACATCTCATTTACTGGGGAAGTTTCCAGAGCACTTAGAAGCAGTGATGGAGCGTTGATCTTAGTTGACGCTCTTGAAGGAGTGATGACCCAAACAGAGACGAATATTAATCTTGCTGTTGGAGAGGAATTATGTAAACCTGTTTTATTTATTAATAAAGTTGATAGGTTAATCTCTGAAATCAAACTTTCACCTCAAGAAACATATGATAAAATTGATGAAATAACAAAACAAGTTAATGAATTGATTAGAAAAGTCAGACCTGAATGGTCAGATTGGGGAGTCGAATTTGCAGAAAATTCCGTTGCCATCGGTTCTGCAAAAGATGGATGGGGCTTCACTTATGAAATCCTAAAAGAGAACGATTATACACCTGTGAAAGTTTTTGAAAAATATGAGGAAGGAGATATCCAATGGTTAAGAGAAAATCTCCCGTTGGATGAACCGATGTTGAGAATGGTAGTTGATCATTTACCAGATCCAGTTACAGCCTCGAAATACAGGATACCTGAAATTTGGCAAGGGGATTTAGATTCTGAACTAGGGCAAGCATTACAGAAAAGTGATCCAAACGGGCCATTATATGGGATTATTTCCAAAATTTTCTTAGATCCTGCACAAAATTACCGAGCAACCTTAATAGGAAGGATATTTTCGGGTACAATGGACGAATCGGACACTTTATATCTGCTGAACAGTCGAAAGAAAAGTAGAATAAAACGGTTAGGCGTAATGGAAATAACAGATATTTTAAATATCAAAGAAATACCAGCAGGGAATATTTTTGCAATGTATGGTCCGATGTGTCCATCCGGGGAAACTTTTGTGGATAACGTTGGGCTTGCTAAGGACAAAGATAATATTGATGAGATTCCTTCCTTTGAAAATATTAATTATGCGTGCAAAGCAGTAGTTTCTCGAAGCATTAAACCCAAAAATCCGCATGATATCGCAAAGTTAGGACAAGTGGTAAAGAAATGGTTAATGGCGGATCCAACCGCAGAGTTTACGATGGACAAGGATTCTAAGGAGTTTATCCTTTCTGGAATTGATCCTCTGCAGATTGATATCCTTACCAAACGAATTAACAACCAAGTGGAGATCAATATCGGAGAGCCTATTATTGTATACAGAGAACGAATTACAAACAAAAGTGCCACGTTTCATACTAAATCTTCAAACGGTCATAACAGAATTCAACTGTATATTGAACCCTTAGATGAAAAGACTCTTGACCTTCTGGAGTCGGGAAAAATTACCGACTTAATGAACGAAGATGAAAGAGCCGAATTATTGAGAGACGTTGGATGGGACAAAAAAGAAGCAAAGAGAGTGGTAGATGTCTACAAGGGTAATCTCTTAGTAAACGCCACGAAGGGGTTACAAAGATTTGACCGAGTGAAAAGCTACTTATCTGGCGCTTTCCGTGATTGGTGTGAAAATTGTATTTTAGCGAAAGAACCTGCTTTAGGACTGCGTTTAGTATTTACGGATTTAACCATTCACGAGGACCCGGCACACACCGGGTATAATCAAATAGCAAGCATGAGTTATGCTGCTTTTTCCCTTGCAATGATGGATGCAGATCCACATCTTTATGAACCTATCCAGAAAATTGATATTAAAACTCCCTCTGGCACAGATCCTGGTGTATTAGCCGTCATAAATAAGCATCGTGGAAGAGTTAATAATGTTGTACCCGATGGAGAATATGTCCGAATCAGCGGACAATTACCCGCCTCGGAAACCGTTGGTATTGCCGATGAAATTCGAGGATCTACTCAAGGACGTGCCTTTTTTGGATATGAATTTCTCGGATTTGAACGCGTTCCAGCCTCAATAGAGCCAGACTTGATCCTAGAAATTCGCAAGCGAAAAGGTCTTAAAGTCGAGCTTCCTGATGTTTCCTCATGGCACCGATTTCTCTATAGAAAAACATAAACAATTTTTATTAACTTCTTTTTCAGAAATTGTTTGTAAAATTTTTCGTTTATTTTTTTCTTTTTGTTTATTATCCATATTTTGCCTACTAAAGAAAAAGAGTAACATCACAACCCTAAGACTTGTTTTAATTCCCTTGTATTCTTCAAAACTAAATCTGGATTATATTCTCTTATTTTTTCTTCAGAAGCTAATCCTGAGCTCATACATATAATTTTAACATCAGCAGATTTCCCGGCTTGAATATCTGTAACCATATCGCCAATAAAAATTGCTTTAGAAGGGACAATTTCCCATTTTTTGAGGATTAGCTGAATTCCCTCGGGACTTGGTTTAACCTCACTTACTTCATTAAAACCGATAATTAAGTTAAAATATTTTTTTAAATCATATTTTTCAAGAACTTCTTCTGCATGGGTATTTTTGTTATTCGTTAAAACAGCCAACCTTATCCCATCATCAGCTAATGATGAAATAATATTATCAATCTCTGGATATAACGTGGCATCTTCTTTATATTCATTGAATTGGTTAAATAAATAAATCCCAACGCGCAATTTTTTGAAATAACTTAACCCTTCTAAGAATTCTACTTTTAATAGATCATAGGATTTGAGAATTATCTTAGGGACGGGATAATGTTGTAATTCTTCGATTAAATGAGCCACTTCTTGAAGCACATCTTCAATATCCACATCAATCTGATACTTTTCTACGGTATCCTCAACAGCTTGTTGAATTGCATTAGTAATATTAAATATTACTCCATCCAAATCAAAAATAATTCCCGAGTAATTAGTAAGTTCTAGTTTATCCATATAAAATCATCTAATAAAAATATAAAATTTCAAATTAATTTTATGATAAATATAAAATATAAAGCAAAAATAGGAAACTAATAACAAAATTAATTAATTTGTAACGTCTTCAAAGTGATAGGAATGTCTGAAAAGAAAAAACAAAAGAATATAGAAGAGGCGGAGAATACAGATGATACAGAATTTGATGATTATCAGAATTATATTAGTGAAATGGAGGAATTGGGTTCAGATTTTTCTGATCTTGATGATTTAGATCTTGAAGAAATAGAAGAGATGAGAGAAGCGGTTGAAAAAGTTCAAGATGGAGAAATCCCAGATCAACCCAAAGTGAAAAGGGCAGCAGATCCAGAGGTAAATAGTCTTATAGGGGATAAGGATCATTTATTTGAGGATTTCTCTGATTTAGAAGCAATCGATTTCGACGAACTAAGAGAGATGAAGGAAGCTATTGAAGTGGTAAAAGAGAAAGATACGGAACAAGTCTCAAAAGATTCCCAAGGATCTGAGCCTGCTTCAGAAAGCATTTCCGAGGAACTCGAAAAACGCATAGAAGAGGAGTTGGATAATAAGAAAGAGGAAAAAGAAGAGGAGGTCATGACCCCAGAGAACTTTCTTGAGTATCTCAAGAAAAAAAGAGATAAAATCTGGTATCATGCTCTTTATTTCTTGGCTTTTGAGGTAAATGACCATACCGCCTCAAAAGAATTATTATATAAGACACTGAAAGAAGATACCAGTAAAAGTGCAATTGATACTATTCCCAAGCATCAATTTTTCTTCGGATTGGGCTATATTCTTCGACTTACCTTAAATAAGAAAAAAATTATCCGATATCAGTCTGGAAGTAAGTTTAAAATTAATATTAATATTGAAACTATCCAAGATATATTAAAACAAGCAGGAGAACCAATTAATCGTCGTCCAAAGATTCCCGAGGATAAAAAGAAGGAAATGTTTAAGGATTTTTTAAAGGATGATTTTTCAGACATTTAATAGATCATAATTCACTGCACATATTTGGTTCTTATGGATGACGAGAAATATTTACTTATTATCGGCAACTCAAATGTAGGAAAATCCTCAATCACAAGGCTTTTACTCCCCCATCCTAAGCGATTTAAAGGAAAAACAGGAAAAAGTCCTGGCAGCACTTTGCAGATAAAACCCATTTTTCAGCATGGCATGTCATATAAAATTGTTGATCTGCCGGGATTTGGATATATGCGTCATTCAAGCAAGAGGAGAGAAGATCATCTTAAGAAGCAGATTGTGGTCCATATTGAAAAAAAACATCATCGCTATTTTTTTGCCCTTGTGGTGATCAATATTCTGCGTATCGAAGATGAATTGGAAAAATACCATTATCTAAATCAAAAAACAATTCCTTTATCGTTTGAATTAATTAACTTTTTGCGCGAGTTTCAAATTCCCTTACTGGTCATAATGAATAAAATAGATAAACTTAATAATTTCCATGTGAGACGGAGAATTCGCCTTTTTGTGAATACAGCCACCCAATATGGTTTAAATCTCCTTCATCTAGATGAATATCGTCACGAAGACGAAATAATTCCATATCTAGAATTCTCTGCCCTCAATAAAACGAATTTGGGAAAACTTAAGAAAGAACTCCACTATCGATTAACCCATTGATTTAGAATTAATGCATTAATTGATAAAATCATCTTTTTTCTTCGGAGAACACTAAGATAATAAAAAAGTTTTATATATATTCCCTCTTTTAAAAATTAGTAAGGTTCCTTTTGTATAAAAATAATAGAATAACCTTAGAGGAAGAAAAGGATACGTGACTAAGTATATTATCTTAATTTGTGACGGTGGGGCAGATTGGCCCATTGAAGAATTGGGAAATAAAACTATTTTTGAAGCCGCAAAGTTACCACATTTGGATTGGATTGCCACACACGGAAAAATGGGGATGTTAAAGACGATCCCGGAAGGAATGGCCCCGGGGAGTGAATGTGCAAACATGACAATCATGGGATATCGCCCAGAAAAGGATTTAACGGGGCGAGGGCCACTTGAAGCGTTAAGTGCTAAAGTACCATTAAACGATACCGATTTAGCTTTTCGGTGTAATTTTATTACCATAAAAAAAGGGATAATTGCTGATTATTCTTCTGGCCATATTAGTTCAGAAGAGTCAAAACCCATAATCGCTTCACTCCAATCAAAATTACATGATGAAGGGGTAGATTTTTTTCATGGTGTTCAATATAGACATATCTTGCGACTGGACGGGGAAAGATTTTCTGCCAATATGGAACTGACCCCTCCTCACGATCAGTTAGGAGAACCGTATAGACAATTCTTGCCCCGCCCCCTAGATCCAGATAATGGAAAAGCAGTGAAAACGGCGGCTTATCTTCGAAAACTTATAGAAAAAAGCCATGCTATCCTTGTAGATCATGAAATCAACAAAAAAAGACAAGCGGAAAATAAAGAAATGGCAACCCATATTTGGCCATGGAGCGGGGGAAAAAAACCCACCATTGAACCATTTGAACAAAAATTTGGGCTGAAAGGATCAGTAATTTCTGCAGTAGACTTAATTTTTGGCTTAGGTATTGCCGCTGGAATGGATCCAATTCATGTGAAAGGTGCAACAGGATTGCCAAATACTAATTATTCGGGGAAGGTTTCTGCGGCGCTCAATGAATTAAGACAGAAAGATTTGGTCTACTTACATATAGAAGCCACCGATGAAATGGGTCATACTGGTATTCCACAAAAGAAGATAGCAGCGATTAAAGCCTTTGATCAATATATCGTTAAACCATTTATAGATGCTGAAGAAGAATTTAATAACCAGCTGGTTATTGCCGTGTTACCCGACCATCCGACCCCGTGCAAAATTAGAACCCACTCACGGGAACCCGTTCCCTTTGCAATCTATAATCCGGAAGATAACTCTAAAAACTTAAAACAACGTAACTATACAGAAGAAGCTGGAAAAAAAGGGGAATATGGACTTATTCCTGATGGAGAACTGTTTATGCGGCTATTTTTAGGAAAAGAGGAAAAATAGACAAAAAAGGTTAGATTTCTGTGATTGTAGGATCCTTCTGTTTATCCCAATTAACCGCAAAAAGAAAGTCTCTACTTACTTCATTTTCATAAATTAAGGGAAAATTACTGACTTCTTCTACTTTTTTGGCGTAATTTTTCAGATCATCGTAATCAGGAAAATAATAACTCGCCGGCTTTCCGGATTTTAATCTCTTATTAATACGTAGGGCTTTTGCTTGGAGCGTAAACCCTTTTATTTCAAGGAAATTGGGATTTGCTTTTTTGATTATTTTAACATATTCTTCAATATTTTTTTCTTTTATATTAAGATTTTTTACTGCTGTTAGCCTGATCAATGTTCGACAGGGGAGTGTTTCGACTAAGTCCATTGTTTTCATAATTTTATTCCATCCCTCTTTTATCTTTGGACGGCACACTTTTTTATATTGTTTTTCATTGGATGCTGGCAGTGATATGTATAATTGAGATGGATAACTCTCCATTTGTTCGATTTTTTCCGGAAGAGTTCCATTAGTAACTATAAATGTTGTCATATCTCTATTTCTGAACTCCTTAACCAAGCTGGAAATATGGGGATACAAATAAGGCTCCCCATCCAAGGAAATCGCTGCATGGTTTGGTCTCATTGCCTCTGAATGTATTTCCATTATCTCATCGGGGCTTGTTAACTCTCTGTTCATTAACAATTCTATTTCATGTCTATCATCAATACTGTCCACAATATCTTCATCTAAAACATAATACTCATAATTCTTATCAACTGGTTTAATAAATCTCTGGTTTTTGAGAAGATTAAGAGCTCTATTTATTTTAGTTTTGCTTGTATGTATATACTTCGATAATGAATCTATATTTTGTTTGCTTTTATTAATTATCATATAATGAATTATATCTATCATGATTTCATAATTATCAAGAAATCTTTTCAAGGGTAAATGGTTTTGGATTAAATTTTTTTGATGCCTTATCATTTCTTTTACGAGGTACTTTGGATCATCTGGTTCCACGGAGAATTCATTGCCTATAGTTTTATTCTCAACATCCCTCCAACAAAAGACACACTGATGGTTGCAAAACGCAAGGCTGGGTGTATTTTGTAAGCATCGATGGCTTTCTACCCCGAATACTCCTTTATAACAATTACGGTTGTCTCTTCCGGTTAATAATTTTTGTTCAAGCCAATGACATGGCTTTATTGCGGAATGGTGTTCTTTTCCGACTATTCGATAATTTGACTTTGTATAATCTTTAATGAACTCATTCGTAATTTTATGATTCTTGATATATTTTCTATTCATGGAAAAGCCCGCCAGATTGATAACAATTCATATCTCCAAATAGTCTTTATAATATAATGAATTTTGTCTTTATACATTAAATTTGTTCTTAAAAATTATAAGTTCGGACGTTCCTTAAAAGCAAACTTATAAATTATAACATTATATCTCTAAAATATCAAGAAGATCAGAGTTTGAAAAATTAATTTAAACTTCATAAATTATCTTCTTATGATTACAAATGTTTGATAAATTAAAAGCGGGCTTACTAAATGTAGGCATGAAATTCATTTCTGTCGATGAAAAGATTGTTCGAATGTTCTTTGAAACGAAACCATCCAGATTTAAAAAAATCGTTATAATGCCAGCAGTAAAATTTGTGATGAAGAAATTAATTGATGAGCTTGATTCTAAACGAAAACATGGAAGAGTCTTTAATGGGGTTCTCAACAATACACATGTTAGTATTGTCAGATCTCTGGTCGGAGCTCCTAATGCCGCTATTGCGATAGAATGTTTGAAAAGATGTAATGTAGATACCATCATCCGTATTGATTTTTGTGGAGGGCTTGATAAGATCAATATTGGGGATATATTAATTCCAGAGAGAGCATATTGTGGGGATGGGACTTCACCCAATTATCTCATGAAGTATCCAACCATACGTCATCAATTAAATTGGACTGAAAATCCCTTCTACGAGGGAGATACGTCTAGACTAATAAGTGAGAGAACGTATCAAGTACTTCCGAATAAAAAGTTAATGAAACTATTTTTGACCCAATTTAGCCAATTAAAAAAAGTGAATTTATGGAGCACCGATGCTCTTTTTTGCGAAACTAATGAGTTCATTAACACGATAAAAAAACTTAATATTAATGCAGTGGATATGGAAACTTCCATCCTTTATTTACTGGGAAAAATCTACAATATTAAAACAGTTTCTGTTCTATCTGTCTCCGACCTTCCCGGTCATGAAAAATATGATTTCTTGAAACAAAATAATATGCATCCGGATATGGAAAGGGGAATTAAAAATGCGATCAAGCTGCTAATTAAATTATTACCTAAGATCAGTAGGATTTCACGGGCTTAAAATTAAATTAGAACCCCTACTATAATCCCATTAAGAAGTTCGAGAAGTCGGGCTCTTGGAAAATTTCATTATAGGTCTTAAGCAATTCCAGATTAACGAGATAAATCTTATTGTTGGATTCATTTTCTGCTGATTTTATCAGATCCAACTTTTTTAATTTTTTTATATGATATTGCACAGTTCCAGGATATACATCGAGATTCTTCGCAATTGTAGAGATTGCAGTTGTTTCATCCTTGATAAATGATTTAATTATTTTATAATTCATCTCATCCAAGAAGATCGCTTTAAATTCATCCATTTCCTCTGGAACATCCGCGAGAAAGTAATGCAGTTTACGTCCGATCTTTTTTGACCGGATTAATTCAAACCTCTCCAAGGTCATAATATGTTTTAAAAAAGGGGTCCGGGTAATATCTAATTCTTTTTCAATCTTTTCATCACGTGCATGAATTCCTGGATGTTTTTTAATAAAATCAAGAATTTCAGATAACTTTTCATTATTTAATATTTCTAATTTCGTCCTTCTCTCATTACTCACTATATAATTCTTCTCTTCTAAATCTCTGATTGTTAAAAATATCTTCCGTTTACTATATCCCTTATTATATGCGAGTTTCCCTATGCTTTTGGCATATAACTTCTCAATAATGGGGAAGTGCTGTAATTCTGCCGCAGAATTTAGATCAAGATCAAAACTGGAATCATAACGATTTAATTTTAAAATATCTTCTGCAATATCTAATATTTCTTTTTCAATTTCAGTTAAGTTTCCTTTAATTCGTTCTGCATCAATTGCTGATGGTTCTTCTTCACTCGCTTTATAAATATCTTCTTCTCCGACTTCGACAGATTTTTCGATCGCTTCAGACCCTAAAGGTTCAAGGTCACTTTTTCTAAACTGACTTTCATTCAGAGGCTCTTTTTCCTTTTTTTCTTCCGATTCTTCGGATGGCTTTTCTTTCTCAAGCGACATAAATAAATCTCTCCTGATTTTGGCACTTATTTAAATAGCATGTTTTTCCAGAAATTGAACGTATTCTATTTGCTCTTCTGGATTCATCGTTTTTAGTTTATTCACAATTTTTTGGTAATGCTTCTCTTTGAGATTAGGAAGGTTTCTAATTTTCATTACCAATTTCTCCGGAATATCTTCTTTATACAAGTTAACTATTTCTTTCATATATCTTACTTGCTTTTCTTTAGAAAGGAAAGCAAGCTCTTTGAGAAGATCCCTTTTTTCCTCTCTGGGAATATCTAATTCATAGATTTGCTCTCTAATATCCCTTGATAAAATTGTAAAGATTTTTGAAAAGTATTTTTTGACTACCTTTTTATCTTCTTTATCTTTTACGGGTAAAAGCGAGTCATGCAGTCTTAATTCTAGTTCCTTTTCTTTTTCTTTTCTTGCTTTTTTAAGATCCTTCTCTTCTGATTTCAATTCAGAAACTCGCCTTTGGACCTTGGCACTCTGAATTTTTTTCTTCCGATCTTTATATATTTTTTTCTCTCTCTTATTTTCTTTTCTTTGACCTGGAGTTGGCTTTTGTTTTTTTTGCTTTCCTTTTTTCTTTTTCTCTCCTTTTTGTACCCTATTCAAATAACTTTGTGATGGTTCTCCGAAGATTAGGAAAAAGATGAGAATTGACTTTAACATTATGAATATCCCAGCTGCAAAGAATAAAACGCCCAATATTCCTATAATGAGAAGACCGATTGAATCAAATATATCATAATTCCATTTTTCCTTTAATTCCTTTCTATAATAAATATAATCTATTGTTAAAGCAACTGATGATAGCGCTAAGAATGTAATCAACGGGGCGAGAGGAAAATCCAGTGCTAATCCGGAAAAAAGAGCAGAAAATCTTAACAGAATTATAATTACTCCCCCCATAGCAGAAAAGTTATTAAAAGAATCTTTCATATATAATCCGAAGTCAAATAGTTTCCTTTGTGGGTCCTCTGGATAAAACAACGCATAGAGAAAGACAAATATTCCTTTTATTAAAATTAAAGATCCGCTCCCAAGGATTATTGACCCCAAAATCCCCCAACAAAAAGCGTCAAGGACGACTTTTTCGAAGTTATTTGCTTTTATCTGCGGGGAAATATACTTTATATCATAAAGGGAGATTAATATTCCGCTCGTACCCAAAAAAATTCTTTCAGGGAGGGTTGAGATCCATAAATTAAACTCTATGATATCTGTTATTCCGATTAGGATTAAAATAGAAACTATGAATAAGGGAAAGAACGAGATTTTATTTAATATCTGAATTAACTTAATAAAGCCCTTTTTTTGATCCTCTGATAAGGGTTTAATCTCTCTTTCATGTTGATACTTCGGTTGTTTTTCTTCTTCCTTCTTGTTAAAATTCCTCTCTTTCAGTTTTATTCCTTCCAGCTCGAACGGCGTGCCACATTTTTCGCAATATACTTGAACCTTCTTTTCCAACAATTCAGATAACTCGGTGGAAAGGATATGCCCACATTCCTTACAAACGTATTTTTTTTTAGAGTTTCGTTTTTTCGACAACTTGCTCACTTCCTTTCCTACTAATAAGATTATTTTCGCTTTTTATTTTTTTTCTTATGAACTTTATATCGCTAAATAGATGGTTTTCTAACGAATATTGTTTTCTTATCTTAATAACCTCTTTCTTATAAGGAACATATAATTTTTTAATTATAAAATAAACGGAGACCAATCTTTAAGATTCATCATTTATCTTTTCTTGAGTATTTACTCCTTCTGACAGATTCCTCTGCTCATGGTAATCAGATTTTTCCATCTGTTCTTCGAATTTTTTCATCTCTCTCCGATAACCCCAGAACATTAATAATCCAAATACAGAGAAATAAAAGATTACCACTCCCAACATAAAGAGATAGTATTTTTCGGTGTAAGAAAGCATATAAAGGGCGATCCCGATAATAAATCCCGTGAACAACCGTGATCTTGTATTTGCTTTTCGGATTAAGAGTCTCTGTAGTCCCCAATCCACTAATCCTGGAATAGGTAGAATTATACAAATCAAGAGAGCAATTTCCGCCGTAATTTCTATACCCAATGTCGAATTGAGGAGATCTGAAAAAAAAGTGGTAAATATAGCACCTAAGATAAAACCAGAACAACGTGTACATAAATATATATAGGTTCTACCGAACTTCAAGTAAAAGGTATGGTCAGATTGAGAGGGAGGATGATGTGTGAGCAATATAGTATATATGTGTCTTTCTTTATTTGCTAATATTTTGTCATATAATACTAACAAAAAAGGGACAATAAAAATAACGGAGAGTAAGGACTGTAATAAGAAATTAAATCCTACTTCGATGATAACATTATTGATATGAGTTTGAGATGTGGTTGATAGATTACCACTAATTATTAATACTCCTATGGTAATAAACGATGAAATTAACAAGGTTAGAAAACTGTAATACACTTTTTTTCCTTCATGAAATCTTAAAGGTTTGTACCTATAGATGGCGCAAGTTAACCCAAAAATAGGTATTGCCAAGAGCCATTCTATATAAAGAATATCGTAAAAGGCTAATTGGTATAATAATTCACCAAGAAGCCCCCCAAAAAATGCATGAACTGGCCCCGCCAAAACAGCAAGAAATACAAATATTAAAAGGGTAAAATTAAATGAAGGTGAGATTGATTCGCTATCGATAAAGCAAGTTGATACTGATCCAAATAAAGATGAGGTATAATAATAAACCAACACAATGAAACTCGCAATTAAGATATTGAGGAATATCCTTCGAACTAATGATTGACTCCTATTTCCATTATCATGATCCGAAATTTCTTTTTCTTTTTGAGTTTGGTCCATAAAATACACTAATATTATATTAAAAAAGTTAAATAAAATAGAAGTTGAAAAATTTTAAATGTTTTTTTAAATGAAATCATTTAAGAATAAATTAAAATAAAGAAAATTAATTATATATCCTTTCTAGATTACCCAATAGTTCTTTTTTCGATTCTATAAAGCCCTTGCGCAAAACCTTTATAATTATGTTTTTTCCAGTTGGAACTTTTAAAATAGAGGGATCTTCTTCTACTATTTTTATTCCTGCATCATTATAGCGCAATTGAGTGTTTAAAGCGTCGAGAGCTTCTTGTTTTGATTGATATACTGACTTTGTTAGGTCATCATAATCATCAACTTCGCTTTTTACCTTTAAAAACTTTACGACTTCCTCAACTTGAGTAATAAAGCAATCTTTTGTGATCCTTTTTAATTCATTAAAATCTTTATGGTTTTTTTTGCATTGCCGATAAGTTTGATCTCCTTTTAGATATTTGGGAAAATACTCTTCTATTACCTTTTCCTTTTCATCCTCACTGATGCCGTTTTTCACGATTTTTCTTCCGCAATCTAAAGTAGCTTCAATTTGTTGCAATGTTCCTTCCTTAGCATCATTCTTACTCCAATAATCATAAAAAGATTTGACCACTGGTTTCACGAGGAAATTAAATAATCCTGCATCCAATTCCGCATCAATTAAAGATTTACCGAACTTTAAGGAATGTTCCATCTGTTCAATCATTTTTTCTTGAATGATCTCATAATTTCTTTCTATATGACTCATCTTCATCACTCTTCAAAAAGCTATAATTTCTCATTTTAAAAAAATATAAAAATTCTATTATCCAATTAATTATAGTGAGAAAATATGAAATTTAAATTCATCCATAAAAGTAATATGTTTATTTTTATTACTTTGAGGTAGGATATAAAACAAGGGGCTATTTCATGAGATTCATGTTTAAAATATTGGTGTTGGGGGAGTCAGATCTCACTTTTCCCTATATAGTGAATGCACTGGGAGGAAAAGGAGAAGATATGGGGACATATTATGAATGGTTTAAAGAATTCAAAGTCTTTGACAATGTTTGCGATCTTGAGATAGATGTAATTACTGACATTATCTCTACTAATTTTGATGAGATAATCCCAATGGTTGACGGAATAGTGTATATTCTAAATCCAATGAAAAAGGAAGAATTTGAATTCTTTGAAATGTTGGTGGATATTATCGAATCTGTCAAGCGAGATATCCCAATGATTATTTTATTTTATGATAGAAATGGTATCCTCCCAATTTCTACTAATAAATTATTGGAAACCGTATGGCAAGTATATTCCGACTATGAAGCTTTTGTTAATTTATTTCCCGATGAATTTCACCAAATAATTCAATGCTTATCCCTTTCAATGATTAGTGGTGACCCTCCTTTGAATGTAGAAACTGCTTGGTTAAGGCTACCAATAATTATTCGGATGGCTAATTTTTATTATGAACAAGGTAATAATGTCAAGGCAGCCCATGCACTTAAAAAGGTTGCAACTATTGCCGATATATATAATAAAAATGAATACTATGTGTACTGTGAACAAACTGCATATCTATTCTCAAGGGCAAATCTTTATTTAGAGGCCTCAGAAATAATAAAAGATGTTAGCCAAGTGAAAGCAAATAATTTCAAACGATTATATGTAGAAAATCTCATTAGGGAAGGGAATAAACTATTTAATAAAAAATCCTTTGAAATGGCCGCTAGACAGTACGAAACCGCAGGACAATGGACTTCCATTGAGCTTAAAGATAAGATGCTTATCCAAGAATCCTTTCGATTAGCAATAAATTCTTGGATTTCTGCATGCAAAAATCAGGAGGCCTTTCGAGTCCTTGAGCGGTTAGATCATGAAGAAACTATCTCTGTTTTAACTGATATTTCAGATAAAATTATCGATGCAGCAGATTTTTTGATTTCAGCAAATCAACTGGAAAAAGCAAAGGAAGAACTTTATCTGGCAATCAATACTTATCAAAAAGAGGATTTATTTGATCAAACTGAGAAATTTACTGCAAAATTAGCTCAAGTTTTAATAAAAATATTAGAAGAGCAAACAAAAGCTAAACAGATCTATGAAGCAAAGCAAACCTTTGATGAGCTTGAAAATATATGGCAGTCTTATGATGTAAATAAAACAAATCTTGACCATATTTTAGAACCATTGATTAGAGAGTTTATTGAGCGATTAAATTTCAGTATGACATCAATTCTGATTAATAAGCTGGATTCCCTAGAATTAAAGAAGGAATTGACGGAATATAGTTCGGAGATTGAAGAAAGAAATAAAGAAAAGCAAAAATTAGAAAAAGAGGAGAATCTACAAAGAGGTATCGAAATAATAAAAGAGTTTTTAACTGCAGAGTATGAAGTTATCCGGAAGTTAAATACTGGAGTGTTGGAAAAAGCAAAAAATAAAGCTGAATTGGAGGATTTTTTGGATGCAGCAGAACTGATTAAGGCTCAAGTGAACTACTTAGTTGATATTGGAATGAAAGAAGTCGCAGATCAAATGCTTACTAATTCCTTAGATTATTTAGTAAAAGGCAAACATTTTGAGAAGTTTTTTGAATTTTATTCTGAACTCCAAAAATCTATGAAGAAGATATATCTAAAGAGGATTTTCCCTCTGTTAAAAGAAAAATTGGAAGAGCTAGCAAATTTTGAAGAGTTAAAGAAATCAAAAGATTTTAAAGAAAAGTCCAGAATTTTTAAAACAATAAATCAGAGATATCGGAATGTAATGCTTTATGAGAAATCGAGGGAAATAAGTTATTTATTTATTGAATTAATTAAGAATCAAGCTTTATTGATTGTCCAGAATAATGAAACAAAACCCGCTATTAATACTTCTCTGAAACTGATTAAGAAAGTCAAAAATATTTCAAACGCTTACCTCAATAATGAAAAAATTACTTTTGATAGGATTTATAAGAAAATTGCAGAAATTTATATCTCTCTTGATGATCTTTCCTCTGCACATGTTTATAATGATAAAATAGAGAATAAGGAATATAAATCGGAGATTCATAAAAAGATAGCGAAAATGGAAGCCAGTCGGAGCGCTATTAAATCCAAAAAAGCTGAAGAATCATTGAGAGGAGAAATATTAAAGGAACAAATCTCTCTCATCAAGAAAAAAGCTAGAGATGCACGAGCAGATAAAAAGAACGATTTAAAGCAGCGAGGGGGGTTAAAAAGAGCTTTTTTTAAAGACCCCTTAGAACTCCTTAAGAAGCAAAACTATCAAGAGGCATATAAAGCATATAAAAGAGCCGCACTCCGCTTAAATCGGATTAAAAAATACAACCTTGCTGGCACCTCCTTTATGGTCGCCTCTTTGATATTAATGAAACAACGAAAATTTGATAAGTTAATAAAATCCTTTAAATCTTTAGAGGATGAAATCTCTGAATCCTCTAAAATCTTTTTTGAAACCTTCCCTATGGTTCTTATTGACTATATCATTTCCTTAAAAAAAATCGGTGATGAGGCCAAATTAAATGCTGCTTTATCCTATATCGAATATCTTCCTCTATTTGAGGAAGAGCTTGGGCTTTTATATGACATTTTGGGAAAGGAACGGAGAACGGAGTTAAAAGCTGGAGACGATTCCACTGAGGTAGCAGATGCTCAAAAATTAAAAGCAAAGATTAAAATTATCAGTAAAAAAATAGAAAATACTAAACAAGACGAATCTAAAAGGAAACTTATGAAAAGTAAATACTGGATTAAACCTTTGGACTCCTTAGAGAATGAAGAATATCTCAATGCTTCGATGAACTATCTGGATGTCGTACCTCCCTTGATGAAAAAAGACTTTCAAAAACATGCTGCTATAGCAATTATTTTAGGCTCTTTTACGTTATTAAAGGCAAAAAATATACACTTTGCATATTCAACTTTTCAAGAACAACGGGAACAATTTGATAAGGAATTGAAAAATTTACCTGAAATTTCCCTGGCGGGATATATTTTTAATGCATTTGAGCATAATATGGACCAAATTATCTCTTTTGGGATGGGAAAGTTAACAGAGGAATTGATTCTTTTCAACCCTGAAATTGATTTTTTAAGAAAGATTGCTGATATCGATATTCAAAAGGCAAGTGAAGAGGATTCTTCTAAAAAACTTTCTCGAAAAGAAAGAGCTGATTTGAAAAAGTTGAGGGTAGAATTAGACCAAACTTATGGGCTCCTCAAGCAAAGAAAACGAGACGTTAAAACCGAATTTACCCAATTTTTTAGGAAACGAAAAGCGATGCGGCGTCGGTTTTATGATGATATCTTATCTTCACTTAAGCAAGAAGATTATACCGAGGCTGCAGCTCAGTACAGTGAATTAGCACACCGATTTGCAAAGAGAAAAGATACTCTCTTAGTTTCCATTTCAATTATGCTTTATGCATTTTGTCTCTTACAAACCGATTTTAACTATGAAGAAATTGGTCAAAAGGTTGATAGTTATATAAAGACATTGGACATTAGAGAAGGTTTGATAAACGATACTTTCGTTATTAAATTACTAACCTTCATTCTAAATTTAAGAGCATATGGGATCACGGATTATAACTCTAGGATTAGGACGATGTTGGAAGATTTACCCCTCTTTGAAGAGGAAAAACATCTTCTTAAAATATAGTCATCTCTTATTAATGATCTCTTTATTGTGCAGGTATTTTTGCATATTTTTTTAAATCTTTTGCCCTTTGTCGAAGGGTCACCTCAGTTACTTTAGCTAATTTGGCGATCTCCTTTTGAGTGCGAGACTCATTACATATTTTTGCCCCCATATAAATTGCAGCAGCAGCAATCCCTTTTGGATCCTTTCCGCCAGTGTTGAATCCGTTTGCTTTCGCATTTTTAATAAGTTTTACTGCAATATTTCTGCATTTCATAGATAAGCCAAGCTCACTGTTAAACTTATCTACATACCTGTCTGCGGAAAAATGTTGTACTTTAAGATTTAAATGCGGCAGAACCTTGATTAGAATGAGCCTATAATTTTTAATTACTTTTTTTTTTGGCAGTTGAGCTGCTTTTGTAATCTCTTCGATAGTGCGGGGAATACCATGGACTCGTAAAGAACAAAAGATTGAAGCAGTCAAGAGAGTGTCAATACTTCGTCCCATTGTTAGTTTTTTTTTTACAGTTTGGGTATAAATCCTTAAGGCATCCTCTGCAACTTGATCTGGAATTCTTAACTTTTTCTGTAATCTCTGGAGGTTTGGGAGCGCAATCCAGAGGTTTCGTTCATAGCTCGTTGTTAAAGATCGATGGATCTTTGCTAATCGATTAAACTTGGATTTATATTTTGGGCTTAATGAGCCGCCCCGTGCATCTCTGTTCCCCCGGATTACTGTTCTTGGCCCAATAGGGCTGTACACTCTTTCATTTCTCTTTCTTTTTTTGATCTCCTCGTAGGTAAAGGCCCGTCGGGGTCTGTCATCTAATACTTGGCTATATACAAAACCACAATTAAGACAAACAAAAAAACCATCTTCTTGGGATACTTTTGGTGAATCGCAACAAGGTTCCTCTTCAAATTCCTCAAAAAAATCCCGCTCCTTGAAGTCAAACGACATAATTTGCCCTTCTTTTTTATGAAATTATTATTAATTGGAATTTATTGTATTATATAATGTTCTAAATATTTAAATATGATTTTTTCTTAATGACCTTTTTCCTCATTAGATCAAGTTTTTATTGGAAATTGAAATTATAATAATAAATAACAAATTCTTTTGAGAAATAACACAGGTCTCTTAAAACTTGTTAATATAAAATATAAACGTAAAAAAAAAAAAAAAAATAAGCATAGAAATAAAATTACTAGTAGAATGCAATAAAAATGGAATAGAAAGATGAAAAATACAGAAGAATCAAATGTGATCTCAAGATTCTCCAAATTTTTAGATGAGAAATTCATTGGTAAGAAAAAAATAGAGACAATCGAGGATTTATTGGAATTACCAATTTATTCCTATAGATTTCTCTCTAAAAAAGAAGCTAAGATATTGGAAGATGTGTTAGATATATATGATATCGGAGCAGCCTCAACACTTGAAAAAGACGATCCTTTTAAAAATCTAATAGAATTGGAGTCAACAACCGACCCGATTAAAGCAACAGAAATGAGAGAAAAGCTAAAAAAGCAAATTACCGTACTTAAAAAAAAATTCCCCGATTTAGAAGCCCATTTTAAAAAAGCTATAATGATCAGTTCTTTAATTCAAGATATTAAAGATGAGAGATTAGAAATAGACAAAAAGCAACAGAAAATAGTTGTTGCTGGGTTAGACAATGCGGGTAAAACCGCAATTTTATCGAAACTGGGAGGTAAACTAGGAATAAACAATTTAGCAAGTCTTAAACCAACTAAGGGGGTCGATCGGAAGCAAATAAAGGAAAAAGACTTAAATTTGTTTATCTTAGATATGGGAGGTCAATCAGAATATAGAAAACGATATATGAATAAACCCGAGAATTATTTTATTGCAACGGATTTGTTACTCTATGTTGTAGATGTTCAAGATCCTGATAAATTTGATGAGAGTTTTGAATATTTCCAAAAAATAATTGACACTTTACTGATTTTAGAGGAATGTCCCTATTTTCTTATCTTTATTCATAAATACGATCCAGATCTTAGGAACGACCCAGAAATCCAGTTGAATGTTGAGTTATTAAAAGATACTATTAAAGATCTATTTGAGAAGCAAGATCAGGAGTTTGAATATGAAATATACACCACCTCGATATATTCTTTAATCACGAATGAGCCAAAATTTTCCAGATATATTAAGGAAGTAATGAAAGCCGATTATGCCCTAACCGATCCCACGGTAAAAAAAATTGAGGGATTGGGAAAGATATTAGAGCAGACGCTAAATGCAGTTATTAAGTTATCAGAATCACTTTCCGTTCAGTTAAATAACATGGATTCTCGACTCGGAACACTTGAAGATCGAGTATATCAAATAACTCAAGGAGAATACGGTGTCGAAGAAGTGGAAGAAAATAAAGAAGAGGAAAAAAAGAAAGCCCCTCCAGAAAGAGGTCCCCCCGCCAGTGTACGTCAACAAGTATTAAGTGAATTAAAAAATCTGTTTGATAAGAAAAAGAGTTTAATGTGAATTCACTCCATAATATATTCTCTTATCATTTTTGCTGTGGCACTTAGAAATAAGCACGCAAAGATCACAATACATAAAGAAAGATACCAAATTTCTTCAAAGAGCATACTATTTATCTGCTGGTAATTTATATTTAGGATTGTATATTTTTCCAGAGATAAAACTATATTATACATAAAAGGACCGAAGATATATTGAACAAATAAGAATCCTATAACTGCTAATAAGAATCCTGATACACTATCGCTGAGATAGTGGACTCCGAGTTGAACCCGTGAGAAAGCAACCAATACCATTATAACTGCAAGAATTATTAATAACATGAGAGAATCCACTAAGGTTCCGATTAATAATCCATGAATTACGATATTATATACATGCCAAGATGGAAAGCTTTTTGAAGTAGGTTCTCGTTCATAGATTGGTATATTTAACTCCTTAAAAGGCCTCTTTCTGTCCGTAATCTCTTTTATGGGAGCAACAATTAATACTCCGCTGAAGAATGAGGCAAAAAAATAGGAAAACAGGAAAGGATCATACCATATGAATAAAAAGAAGAGGATAAGAAAAATCCAAAGGGTTTCTCTTCCCAAAAAGGTTACAGCTTTTAGAAAATATGTAAACCTCTTTCCGCCGATCCCATTGCATTTCTTCATTACATTTTTATCAATTTGTTTTATATTGCTAATAAGTTCTTGAATTGGGGACATATTTTTTATAACTCTATTTTAACGAATTGAGAAATTTATAAGCGTTTTTTACATTCTGGACATTTTGTTTAAAATATTCTAAGCTATGAGAATCCGATCCCACATATACTGGAGCTCCCTTGAGGGTTAATTCTTTAATCACATATTTTGACGGAAATGGTCGACCAATAGAATATTTATAGCCCGAAAGATTATATTCAATCCTTATTCCATTTTCAATACATAATTGTCCTAACTTTAAAACTCTCTCTTCAGAGATGTTACAATCTTTTGGTGGCAGAATATCATCCTCATTTATATATCGAAAGATCGTATCTAAGTGGCATACGTTTTCAAATATCTGAGATTTAATTAGTTGCTCCATGATGGAAAAATAATCATCGACCACTTTTCCTATACTGAACTTTTTTAATAATTCCATTAATTTGGCTCTTGTTGTCACGGGAAATCCCATTTTGGTTTCGTGTAAGGTTCCAGCAATGAAGTCAAACTCTTTTCCGAAATCGTCCATAAATGTTCTGAGTTCATTTTCCTTTTGCGGATAATATTCTACCTCCAAACCATTCTGAATAAACTCATAATTTTCTTTTAATTTATCCATAATTTCTAAATAGTCTACAATTTTATTATCATAGAATGGATATGTGGAGTCTGTTTCAAGATAATAGAGTTCATAGTGATCTAAGAAGCAGATATTAATCCTATGTCTTTCTGCCTCTTCTATATATTCTTTAAATGTAGGCCCGGTATTAACAATATCATGACTCCAGTTTGTATGCACGTGATAATCTGTAAATTTAAACTGCATTTTGATATTAAAAAAATAATTTGCTCTAAATTGTACTTATACTAGTAAAAAAAGGCAATAAAACTTTATTTTAAAATTAACATCTAAGTTTTTCCTAGTTAATTAAATTAAAAATGTACCTCATAAAAGAGTTCATTTTGTCCTTGTTCCGGTTCAATTTTGACCTTTCCCCCTTTCTTAATAATATGGATGGTTTTCTTGTTTTGAATGTGGATATTCCCATAAAATCCTTTTATCCCATGTTCTTTTGCGATAATTATCATATGATGATATAAAAAAGATCCAATCCCTTTTCCTCTCCATTCCTCCTTAACCAAAAAATCAAATTCCGCCATATTTGAATTTGGATTTAAATGATATGATGCCTGTCCCACCATGGTTTGTTCTGAGATATCCTCCCCCACAAATGCTCCAATAGAGAAGACATTATAATAATCAATATTTACTTCGCATTGAGTCTTTGAATGACTGAACTCTTTTCTTAATTCGAAGAATCGCAAATATCTATCTCGCTCATTTAAACTATAATATAAGTCCTTTAATAAATTCTCATCAGTTGGTTTTATAGGTCGGACATAAATTCTTTTCCCTGTATCTGCTTCAAAATAGGTTTCATATTCCTTTGGATATACGCAAATATTTCCTTCTTCATCTTTGGGTAAGATTTGGTCTGAATACACATAATTCCGTTTTTTTGCTTCTTCTAATAATCTATCTCTGAATTTAGGATGCGCGATGCTTATTAACTCTAATACCCGTTCTCTAATGGTTTTTCCATGAAGATAGGCGATTCCATACTCTGTGACTACATAATGAATGTCTGCTCTCGATAAAAGCACTCCAGCTCCCTCTTCCAAGTGTGAAACAATTTTAGATTCAGTCCCATCCAAATTTGTAGAAGGTAGTACAATTATGGGTTTTCCCCCTTTAGAGAATGCGGCGCCCTTCATAAAATCGGCAATTTCTCCCACTCCGGTGTGAAAATTATATCCCTTTGAAGAAGCGTTTACTTGTCCCGTCAAGTCGATTTCTAAGGCTTGATTTATGGATACCATGTTTTTATTCATGCCAATGTATTTCGGATTACATACATAGTCAGAGGGATAAAATTCAATATAAGGATTATTATCCAAAAAATTATAGAGTTTTTGGGTCCCGAGCGCATAACTGGTAATGATTTTCTCGGGATGAAAATTCTTTTTTCGACACGTTAATACAGAATTTTCAATTAACGGAATTATGTTATCAGTAATAAAATGGCTGTGCATTCCGAGATCTTTTTTATCCATTAAATATTTTAGGCATGCGTTAGGTAAGTATCCATAGCCTATATGGATAGTTGCATTATCTTGGACAAGTTTGGCCACGTGTTTACCGATCTGCTCAGCAACGTCTCTTTCTTTAAAATGGTATTCCAATAATGGTGTATCATTCACTACAAAAGAATCAATCTCTTTCATATGGATAAAACTATTGCCTAAAGTTCTCGGCATTTGAGGGTTTATCTCCACAATAGTGAGATAAGCCGATTGGGCGATTGGTTTTGTAATATCAACATTGATCCCACATGAGCAATATCCATACTGGTCTGGCGGTGAAACTTGAATAAATGCAACATCTATATATTTCCGTCCCGTACGGTAGAGATCAGGGATTTCACTTGCGTAAATTGGAGTGTAATCCGCTTGCCCTTTATTAACCTCCTCTCTCAGAGTCCGTCCAATAAAAAGCGCATTATGCCTAAAGAGATCTTCCGTTTTATCATCAAAGTACTTTTCAGGGAATATCGTTAAGAAGTGAACAATTTCAGTATCGATAAGTCTTTCTGAATGTTTTATCAATTGCTCAGTTAACGCTTGAGGCTCAGAGCAACCTGTTCCAACAAAGACCCGATTTCCGGGAATAACCTTCTCAATTGCTTCTTCAGGAGTAATTTCCTTTTTTTTCCACCTTTTTCTCCAATTTTTATCCAAATAATTATTTATTCGTTCCATCATTCAACCTAAGGATCATATCTTTTTTTAGCTTTAAAATTTTGTTGATTACTTTATGAAAGAACGTCTTGAAGTGTAAAATCTTTATGAAAGTAAGAAAATATCCGAAAGGCATTCCAAAAATAATATAAAAAATCGAAGGCTTTTCTGAATCCTTCTGAATGTAAAAGCTTTTTATTTTTCTCTTATTTTTCCTTATAATATATTACATCGATTTAAAGTCGAGATTAAATCTAAGAAAATTTTTCGAAAATGTGAGAAATTATGTCTGAAAATGAAGAAAAGATGGAAAGTATTCTTTCTGAGGAAAGAAAATTTTTTCCTAAAGAGTTGAATCCTGAATTCGCAAAATCTGGGATGTCTTATGAAGAATATGAGGAACTATATGAACAAAGTATTGAAGATATGGAAGAATTCTGGGGGGAACGAGCAAAATCACTTGATTGGTTCGAGGAATATGATGAGGTTTGGGAAGAAACAGACTTATTTCCTGGAAAATGGTTTGTAGGCGGTAAATTAAATGTGTGTTACAATTGTATTGACCGACATGTGGAAGCTGGCAAAGGAGACGAAGTCGCCCTTATCTGGGAAGCAGATGAGCCGGGTAATGTGAAGAAGTACACCTTTAATGAACTTTTAAAAGAGGTAAGTAAATGTGCAAATGGAATGAAAGAGCTAGGTATAAAAAAGGGAGATAGAGTCACTATTTGGCTTCCTATGATTCCTGAGTTAGCCATTATCATGCTAGCGTGTGCTCGTCTAGGTGTTATCCATTCTATTGTATTTGGAGGCTTTTCAAAAGAAGCTGTGAAGGATAGAGTGGAAGACTCGAATTCCAGACTCCTATTTACATGTGACCAAACTCTTCGAGCTGGAAAAACCTATCCAAAAATGGATGACGTGGCTAAAATTGTCGATGATATTCCCATGATCGAACATGTAATAAAAGTGAAGCATACTGGAAATGAAGTTGCAAGCACAGAAAAAGATATCTGGTACGAGGATTTTATTGAAGGAGTCGATGATGAATGTGAATGTGAAGAAATGGATTCAGAGGATACCTTATTTATCCTCTATACAAGTGGAACCACGGGAAAACCGAAAGGAGTAAAACATACCACTGCTGGTTACCTCTTATATACTTCCTATACTCACAAATATGTCTTTAATTATCAAGAAGGGGATGTATGGTATTGTACAGCGGATATTGGTTGGATTACGGGTCACAGTTATATTATTTATGGACCGCTGGCTAATGGAGCCACAACCTTAATGTTTGAAAGTGTACCAACTTACCCCGATGTGGACAGATTTTGGCAAATTTGTGAAGACCATGAGGTGACTCATTTTTACACTGCGCCGACCGCGATTCGTGCATTAATGCGACATGGAGAAGAGCCCGTTGAGAAACACGATCTCAGTTCTCTGAAAGTTCTCGGAACAGTGGGAGAACCCATTAATCCTGAAGCATGGTTATGGTACCATAGAGTGATTGGAAAGGAGAGATGTCCTATTGTTGACACATATTGGCAAACTGAAACGGGAGGTTTTATTGTAACCCCTATTGCAACCGCCACTCCAACTAAGCCAGGTTCTTGCTGTAAACCCGCATTAGGTATTGACCCAAAAATTTTCGATGTATCTGGAAATGAGATTACTGAACCGAATGAAGGGGGGTATTTCTGTATGGCTCAACCATGGCCTGGGATGCTCCGTGATGTATGGGGTAATACTGAACGATTTAAATCTACATATTTAGAAAGATATCCGGGTAATTATTATACGGGTGACGGTGCCAGAATAGACGAAGAAGGTTACTATTGGATCCTTGGACGCCTTGATGACGTTATTAAAGTTTCTGGTCACAGAATTGGAACTATGGAAGTTGAATCTGCTTTAGTGAGTCATCCAAAGGTTGCAGAAGCTGCTGTTGCACCATTTCCTCATAAGATAAAGGGAAATGCTATTTGGGCTTATGTAACTCTGATGGAGGGAGTAGAAAAAACGGAAGATCTCAGAAAAGAAATTTCCCAACATGTTAGAACCGAAATCGGTCCTGTCTTTCAACCTGATGTTGTGCAATTTGCAGACGCGTTACCAAAAACCCGAAGCGGAAAAATTATGAGAAGAATTCTGAAGGCTATTGCTTCTGGTGAAGATGTTGGAAATACGACTACTTTGGCTGACCCGAGCGTTGTTGACGATCTCTTAGAAGCACGCAAAGAAATGGATTTATAAATTATCTCCTATCTTGTAAATTATTACTTTTCAAATCTCTTTTTATTTTTTTCTACCCTTTTTTAGAGTATAGAATAAGTTTTCTCTGATTGCAGATTAAAGTATTTTGTTGGACGGCGAATCGATATTTTTTAATTCTATAGCAAGCCAGATCACAAGAATAATTGTTTAATGGACCCGTAGTTATCCCCTTCCTTTAGGGAGGCGAGGTTTCAATTTTCTAGAGACTCATTAATCTTCTTCACGAGATTATTAAAGTCAGCCATTAGATTACTGACGTTCATGGATTTGATCAAAACCATTATAAGAATCATTTCTTCATTACATTCTTTAATGACGAGATTATGGTCAGCCAGTTCAGCAAAAATCTGTGTGATTCCTTTCTTATTAGAATTATACGCGATTCCCATCCCACCTTCAAAGGCTGTCGCGCACATAGCCGAAAAATTTTCTAAATCGGTCATAACCTTCTTAAAATCCTGACTCAAGGTTTTCGTAATAGGTTCTCCATTTTTTCTGGCAAGTATTATCCCACATATATTTCCCATAGATCTTATCTGCTCTAATTTCCGTAATAATTCAGAATCTTCTCGCACGAACTATTTCATCACTCCTATGAATTGTTTCCTATGGGTGGTAATTTATGAAGGTATATAAATCATCTTGTCATATTTGAAGATAAACAGAAAAACTTTTTTAGTATGTGCTTAGAATATGTCCGAAAGACTGACAACAATTATTGAAAAAACAAATGATGAGTTTATTAAAAATGATCTCCGTCCGTTTTTACAGATTCCCAGTAATACCCTAAATACTAAGGGTATTCAAAAAGCCAAGCAATTCATACTCGACTATATACGAGAGATCTGTGACGAAGTAACGGAACTGGAGGGTAAAATAAGTCCACTCTTTTTAGGAAAGATATCTGGGAAAAGTGAAAAAACTCTACTCATTTATATGATGTATGATACGCAACCGGTTTATAAAACCGACAAATGGATTTGTGAACCTTTTTCTGGAGATATTACTCAACTGCCTGCCCCATTAGATTCACTCGGAGATTGTATAATTGCAAGAGGCGCATATAACTCAAAGAGCCCTTTATTGTGTTTTTTAAATACTATAAAACTGCTAAAAAAAGAGAAAGCGTTACCGATTTCCTTGCTTCTCTTATTTGATGGGGAAGAGGAAAAAGGATCTCCTACGCTTTTGCAAACTTTGGAAACCAAACAAGAATTATTCAAAGGATGTATGGGTGCCTATTATCCTGCTGCAAAGCAAGATCTTAATGGAAATGCAGTACTCAAATTGGGCTATAAAGGGATCCTTTCCCTCACTCTTCACATCACAACACCGAATAAAGAACCGCATTCGGCCTTCAGTGGTATGATTCCTAACCCTGCATCCGAGTTAGTCAATTTATTAACTAAGATCTACTCCAATTCTCAATTTCAAATTGACTCGCTTAAGCAAAGTTATGAACTTTCCAAGGAAGATCAAAAAATTCTAGACCAACTTTATGCTATATTAGATCTGGAGAAAATTAAAAAGAAAGCGGGAATTCGAGTGACTCGGTTTAAAGACCTTGAGAAAGATTTTGAGCATTATTTGTTCTCTCCCACATTCAATATTTCTACCTTAAGATCGGGGTTTTTAGGTGAGGGAATCAAAAACTTTACCCCCAATGAAGCTTTTTGTAATATTGACATTCGATTTGCTCATAATATTAAGGCACAACAAATTTTCAAGGAGATTAAAGAGATTGTGTCCCATTATTCAAATGAATCATCAGCGAATATCAAATTAATCAAACACATAGGGTATAAAAGTTCACGAGTTCAAAGAAATTCATTGTTAGTGAAGAATCTAATCCACGGTCTTGAAAACTTCGATATTGATATTGAAATCTGGCCTATAAGTGCAGCAGCAGCCCCATTAAGTAAAATTCAAAATATTTTAGGGTTTGATTTTATAGTTGGCGGAATGGGCATTGGAGGATATGCACATCAAATGAATGAATTCATACAATTAAAATCCATCATTAAAATGAGACTATTATATTACTATTTCCTTAACAATTTCTGAACATTCATAGATTTCATGTGAGTAGGAGGAACTTTCTATTCTTGCTATTAAATTTAAAAATAATGAAACCATAAATATTATATAAATAAAAATTCACATTTTTTAGAAATTTTATAATTTGAAAGATGAGAAAAATTGGAGGGCGAAATTAAGAAATGGCAGATGCCCTATATAAGTTAGTGGTTTTCGGAGATGGGGGTGTGGGAAAAACCAGTTTAGTGACCCGATATTTGCAAGGAGTTTTTACAGGAAATACAACAATGACTATCGGTGTAGATTTTCATACTAAAACGCTCAATATTAATGGAACAGAAGTATCTTTACAAATATGGGATTTTGCAGGAGAGGACAGATTCAGATTTCTCTTGCCCAGTTATTTAAGGGGTGCTAATGGAGGAATATTCATGTATGATATCACCCGCTATTCTAGTATTAAAAATTTTGATGCATGGCTTAATGTCTTAAGAACAGAAGCCGAAGAAGAGGTTAAAAATATGCCGATATTACTGGTTGGGGGAAAGTCAGATCTTGAACAAAGTCGGTCAATTAGCAAAAAAGAGGGCCGAAGATTAATGGAAAGTAAAGGACTGTATAATTTTATAGAATGCTCGGCAAAAACGGGTGAAAATGTTGAAGAAGTATTCTATACTATCACAAAACGGATGCTTGAAAGATCGGATATTTTACAAGTTGAACCTTAATATCTTTGGGACTAAAGGACAATACAGGGATGCAAGATAAGATTAAAACACAACTTAAGTTCTTGCAGTAATCTAAAAAAAACCTGACCTCTTAAAAGATTTCAATATTGGGAATTTAGAGAATTATATATGGAGAACCTGACCAAAAAATATTCTCAATTTAAAAAAATGGCTTCCATTTTTTCTATCGTCAGATCTGGAAGAAGATCTTTATCCATGTTCTTGGTTTTTCGTAATTCTTCAATTTTTGCAGAATCAACAACTCCCGTTAAGACCGCAACTGTCGTGATGCCAGCTCTATTTCCGGCCAAAATGTCAGTGTCTAATCTATCTCCAAAGATACAAGCCTCCTCAGGATTGATATTATAATTCTTAAGAATTAATTGAATGCCATCGGGTTGCGGTTTCCCGAAAATCTTTATGGGTTTTTTCCCCGTACATGTTTCTATTGCATTAACCATTACTCCTGCTCCCGGTAAAAGACGACCCGGTGCGGGGAGAGTGGTATCGGGATTTGTTGCATAAAATTGTGCGTTTCCATCCAAAATACAACGCTGTGCTTTGGCTAAATTATCATAATTAAAATTCCTATCAAGTCCAGCGATGACAAAATCAACTTCGTTATAGCGTGTTTCGTCTGTAATGATTTTATGACCCAAAGCTTTAAGTTCTTCTCGGAGTCCTATTTCTCCGATTACAAAGATATTTGCCTCTTTCTTAATATTCGTAATCTCTGCAGAGGTAATAGACGCTGATGTATAGAAATCTGAAAATTCACATTTAATATTCATTTTCTTGAGCTTTTTTACGTACATCTGCCGGGTAATGGTCGAATTATTGGAATTATAGATAACATGAACCCCCGTTTCCTTTAATTCTCCTATTACCTTATCCACGCCCTTTATGATCTCTAATCCCCGATATACCACTCCGTCTAAATCAAAAATGGCCACTTTTATGTTCCTTAACTCCTCAATTAATTGCGTCATTTTACCTAATAAGGATAATAGAAAATTATTTTTATTATTTTAGATATTAGGATTCTGGGGAGAATTTATCTATTTCTTCCATTATTATCCATAAATTTGAGAGATTTTTTCTACAAGTTACATTAGCGTTAAAGAAAAAAGTAAAAAATTAAAGAAATCCCACGGGAAATCCAAACAGCGATGTAAAGAACGCAAGACCAATTGTGATCAAAATGGGATTGAGAATATTATCTGCAATTACAAATGGGAAATAATCTAAGATAAAAAAGATGAGCGCTGCAAAAAGTCCATAGAATGGACCGACCGTAAATAATCCAATTAAATAAGCACTACCTACCCCGGCAAGAAACCCCTCAACGGATTTAATCTCTCCTCCATTACATTTAATCTTATGGTCTCCATATTGACGTCCGATGAGGGCAGCAAGAGCATCAGAAAAACACGCCACCAATATACTGCATACGACAATCCAAATTTCAACAAATCCTGATACATAGAAGAGAAAAGATACTATTGCCCCCGTAATTAAATAAATCTGTGGTCCAGCAGCATTATATTCCTTTTTTCTTAAGACATTTTTAGTAAGGAAATTGAAGATAGAATATTCAGCGCCCCATAATACTCTGATAAGATCCGAGATAATAGTTAACACTAACACAGCAATTAAGGCAAACATGGTGAGGTCAATGACTGCTTGGAAATCATTTTTGATATAAGGATAGTGGAGATTAATATCTCCCCAGAGCAAATTATAGGACCATTCTTGTTGGCTTATGAAATCTATCACCGAATTATTCACCAATGTTGTTACAGGCGGAATAAAGAAAAATCCAAAAAAGGATAACAAAAATAGAAGACCTGCTAAGTGGAAGGACTTTCGTACACCCTCCATCTTAATGGAGATCTTCTTTTGATAAGTTTCATTATTGCGTATATATCGAACAAATCTCCGGAGGGCAGTATCTTTTGGATCCTCTTCAAGATGGGTTTTTTTTTCCATATCTTCAATAATCTTTCTAATTATTAACGCGAACCCAATAAATATTCCTAAAATTATCCCAATCCACCAGATCATAAAACCATTATACGGATATGGAAGAAATCCGTAAATCGAATTATAGTATCCGAAGAAAATAAAGAGAATCCCCAAAAGAGTGGTAGAACTCCCTCCATAGTTATTCTCTGCTTTATAACCTCTATATGCAATGAAGAACATTAGAAATGCGAGGAAAAAGAAAAATCCAGTAAAAGTGGTATTGTAGATTCCTTCAACTATTGTCCAGTTGTGCATCATCCTTTTCATAGAAAAAATTAGATGTTTAAAAAATATTTTCAGATTTCTCACTTTCGTAAAATAGGGTTTTTATCAAAAAAGCAAAAGAAAATTCCATTCTTTAGGATGGAGCCTTTAGGTGTGAGTAATTCAAAATATTAAAGATAAAACATTATCACCCTTATTACAGAAAAATAATAATCAAGTATGGGTCAAGGCGGTGATTTGACTCTATCCTTTCAAGCACGCCAGAAACCTGGCTTTTTCAATTGAGAGGATTTGATAATTTGGTATTGGCCCTATTTTCCATAAATTTTTTTAAAATCAAATTAACTCACTTTTCGCTCTCAAAAGAATGTGAAGGAAAAAGGTATGAGAAAAATTAACTTTCATAAGGCCCTTAATCATGAATTACCGGAAGAGACACCCTTATACTGTACTGGATATCCGGAAAAAGAGTTCTTAGCCAATTATGTGCGTCAATATAAGTTGCAAATGAATCCCCGCTCTGATATTATATTAAATAATAAAAATTTTTCTCTTATTGCACGAATGGGATTTGATGCAATTTCGCTCTGGGATTATCGAAGAGGAAAGGGAGGTTATGAATTGGATAACGGTTTACGTGTTGATGGATGGGGAAGGGTCTATAAGGGAAAATGGTATCAAAATGACGGGGTATTTAAGCAAAAAGCTGCCCTTGATACCTGGGATGAGTTACATTTACCCAAAGAAAAGAAATTCGAAGAATTAAAAGAGTTCCTCCCCCAAATTCGAGAAATGTTGGTTCCTATTTTGTCTCTCCCCGGACTCTTTGAAAAGACTTGGCAATCGATGGGTTTATTCCATTTTTCCAAGTACCTTCATAATGATATTAATTATGTCCATCAAGTAATCGCTTTTTATGCCAACTATATTAAAGATCTTTTGGATAAGCTTTTTGCTGCTGGGGCTCGATCCTTTTTAATTGCCGATGACTGTGGATATAAGCAAAGGACCTTTTTATCTAAAGAACGTTATGAAAAATTATTTGCAAAACCCTATAAGACGATCATAAAAATTATTAAAGACCATAACGGTAAGGTAATCTTACACGCTGATGGCAATATTTCTGATTTTGTGGATTTATTTATAGAATGGGGATTTGATGCCCTTCAAAGTTTAGAACCTAATGCTGGAGTCGATATTTTTTCTTTATTCGAACAATATACAAACAAAATTTGTTTTATCGGCAATCTCGACGTCTCAACTCTCCTTTCCTATGGTAAACCCCAGCAAGTAAAAGAATATGTAAAAAAGGTGATATATACCTCAAGAATATATCAATCTCCGCTCATCGTTTCACCTACTCAGCAGATCCATACTCAAATTGACCCGGAAAATATTAAATCTATGATTGAAACCACTAAAAAAAGCAAAGATTAAAAATTTTATTTAATTTCTTTATTGAAAGTAATCTTATGTATCACTTTAGAAATTTGAATAATAGTACACAAATATGTGCTGTATGCACCCATGAAAACATCTGATTTGAAGCGATTTTTAAAACGAGTTTTTCTCCGAGATTTAAATATTTCTAAGAAGGGTTTTTTGTATTTTCTCTCTGGTTTTTTATTTTTATTTATTGCACTTGATTATATTTTAATGACCCGTTTGTTCAATTCGACGATTGACTTTTTGGCCATCAACGGAATCTTTATGCTTGTGATGATTTTTATCACTATTGTGGCCTCGGGGTTTATTGTTGATAGATATAAAAATCGAATGCAATTACTGGTTCTTACTTCTATAGGTGTTGTTGGGGCCTTTCTCATCTTTCATTTTCTCCCATTTGAGATTTCATTTTTAGCTGTTGGGCTTATCATTTTTTTTGGAGGAATTTTTCTCATAGATTTGCTTACTATTATTACCCACGAAACAACTATCTTGAATCGGGGGCGAATATATGCATACCTTTTCTTTATTTCCTATATAGTAAGTCGGGTCATAGTTGTAATTAGCTTAATGCTCGATAATATTATGGTAATTATAGGAATCGAGGCATTTCTCAGTATTTTTATATTTTTTGTATCTACACAATATAGCTATATTGAAACGGAAAAACGACTCACTTCTGATCTTTCATTTGGGGAGATCATAATTGAACGGGAAGAACTGCCCATCCTCGGATATTTATTGGCATATATGGGACTTGGATTCATCATAGGAAACGCTTTTCAGTTTAATATAAAATTTGAATTAGATCCTTTAAGTTTTTTGATTATTGCATTATTTTTTTTCCTTATTGCTGGCGTGTTACTGGACAATCAAGGGAGAAAGTGGACTTTTACGGCAGGTATTCTGATTATTTCATCCTTGGTTATATTTTCTGGAGTATTTGCAGAGTTGTATAATTCTATTTTCTTTGGCGTAACTATTTCAATTGTACTTATTATGCTTTTCGTTTTCACGAGTGATTTTGCAACCGAGCGAGATACCCTAAAATACCGTGGAAGAATCCCGTGCCTATTTTTATTTTTTCTATTTGGCGGATTTTTTATTGGTGTCTTAGTTAAGTTTATTTTAAACGAGGTTTATTTAATGAATCCAACCTTATTATCATGGTTTCCTGCGCTAATTAATGGGATTAATTCTTTTCTGCTCGTTTTGCTCCTGGTCTGGATTATGCCCCTCCCCGAGATTCTTTCAGCTAAAGAATCTGATTGGGCTCAATCCTTACGAAATTTATATGTCTTTAATAAAAATTCAATCTGTCTCTATACTAAAAACTTCCTCTCTAATGATTACGATTTGGAATTGCCAAGTGAAGACCTTGTAACTGGGGGATTAACTGGCATACTTGCATTAATCTCGGAAATTACTAATGAAAAGAAGAATCTAAGGATAATTGATAAAGATAAGGTAAAGATTTATTTTGCATATGGAGAAAATGTGATAGTTTCATTAATTTCTACAAAATACTTACCAATATTATTTAAAAAATTGGAAATCTTTACTAAAGCATTTGAAGATAAATTTGAGGAGGAGCTGCTTAACTTCACAGGGAAAATCAACGTATTTAAGGATGAAACAGATTCTCTTGTTTCGAAATATTTTAAGTGAGTTTCAAATAGATCTTTATTTTTTGTCCGAAAAAAACAAGTGGTAGGTGGGATCCTATTCTCTCATTTTATTAGGCAAAAATATATTTAAATTTAAAAACTATAAATTCTATATAATTTTTATAACAACGTTAATTATAATATTTAAAAAAAATAAAAGATCTGGAGAAAAGCACGTTCTATGGAAGCATCTACACCAGAAACTCTCGATGATATATTGAAGAAGCTATTAGCGAGTATACCAGAGGTTAAATCAGCTGCCGTTGTAAGTGTCGAAGGACTTCCGATTGCCTCCGTGTTACCGCAAGGAGTTGATGAGACGCGTATAGCAGCGATGACAGCAGCAATTCTCTCCTTGGGAGAACGAGCCGCTATGGAGATGAATAAGGGAGACCTTCAGCAGATCTACGTAAAGGGAAGTAACGGATATTTACTGGTCTTAGAGGCTGGAAAGAATGCCGTACTCACTGTTTCTACAACAAGCGATGTGCGTTTAGGATTAATCTTTCTGGATTGCAAACGGACATGTCAAAAAATTGAGAAACTTATCTAATTTTAGTTGTTTTTTTTCTGATGCAATGAAATCCTATTTAGAAGGATGAAAACCGTAAACTATTAATTTTAAGATTCATTATGTCTCTTATCTTAATTTATTAAATAAACAAATACTTGGAAAACTCGAAGGATATTATCTATATCAAGGAATTGGGTAATTATGTTTAAACTTTATACCATTCAAGCCAAGATTGAAATCCCGCCTTTTTTATTTTCTCAGCCGAAGCGGGTATCAGCGAGGATTATACTCAGTGAGGATTATGAGGGTATAATCACGAGGAATTACGGTTTTATCATTTCTATTGTCGATGTATTGGAAGTAGGGGAAGGGGTCATTATTCCGGGAAATGCAAGCACTTTCCATGAAGTGGAATTTACCATTCTTGCCTTTAAACCGTCCATTTCTGAAGTTGTCGAAGGAATCATCGTGGAAATCGTAGATTTTGGGGCATTTCTCAGATTAGGACCATTAGATGGGCTTATCCATGTGTCTCAAATCTGTGATGATTATATTACATATGAACAACCAGCGAATCGATTTATGGGAAAAGAAACAGGAAAAATTCTCGAAGTAAATGATACCGTTCGCGCACGTATAATAGCGGTGTCTTTAGGAACTGGCAGGAGCGGAAAATTAGGTTTGACAATGCGTCAGAAGTTTTTGGGAAAAGATGCTTGGATTGAGGAGGATATCGAACAAGTGTACGAAGATAAAAAAGAATCCCCTGAAGGGGGAGAGAAAAAAGATTAATCAAATTTTTAATTAAGTGTGCCAATTTCCTAAAAAATAAAAGCCTCAGCACGATTATATACATAAGTAAATCTTAAGGAGTGAATAAATAATATGACAGAAAAAGCATGTAAGCAGTGTCATTTGATTACAAAAAATGAAACTCTGTGCCCTAAGTGCAAAACGCATACACTTAGTGAGGATTTTAATGGAGAGGTTATCATTCTGAAACCTGAAGAGTCCAAAATTGCAGAATATTTAAAGATTTTGGTTCCTGGAAAATATGCTCTGAGAGTACGATAGATCTTTTTATTGTGAAAATCAGAAAGCAAGCTGCTCAGTAATTTGTCTCTATTTTTATATTATCATCTATTTCATAGGTCAGAATAAAGCTTTTTTAACCATACTAATTTTAATTAATTCATGGATATTGAGATAGATCATGATTTAAAGTTACCCCTGGATAAACGCCATGTGTTCGCAAAGCCATTGGATATGCTCATTGCTGGAAATCGAGAAGAAACCATCTTGCAAGTGGAAAACCTCTTGAAAGATTACTTGAACAAGAAGGAAGAACAAGAAGAGGTCAACTATTATCTTGTTGGGGATATTGTAGCGGAGGACTTCTTATCTTCCCCCTCTTTGGCAGAACACGTAAATCTGTGTATAATCGATGAGAAAACCCAAAGAAAAAAGATTAAAATGGAATCAAAAACCAAGTTTGAACAGATTATTGAATTTGAAAACCCAGCAGGCCTTATTGTACAGAAAAGTTGGGCTATCATCAAAAACGCGCTGGACACACACAAAAAAACGTTAATTAAAATCACAGAAGGAGAAGAGGATCTTCTTCTTATTCCGCTGGTACTTCTTCTCCCTTTGGGGCAGGAAAGAACCCATTTTGTATTTTACGGCCAACCGCCTATAACAGATGCCAATCTCACCATTCCCCAAGGCATTGTCGTGGTAAAGGTGGATGAAAAGATCCAACAGGAAGTTAAAAATATGCTCTCTTATTTGAAAATCGTCTAAATCTCTCTTTTATTTGTTCATCTGGTTGTTTTTTTCCGCAAGATAAAACAAATTATGAATACCCCAACATTTATGATGATAGTGACTACATAGATAACTAAAAGGATGCCGGTCAGGATATTTTCCAGCCAAAAATAGAGGAAAGTGAGAACACATAGAGATATCAGATTGAGAATCAAAAAAGCAGTTCCACGAGATTGTTTAATATTCATTAAAATAGATTAAAAAAGCAAAATTTTAATTTTTATCTATTATTTTATAAATTCAATACATAGAAATTAGATAATAATTTATAATTTGAGAAAGGAAGATTTACGTTGCCATTTGAATTAGAAGTTTTAGAAGAGAAAGAAAATCCTCTTATTGACAGGACGGAATTTAAAGTAAAGGTGGATCATTTTGGGGAAGGAACTCCAAACCGTTTGGATGTACGGAAAAAGTTTGCCGCTACTCAAAACGCGAAGGAAAAATTAACTATTATTAAAAAGATCAAAAATTATTATGGAGTAGCTCATGCCATAGCAAGAATTTATATTTATGAAAAAGCAGAAGATTTAAAATATTTTGAACCATTTCATATTCAAGTCCGAAACCTCCCCATTGAAAAAAGAGAGGAAATTTATAAACTGAAACGTAAAAATGAGCCTTATCAACATTTATTAAAAATTGAAAATGATTAGGAGAGGTAAGCATATATGACAAAAACTTCAAAATATTTCAAAGTGGAAGAAAATAAGCTTATTCGGACCCACAGAACATGTCCAAAATGTGGAGAAGGATACTATTTGGCAGATCATTATGATCGGCAATCTTGCGGTAAATGCGGTTATACCATTTTTAAACGAAGCTCAAAGAAAGGAAAACGGATTAAACGCCGTACATCTTCTCGCAGGTCACGTTCCCGAAGAAAATCTCGAACAAGAGAAAAAAATAAGTAATTTTTTAGCTTTTATTCTATTTCTCTATTTGTATCCTTTTTTAAGCTAATTTAACGAGTATTTTTAAGGATTTTATGACGCAAAATAACCAAAAAAAATGCCTTGGAATCGAATCCACTGCACATACTTTTGGTGTCGGAATCGTTGATTTTTCCGGAATCGTGTTAAGTCGCATAAATGAGGTATTTGTTCCCGAAGAAGGAGGGCTCCATCCCGTCCTGGTCAGGGAACATCATTTAAATAAATTCGATAAAGTAATTAAAAAAGCTTTAGATGAGGCTGGCATTTCGATAAAAGAGATTGATCTTATTGCGTTTAGCCAAAGCCCTGGCTTAGGTCCCGTACTTAAGGTTGGAGCTTTAGTGGCGAGAATGCTCAGTGAATTTCTTGATATTCCTCTTGTGGGTGTAAACCATTGTGTAGCCCACATAGAAATAGGAAGATTAAAATGCAATATTGAGGATCCGCTGACTTTGTATGTGAGTGGAGGAAATACAATTATAAGCGCTTTTGAGGCAAAACATTATCAGATTTTTGGTGAAACCTTAGATTTGGCAATTGGGAATATGATTGATTCGTTTGCACGAGAAGTGGGAATTTCCCATCCTGGCGGCCCAAAAATAGAAAAGTTGGCGAAAGATAACGAATCTGAGCGAAAATATATGCAATTGCCGTATGTTGTCAAGGGAATGGATCTCTCCTTCTCGGGGCTTTTTACAGCAGCCCGAAGATTAATAGAATCACCTGATTATAATAAAAAATATAATCTAAATGATGTGGCCTTTTCCATTCAAGAAACTGCCTTTGCAATGTTAACTGAAGTGACGGAACGTGCCTTAGCACACACCGGTAAAAAGGAGGTTTTATTAACGGGCGGTGTCGCCGCCAATAGACGCCTTCAAAACATGATTAAGTATATCGCCGAAGAGCACGATACCCAGTTTGAAGTAGTTCCATTAAATTTAGCAGGTGACAATGGCGCAATGATTGCATGGACAGGTATTTTGCGCTATAAAGGTGAAGGACCCCATAAAATAGAGGACACAATTATTAAAGCAAAGGAACGGATGGATAATATCGCTATTCCATGGAGGGATGGATGACTATGAAACCGATAAATGATGCTGAGATGAATAGCAGTATCAGAAGAATGGATTTAATTAGTATGGGGGCAGAAGCCTATTTGTATGAAGGCTCTTGGTTTGAACGGCATGTAATTTTTAAACATCGCATTTCGAAACAATACAGGTTAAAGGAACTCGATGATAAAATAAGAATTAAACGAACCTTGAATGAAGCCAGAGCTTTGATTAAGATAAAAAAGTATGGAGTAAACGTTCCGCAAGTTTTCGAAATCGATACGGTCAATATGACCATTGTAATGCAATTTATCGAAGGAGAAAAACTGAGATCGGTCTTAGATACATTGTCACGCGAACAAAAGGACACTTATTTCAAAAAGCTCGGCAATTTTATTGCAATATTACATCAAAACGGCCATATCCACGGTGATATCACCACTAGTAATGTAATTATCACCCCACAAGAGGAGATCTTCTTGGTGGATTTCGGATTACATGAATATTCTGATTCTATTGAAGATAAAAGCGTTGATTTACATCTTTTGAAACGAGTGCTGTTAAGTTCCCATGCAACACATTTTAAACAGTGTTTTCCACCATTTCTTAACGGTTATCGTGAAATGTATAAAAATTTTGATGAAAGGAAAGCAGAACATATTATTCGTAATATTTCTGCCATAGAATCTCGCGGAAGATATGTTAAAAAAGAAGAACGCCTCTAAATTCTCTGTTTCCGCTTTAAATTCAATCTTTTCATATCCCATTCTTGTATAAAAATTTTTAAAAATCTTTTTATACGCAATAAAATAATGTTCATTTGTTTATATAATGCATCAAAATAGGATTCAGCCTAATTAATTTAAGAAACAACTTTTATATATTAAATTATCTTAATATAATTAACGAGAAAAGTAAGTTTCGCTTCAAAAGGGCTTTTACGCTTTTATCATATTTAAGCATTTGTAAATATAATTAAATTTGTTTGGAATAACTCCAGTAGGTACCCTCATTATGGCTAAAAAGAAAAAAAAATCACCCATGCAAAACATCTCGATAAATCTTCCTGAAATTTATTTAAAGAATATTCAAAAACTAATTGATTTAGATTTGATACCCAACCGTTCTGAGGCTGTACGTACGGCTATCAGAGAATTCTTACACGAAGAGTATAAAAATCTGAACCTACTGGGTTTTTTTGATTAATGATTAATAGAATTAGTTTAAAAAGAATAATAGAATTTTTTTCTAAAGAATACTTAAAAAAAGATTAATTGCTTTTATCTTATTTTCCGTGCTTCCCTTTCCACTTCGCGGAGTATGACCATATCATCAACTCGAACAGGCCCTTTTACATTTCGGGTTAATATCCTATTTTTATCCCTGCCTTCGAGGATTCTGACTTTCACTTGGGTTAGTTCTCCCGTGAGTCCTGTTCTTCCAATAATCTGAATAACTTGGGCGGGAACAGAATTATCATCGTAAAGGGATTTCTTTTTACTCACCTTGAGTCACCTTCTATTTTAATTCTTCCGTTCTTTGAATAATTTCCTCTAAAATACCTTTATTTCCTTTCCCCACATTTTCTACCGCGACACTTGACGAAGACACATTTATTCCGATTGCTTTTCCCAAATCTTTTTGTTTTGAGATATAGGCGTAAGGAATTTTTTTCTCTTCACAGAGTAATGGGATATGATATAAAATTTCTGGAGGGGTAACGTCCTCAGCCATGACCACCAATTGGGCATTCTTCCGCTCAATTGATTTTGTGACTTCATTTAAACCAGCGCGGATTTTTCCCCCATCCGATTCTGCAATAATGCTTAGAGTATTCTTAATTTGCTCCTTTAATTTTTCGGGGAGTTCAACTTTTATATAGCTCATTTTATTTTAACTCGTGTTTTCTCATTCAAATATATTGTTTAGAATATATTATCATAAATCATCGATTTTAATGATAAAAGAATTAATTTAAGATATTAAATAAAATTTGTGGTTATTAGAGAAAAAAGCGGAATATATAGTTGTAACTGATAAAGAGATTTGTTTAATATCCGAGATTTTAAGAGATTTTTTATTGCAGTCGAGGAAACTCTAAAAGTTCATCGATTAAATCCACATGGGATACGATCATCCGTCTGCAGCAAAAGCGCTCAAGCCCTAACTCTTCAAATGCTTCATCTGAACTGATTCCCTTTTTTTTGTATTCTAAATAGGGTTTATAGAGGCTTGCGATTTCCTTTCCACAGCTGAAACATCTTATAGGCACAATCATTGATTTTTTTATCTCTAAACAATATTTATTTATAGTATTAATTTAAAATTTACAATGTACTGTCAATTAATAAGGCAACATAAGATTAAAATTTTATGGTATGATTTTAATTGGAAGAGAAAAATAAATTATTCTTTCCCGTAATGCTTGGTCCATCTGGTCTTACGGGGGTTTTTCTTGTACACTAATTGAGCTTTACGGCATTTATTGGAGCAAAAATTGAAGATTGAACCATTATTTTTCACATACATAACTCCTCTACCAATAGGTATATCCTTTCCGCAAAAGGAACATTTCTTGACCTTAGCCAACTTAACTCAACTCACTCCGATTCCTCTTCTTGGTCTATATTGAATAATTCTGTCTTACCGAACTCTTCAACGACTACATTAATTAATGTCATATCTGCGGTTATTTCATTTCCACGCAGTGTTTTTCTCCGTTTTGCACCTTCCCGTTTTGGTTTATAACCTACACCTTTCTTAGAAACTAAGACCTTCTTCTTTACAGGTCCGTGTATATCCTTTCTCATAGGAAATCCGCTTGAATCCGAACCACCGGTTATTTTAAATTCATATCCTGGAAATCCAATTAAATCTCCCTTGATAGTGTCTCCGATTTTCATGCCTTCAAAACGGAACTTGCTTTCATCAAGTTCTATTTTACGGGATAATCCTTTTGCATCTCCAGAGTTGGCGGAAATGTTGAGTCTATAGACTGAAATCTTTCTTCACCAAATTAATTTTAAAATATTGTTTAACACTATAAATATTTAAAATAATAAATATTTTTTGCTTTCTATAAGTCTAAGTCTTAAAGAACAAAGATAATAATATTATATAATCATAAATCATAATTAAATATAGAGAGAGCATTGCAATAAGAGGTTTCAAATGCAAATATTTAAAACGATCATCTTAAAAAAATACCCTTATATGAAAACAGAGGAAGTAACAGAGGGAGAAACCGTAAAAGAAATATTAAAAGCCCCCGACCATCAAGACCATGTATATTTATTAGTTGACCATGATAAAAAGCGAATTTTGACCTATAATGGTCCCAAAAGCAGCCTTAAGTTACAAATTTATGGAGGAATCCTTGCTCATAAATTACGGATCCAACTCCGGGGATTTTATCGCATATTTCTGCTCAATCGCCATTTAATGGACTCTGACTTCTTTACAGAAGCCTTGAAAAGCCCCTTGGGCGGTGGAAGAGCCGAAGAAATTACCGAATCTGATTTTACCGAGCAACACGAATTAGAACAAAAAAGAAAAACTCTCTCAGTTCACCAAGACTTGCAGGTAAATGAAGCCCTAAATTATATTAAGGAACTTCCAAAACCAGAAGGTCTTAGACGAGAGTGTATTCTAATAGGAAATAATATATTTGTCGACGAGAAAAAAACAAAGGCGCTTATCACTGATAAGAAAGAAGAGAAAACCATAAAAAAGATGGGAAAACTCAATACTGGCTTTACTTTTTTCGGGGACAGAAAATATTCTACTCGCCTAATTATAAGGAACAAAAAAGTGCAAGGAATTGAACTTTTTGTTCCCAAAGACAATAAATCCGAAAAAATTCTCAGCCTCAAAGTCCCCGTTATATATGACGAAAAAGTTTCACAGTCTCGAGATATCAATCAACTCGTGAAGGCCTTTAATATCCCGGAAGAATACCCGGGAGATGACCAAGATACTCACGGAGAGCCTCACGCCACGTCTTCTCCTTCTTAAACTCTAAATCAATTGAATAATCTCAAGATTAATATTCTAATAATATCTCATTATAAATATAAGCATTAGAAATATTATTTAAAAAAAATTTATGTGATGAAACTTTATGTCAGAATTTTATGTAGGCGAGGCCTTGATTGGAGAAGAGCCCAATATGGCTCATATTGATTTGATGATCGGTTCAAAGGATAGCCCTGTTGCTACAGCGTTTGCAAATAGCATAAGTAACCCTTCTGAAGGTCATGGTGGGCTGCTAGCTTGTATCAGACCAAACTTGTTGCCGAAACCATACACATTAATTATTCCTAAGGTGACGGTTTCAAAGTTGCAGGAAGCGAACAAGATATTTGGCCCAGCGCAAGCTGCTGTTGCCAAAGGAGTAGCTGACGCCGTGGAAGAGGGAATTATTCCGAAGAAAAAAATTAACGATTGGATGATTGTTGCTAGCGTATTTATCCACCCCGAAGCGACCGATTTTAGAAAAATCTATCAATTTAATTACGGAGCCACAAAATTAGCAATCAAGAGAGCCTTAGATAATTATCCACCATTGGAGAAAATATTCTATGATAAAGATAGAGCAAAGCATCCGGTAGCTGGTATGCGAGTCCCCAGATTATGGCGACCACCTTACATTCAGGTTGCTTTAGATCATCCTTCTATTTCGCATCATTCAAAAGTGGTTCCGGAATTACCAGAAAGTGATCGATTGATTTTAGAAATAGGAACCCCCTTCCTAAAAAAATACGGGATGGAAGCAATTCAAAAAATTAGAGAATTAGCACCCGACAAGTTTATCGTGGCAGATTTAAAAACCCTTGATGTGGGTAAATTAGAAGTAGATTTTGCCTTTGATGCAACGGCAGATGCAGTGGTAGCATCTGGACTGGCCTCAGCTGCTTCAATCGATAAATTCATCTTAGAAGCTCATAGATTAGGTATATATGCGTTTTTAGACACAATGGAATTAGAAGATCCTCTTGCAAAGTTAAAGAAATTAGATGAGATTCCCGATGTGGTCATTCTTCATAGAGCAATTGATGTAGAATTAGCAGACAAAGACTCAGATGAATTACAGCGCGAAAAATGGAAATTTGTCCCAAAGATTAAGGAATTCTATGCAAAAGATAAGTTAGTGTCTGGAAGAGACCGCGTATTAGTCGGAGTTGCTGGGGGAATTGAACCGCAATCGGCGCAATATGCAATAGAGATGGGAGCAGACATTTTAATAGTAGGGAGATTCATAACTTCAAGCAAGGATGTGAAAAATTCAGTGCGACGCTTACTCAATATCTTACCTGGATACTCTGATATTGATTTGAAACGTATTCATAGTGATGATGACGATACAAACAAAATAAAACAAAATAAAACAAAAAAAACAAAAACAAACAACGAAGAAAGAATAATGTGATTAATACCTTATCCTTTCTTTTTATCCTTCTTCTTTTATTTATTAAAAAAGCAAAAGAAAACTCCCTCCTTTAGGATGGAGATGAATTTTGCGTTTAAATCACTAATTAATTAAAATTTGCATTTGTTTGTTCTTTAATCTTTAAACAAAAAAAAATAATAAATAAGAAAGTAAATAAATTTTAAACTTTAAACTGATTATTTTATTGGACGACTGTTTGACAAGAACATAGGACCTATTACCGAAGAATATAGCTTCGCATAACCTTGTTGGGTGGAATGAATGCTTATAAGCTCCGATTCTTTATCTGTTGCAGGTGCAATAATGATTTCTTCTGCATCTCGTGTGCATGCGTAATATTCACCTTTAGATGTAAGATTTCTAAATTGAATATTCCCCAATTCCTTCATCTTCTGAATAATTGTACCGTATTGGTTCATATCCCAATGACTGGTGAGAAGAAATCTTACAGCTTTCTTCTTAAATGCAAATTGAGAAATAAGCTTTAATACTTCTGGAATAACTTGGGGCATAACTACAATTACCGAAGACTTTACCCGATAAATTGCATCTTTAATGGCTGAAATTAGTGCGTTTCGACCAACAGTATGCCAAGTATTAACTTTTGAAGTTTCCTCAATCTTTTTAGAAGCTTGATGAATATCGGAAAGTTTCTCCTCATTTTTCTCTGCTAATTCGGTGGCATCGTCAATAGAAGTCATAAATTCTAAGGTGAAATTGGCCACTGCATCTTTTGTATCTTTAGTAGTTTCTTGTGTCGTGGTTGAAAGACTGTTTTGAAGGGTTTTTGCATTCTCTTCATACTTTGCTTTATGATCGGCCAACATATCTTTAAGTTCTTTATTCATTCTGGTAGATTCATCTTTCCAGAGTTTAATCTCAGCATCAATTTTATCGGAGATATTATTTTTCGAGTTATCGAAATCTCCTCTCACCTTTTTCAAGAGCTTGTCATAAATTTCTCGCTGTTTTGACTTAACTTCTTCAACGTCATTTTCAAATTGTTGAGAATGTTCATCATTCTTGTTGATTGCCTTTTGAAGATGTTCATTGAGAGTTCTGATTTGGTTATCTTTGTACTCATTCAGATTTTGGGTTTGATCATTTTTATAATCTGTGGTATCCCGAATTTGATCTTCGATTTCAGTGGAAATTTCTCTTTTTGCCCCTGTAAATTTGGTCTCAACATCCTTAACCCAAGTTTCATTATTTCTCTTAATGTCCTTATCAAAATTTGTGTAGTGATGTAAAGTACCTTCTTTATGTCTGTTAATTGCCTCATCATAGCTTTTATGATGCTGATTCAGTGATCTTTCTAAGGAATCTTTCAGTTTGAGGGTAGTTTCTGAACAATCTTTAATACCTCCTTGTAAGGTATTGTCAATCTCTGAGGCCATATCTGTTGCGAGAGTTTCTAACTCTGCGTTGATAGTATCTTGTGCCTTTTTATCTAAATCATCAGACTCCCCGGATAAGGTTTGATTTTCTCGCTTCATAATCTGGTCAATTTCCGATTTTAATTGGTTCGTGGTTTCTTGAGTTTTGTTAATGTATTGATCACTTTCCTCAATAAAATCTCCTTTCATCGGTTCCGTGTAGGTTAATACATCTTCGATAACTTTTTCATGCTTTGCTCTATATTTCTTTTTCTTTCCAATCCAAAAGAAACCCTTGTCTGCCATATCTTCCGAGAAATCCGTGAAGTCATTCGCACGAGCTAATAAATTATCAATAAGTTGAAGGGTTTTTTCTTTGAAGTTATTTGTTTGTTGCTCCAATTCCGAGTGTCGTTCTTCAACGCGTTCTTTTAGTTCTTCTTGAAGAGATTGGCTGGTTCTTTTCACATGAGATACATGCTCATCGAGTATCTTTGAAATCTTATTTTTCAAATCGGTGATGACCTTATTCATTCTTTCCAGGTACTTTTCCAGAATTTGTTCCATTTTTGGCTTGAGTTCATTTGACACATTTTTATGTCTTTCTACATGGTCATCAAGCGATTTCTTTAATTCCTTTTCTAAATTTTCAACTCGTTCAGAAAAATCCGTCAATAAATCTGCAATTATTTTATTAACATCCTCTGTTGCAGAATTAATTTTGCTCTCATTATCATTTACCAGAGTCTTAGAAATACTCTTTAAATTAGAATTGAGTGTATCCATGATGGAATGAATGTTATTCTCTTCATTTTTTAAACTCTCATTGTGCTTATCGGTAAGTCTTTCTAGCTCAGAATTCTCACTTTGAGTAAGCTCCTCTAAAGTGTTGTTTTTTGTTTCGGTTAAATTCGTAAGCTCATTATTTAAAGAAGTATTATCACTGGTGAATTTTTGGGAATTATTATCCCATACTTGACTTGTATCTTCATCCAATTTATCTACATCGTTAGTTAACCGAGAATAATCCTCTTCTAGGGTATTATGTAAATCAGATTCTAATTTTTTGTTGGTTTTTGTAAATCTTTTCGTTGCTTTATCGATGACTTCCTTCTTATTACTATCTTTGGAATCAGAATCTTTAAAAAAGGCTTGAAGTTGCTTATCAACCGCATTCTCTACCTTTTCAATACTACCATTTTGGATAGATTCAAGCTTTTCAAATCGCTCATTCTGGTCTGTTAGCAATTTATCTTTTGTGCTTGCGATTTCTTCTCGGAATCTCTCTGATTGGTTTGTGAAGAGGCTAAAATAGGGCTCAAGGGGTATATATCGATCAACAATTCCCTCAATTTTTTTAAGAAACCCTTTCTCTATTAATTTTTCTGTGATCTCTTTTACTTGCTCAAGTTTTTCTTCATATTCCTCACCGAGCGAAAGCCATACTTGCGAAACTGTAGCCCGTGGAATTCTTAAGTACCGTAGATATACGTTTATATCGTCTTCCGTCAGTCCTTCTTTTGTAAAGATTTCCTTTGTAAATTCTTTTAATGACATAAGTAATTCTCCATATGTGTTATAGGTTCGAAATTTTAAATTTCTTTTTAGATAAAATTATGTTAATATTAATTTAAATTTCATAACTATTTAATTTTTTAAGGTTTATAATAAAATATTAACAATACTTAAATTTTATAATTTTCTTAATTTTCGTGATTTTTCTTTAGGATTTTTCCATTTAAAAGTCCAAGGTGTTCCCCCTTATGCGCCGTGGTCTCTCCATTTACAATCACACATTCAATTCCTTTTGGATATTGGCGTCCATTGGCATATGTTGAAGTTGCTTCAATAGTGGCGGGATCAAAGATTACGAGATCGGCTTTATATCCTTCTTTCACCAATCCCCGATTTTCTAATCCCAATATATTCGCTGGTAGCCCCGTCATCTTGCGAACACCCTCTTCAAGAGGAAACAGTTTTTTCTCTCGCACATATTCGCCTAAAATCTTCGGGAAGCATCCATATCCTCTGGGGTGAGTATTACTCTCCAAGACTAAAAAGCCATCTGATCCGATACACACGAAATCTTGCTTAATTAATTCTAATAAGCTCTTCTCTTCGCTCATCTGTTTGAAGGAAATCATAACAGCGCCCTCCTCATCTCGAATAAAGTCTAATATGGCATCTTTAAATCCTTCATCTGGATATAACATATCCAATGCTTCTCCGAGGAATTTTCCCTCCACCTCATGGTGATGAATGACGGAAATCACACGTGCATTCTTTTTCGCAAACCAAAAAACAAGCCGGTTCAAGAGAAATTTGGGGATGATTTTTATATACCATGGTAAATCTGACAGGAAAGTTTCGAAAAACATGTCTAAGGTTTCTTTAATAATACGTTCACGAGTTTGGGGGTCTGTGAGATTTTTATTGAAATCTTCATAAACCCACGGTCGTAATAAGACCCCCGACAAGCTTGTTGATCCTTCTTCATAGGGATACATATCTGCATGGATGTTTAATCCTTCTTCTCTGGCTTTTTTAACAAAATTCACCATGTCTGGTGTTAATTTCCATGCAAAATTACTTCCCGCCTTCCAATGGGAGATATGTCCTTGAATGCCTGCAGCTTCCGAAATCTGTTTTAATTCCTTCATGCCAACATCAATAACGCCTGTTCCCTCATTTCGTATGTGGGAATCGTATATACCACCATATTTTTTAACAACTCTACATAATTCAATTAGCTCTTCAGTAGGTGTGATTGACCCTGGAGGATAAATAAGTCCCGTACTCATTCCAAATGCTCCTTCTTCCATCCCTTGTTGGACAATATCTTTCATTTCTTGCAATTCTTCCTCGGTCGGATCTCGATTCTCAGTTCCTAATACGCATGCGCGTACGTTTCCTTGAGGGATAAAAAAAGCGAGATTACATGACACTCCCATTCCCTCGATTTTCTTAAAATAATCAGAGAGAGAATCGTAAAGTTCCATTTCTTCTTTTCCAAATAATTTCGTCACAAAATTGGCATAGTATTTCCTTACTTTATCATTTGCGGGAGCTAATCCAATTCCACACATACCTACCACTAGCGTGGTCACCCCTTGCATAATTTCCGCCTCTGCTTTATTTACGCTCAGGATAGTCAAATCGCCGTGATGATGCATATCTATAAAGCCTGGACTCACAATTTTACCCGTTGCGTCGATAATATCTTCCCCATCCGCTTCGAGATTTCTTCCAATCTTTTTTATTTCTCCTTTTTTTATTAGGAGATCGCATTTAAATCTCTCAGAACCCGTTCCGTCAATAATTTTCCCGTTCTTAATTATCATTTTCACTTCTCCATATGGGTTATAGGTTCGAAATTTTAAATTTCTTTTTAGATAAAATTATGTTAATTTTAATTTAAATTTCATAACTATTTAATTTTTTAAGGTTTTCTTTGTGATTTCTTCATTTTAAACTCCTTTGGTGTTCCTTTTTTGGGCAGTAATCTCCCCATTTACCAAGAACTATTCAATCCCCTTTGGATACTGCCGATCATTCGCATATGTCGAAGTTGCTTCGATGATGACATAAAATTCAAGAAATTAAATATTTATTTGAATAAAAAAATTGAAAAAATAGAGATTAATTTTAAAATTTTGCTTTTCGAATCGTTTTGATCTTCTAGTTTCTTTAGATTTTGATAAAAGTTCAGGTAAATTTCCCAAAATTCGTCAAGTTTATCTTCACTCACGACAAAATGCCGCAGACCTAACTGGTTATGCAAAGTTAAATATTTTTCAAGTTCATCAAAATCCGGTTCGGACTTCTTTAATTCTTCACTGAGATACTCCATAAATGGATTTATAAGACTAATTGCGTGTTTCACTAATTTATATATCCCTTTTATTACTTCCAGAGATATTCTGTATTGCCGATGACTCTGTTCTACACTGTTTCTATTTGGAAAGGTGGATCCCTTGGTCAGCCTTAATATATCATAGAATTTATCTGAAATCGAATAATAGAGAGGATTAAATTTTCCTTTGGCATTCTTTTCTTCAGATTCTAAAATATGATGTTTTTTCATCTTTTTCAGGTGACGAACAACCGTAGATTTGTTTCTGTGGAGTAGTTTGCTCACCTCGGTTACATTCAATTTTGGATATAATCGAAGAAGCAAAAAAATCTTCATTCTTAATTTTCTGCCCGATTGTATTATTATTCGGAATCAAAAAGAATATGCAGAAATATATATAAAAAAAAAAAATCTATTTATTTTTGGTGTTTTAATACTCGGCCGGTTCTTATCCCAGTGTGTTCCCCGTGCTTGGCGGTTATTGCTCCATTTACAATTACATATTCAATACCATCGGGAAATTGACTACCATTCTCCAAAGTCCCGTTTTCTCTTATATCTTTAAAATCAAAGACCACTAAATCCGCTTTATTTCCTTCTTTAAGAATCCCTCGATCTTTCAGTCCCAAAATCTTCGCTGGAAGTGATGTGATTTTTCTAATTGCCTCCTCGAGGGATATATAATCTTTCTCTCTCACCCATCGTTGAATAACTCGGGGAAACGATCCATAGTTTCTTGGATGTTCATTTTGTTCAGGATTAACGATCAAGATTCCATCTGAACTCGCACATACGTATGGTTGTTTAAACAAGGGAATTATTCCCTTTTCCTCGTTCTTAGTTTTCAATGTGATAATGATCCCTCCTTCCTCATCCCGAACTAAGTCCAATAACCCTTCTTTTATGCTTTTATTGGGATATAACATTTTAATTGCTTCATAAAGGGTTTTTCCTTGAATTTCTGTATTGTTTGGACAACTGAGAATGGAAACTTGCTTGCTCAAGATGGGAAATATGATTCTCTTTAGAATAAATTTAGGAATTATTCGGATGTACCATGGAGCATCGGATAAAAACATTTCATCCAGCTTTTGGAACATTTCATCTAAGATTCGCTTGCGGGTTTCTGGATTAGTAAGATTTTCTTCAAAATCGTTAAACACCCACGTATTAAACATAATAAAAGCAATAGGTGTGACTGCATCATCGTAAGTTGTAACGTCTGCTGTTATGTTTAACCCTTCTTTATGAACCTCTTTTACAGCTTGAATAATTTTAGATGTCATTTCTTCTACGGAACTACTTATGACGCTCCAATGTGAAATATGCCCTCTACAATTTGCTTCTCGCGCAATTTGGAATACTTCGTTCATTCCAATATCTAAAACGTGTGCCCCTTCATTTCTCATATGACTCATGTATACTCCGTTATATTCTCCAACAATTTTTGCAAGCTCGATTATCTCTTCAGTATCCGTTACTGACCCAGGAGGATAAACCAAGCCTGTACTCATCCCGAAGGCTCCATTTTCCATACTTTTTCGCATAACATCCTTCATAAACTCTATTTCCTCTTCAGTGGCATCTCTTTCGCTTGCACCTAATTTTAGCGCACGTACATTCCCTTGCGGTATGAGATAGGCCATATTAATAGACGTTCCTTTTTCTTCTAATTTCTTACTAAAACTCTGAAAATCATTACACAATTGTGGTTTAATGGATAAGAGTCTACTTGCAATATTATAATAATACTTTTTTACTCTTTCATTTGACGGACATATTCCAAATCCACAATGTCCCCCTGTCGTTGTTGTGCATCCTTGTAATATATAAGCTTCAATTTCTGGAAGATCTAAAATAGATAAATCTGCATGATTATGGATGTCAATAAATCCTGGGCAGACAATTTTATCGGTTGCATCAATAATTTTTGCTTCCTCGTTTTCGAGATCATTAGCAATTTTCTTTATCTCATCTCCCTCTATTAGAAGGTCAGACTTGAAACCCTTTGAGCCAGAGCCGTCATAGATCAATCCGTTTTTAATTAAAATTTTTTCATTCAATTTATTTAATTCACCTTTTTAAGTTGGTTAATTATTTTGGTAATAGATCTAGCACTTTTTCGAAAGCTTGAATAAATTTGTCATTATCTTCGGTGGTATGTTGTAGGCATGTAAAAGCTCTATTTCCGTATTTACTTATGACTCCTTCAGACAGTAATACCGTTGCGATATCATCCACACATTTTTTTCGGTAAACGGCTTTTCGAATATTTTTAATGTCTCTAATATCCATTGCGGCCGGAGAAAAAGTCTCATAATGTACGCACGATTTTAAGTTATGTGCGAAAAATGGACGTTCGTCCCGTTCGAATAAATCATTTAATCTCTCTACCAAATCATCAGCTGCTTTCTCAATTCCATTAGTTTCCTCCAATATTTTTATTGTCCAATATGTTGCGGCTATGCTTAATGGATTTGCTCTCATTGTCCCTCCGATAAAAACATGTGACCCTCCCGTTTCTACATCCCCACTTACAACATTCATTATATCTTTTTAAATCTATAAAAAGGAGATTTATTAATTAATTTTTTTATTTCATCTTATTTTTCAGTAAAATAACAAGAAAAAGGAAAAAGATAAATCTTAGTTCTTTTTTATTCGTCTATTAATGGCGCTTTAAGTTTCTCCTTATTTTCACGTACTTTTTCTAATGTAAGCGAGTACATTTTCCACATGGCCAGAAAGGCGATGAAATAAAAAAGCATAGGAATCAAGACCATGTGCATTCTGATCCCAAATTCTGCTAAGACTGTTTGGGAACTCTGTCCAGGAGTGGACTTTTTTCGAATATTGTTTTGTTTCTTCTTTAGATTCACTCATTTTTGATGAGTGGATTATTTTATTTATTTTATAAAAAAGAATTATTTAACAGTTCTTTATAAAAATTATTTTTTTAGTTTAGTGAAATTTATATTCAACGCATTATAAATTTACACTTTTATTAATCTCTTGAAGTTTTTCTTTTTTAATTTTAATTATTTCACGATCATAGGTCAGAAGTCCATTAATTTCTCCTTCCACATCGGTCAGTTGAGTATAAACACCCGCAGTCAAACCCCTTTGCTTGAAATCCTTTAATTTAGTTATTAATTCCGCGTATTTTTGAGTTAGCTCTTCAGAATTGGATAATTTATCATAGACAAATTTTATTCGTTTTTTCCATAGATGATTGTTTATCTTCAATCCCAGTCCACCAAATTCACCACATACGGGGGCTCTTCCCTTTATTTTATTTGGCATGGCGGGTCCTACATATTCGTGACAGTCGGATATGTCACCGATCTCATGATCAAACCACCCACTTGCATTATTAAGAAGACGTGTGTGGTCTAAATCTCTGGTATAATTCACTACGGATTTGGTCTCAAATTGACCCCAACCCTCGTTAAAGGGAACCCACATAATAATAGAAGGATGATTAAATAGTGCGTTAATCATTTCTCTTAATTCTTGGTAAAATTGCTTCTTATGATATTCTTTTAGATTATGATTGTATTTTTTATTTCGTTTTAAAAACCCCTTTAAGAAGGATAAAGTTCCCAACCCTCCGCCATTCGGCATATCTTGCCATACCAACATGCCTAATTGGTCACAATGATAATACCATCTTGCTGGCTCTACTTTTACATGTTTTCGAATCATATTAAAGCCCAATTCTTTAGCAATTTCTATATCATATTTTAAGGCTTCATCCGTTGGAGCTGTATATAACCCATCTGGCCAATATCCTTGGTCTAGTACCCCAAATTGGAAAATATTTTTATTGTTTAAGGAAATCTGTCGTTTTTCGTCCTTATTCGAACTCAACTGGATTTTTCGCATTCCAAAATAGCTGGAAACTTCATCAATTATTTCTCCAGATCTAATTAGATGAATTTTAAGGTCATACAGATGAGGGTGCTGTGGACTCCACAATTTCGGATTTACGATAGAAAACTCATATTTCTCTTTAAGAGCAATAATCTCTTCGATAATCTGAGTTTCATCGTCTGAAATAGTTACTCTGCAAGTATCATCTTGCTTGGGATTTTTTACATTTAATTTAAGTTCTATACTTTTTTGATCAATATCAGGGAATAATTGAATAGATTCAATATGTGTACTAAAAACAGGTTCCAACCAGACTGTTTGCCATATCCCAGATACCGATGTATATTTTATCCCCCAAGGTCTAAGTGTCTGCTTTCCTCTCACTACTCCGGTTTTATTTGTTGGATCCCAAACGCCAACTACTAATTCGTTTTCTCCGGAGTATGTAATATATTTAGAAATGTTGAAGGAGAATGGGGTATACCCCCCTCTATGCCGTCCTACTTGTTTCCCATTCACCCAAGCTGTTGCTTCCCAATCCACTGCGCCAAAATGTAGAATAATTTGCTTACTTTTCCAGTCTTTTGGGATTACGAAAGTTCGCTTATACCATAATTTCTTTCGGGGATTTAATTTTTTTGCCACTCCCGACAGAGCAGATTCAATAGGAAAAGGAACTAAAATCTCTTTACTAAAATGTTTGGGTCTGGATTTTCCCTTCTTTTTAATTGCATAAGTCCAGGTACCATTCAGATTTTTCCATTCATTTCTTTTTAATTGAGGGCGGGGATATTTGGGAAGGCAAGAATCTGGAGAAACTTTATGAGCCCATCGTGTTATTATTTGATCTTCTATAAGGGTCCCCATAATTTTTCAAATTTCTCATATTGCTTTGCATAATTATAAGTTAGATATTGACCTATTTAAAAATAAGATAAAAATAATATTTCTTCTAACTAAATCTTTATTAAGTGATAAAAAATGGTTGAACCCCAAAAATTATTAAATTTATTAAAAGAAAGGAGAAGTATTCGCAAATTTTCTAACAAAATGATTCCGGACGATGAAATTGAGATGATATTGGAAGCGGGTCGATGGGCTCCATCTGCATCGAATCGCCAAGCATGGAAATTCATCGTAATTAAAAAAAAGGACCTCATAAATAAATTGGCTAAAACGGCCATATACGGAAAATTTGTAAAAGAGGCACCTATTTTGGTCGCTATCGTTGCCCTCGTCCATGAAAATCCTAACTGGTATATTCAAGATACTTCATTAGCCTCAATGAATATGATGTTAATGGCGTGGACACTTAATATTGGCACATGTTGGCTTGGAAGTATGGACAGAGAAAAAGCAAAAGAATTATTGGAAATTAACCCCGAAAATTTTCTTTTGACGATCCTTCCATTTGGATATATCTCAAAGCCGGTTCCAGAACCAACTTATCGTAAGGATCTTAATGAGATTACTGAGATAATTGAATAGATCATCCTTGTTATTTCTTAAAAATGACTAAAATAACGGTTTTAGGAGATACTCATCTACGTTTGGAGTTTGAAGATTTACCGGGGGCTATATTAGATGCTATTTATCAAAACGAGTATTTGTTTCATGTAGGCGATTACGTTGTTGTGGATATTATCGACAAATTAATTGAACTTAAAGGGGATAAGTTCTATGGGGTTTATGGAAATGCAGATACTCTTAAGATTCGGACGCGTGTGCCTTCACAGAGAATCCTTCAGATAGACGGAAAGATAATTGGTTTAACCCATCCTGCCTCCGGCGGAGAGTCCACCTATACGGAAAAAAAGGCCCTAAATTCATTTAATGTCCCTACTCTTGACATTCTTATATATGGCCACACTCATTATCCGCTTATTGAACAGAGGGATGATTTTTTGCTTATTAATCCAGGAAAAGGCTATTTAGAAAAGCATTATTACGGTCCCCCTACGTCTTTTGTTATATTAGACATAAATAAAACGATTAACGCTAAGTTAATTTCTTTATCTTCGAAGAAAGCCGTTGATTAACTTAATAGAATTGGAATTAAATCATATATAAATTAAAATCTTATTATAATATATGAGTCCGAGTTTAGGATATTTTGGCTTAGTGTTGCACGGTCATATTCCATGGTGTAAACGTTCTGGTACTTGGCCAGCCGGAGAGGAATGGCTTTTTGAGGCAATGAATGAAACCTACATTCCAATGTTAAACATATTACGGCAATTAAAAGAGGAAGGAATAAAAACTGCCATCACCATTAATATCACGCCAATTCTGGCTGAGCAATTAGCCGATGACTATATGAAACTAAGGTTTGAAGAATATATGAATGATCTAATTGACAGAGCGGAAGGGGATATCCAAAGGTTTCACAGCCATCCTCAAAAAAAATCTTTGGCTAAATTCTATAAAAAGCGATTTGAGCGTGTATTAGACACATTTTATCATAACTACTATCGAGATATTCTTGGAACCTTTAAGTGGTTAGAAGAGGAAGGCATGGTAGAGCTAATTACTTGCGCTGCTACACATGGTCTTCTTCCTTTGTTCAAATATGATTCAGGTATTTTTTCTCAGATTCAAACTGCGATTGATACCCACAAAAAGCACTTCGGCCGTGAGCCCAGCGGAATCTGGCTGCCTGAATGTGCATATCGCCCAAAACAAATTAAAAATGGAGATGTACGAGAAAGTATTGACTATTGGCTGCATAATTCAAGCTTAGATTACTTTTTCGTTGATTCACACGGTATTTTAAATGCAGACATAATCGAGTCAAGAAATGATTTAGATCTTACTACCAATTTTGGTTATCGGTTGGAGTCGAATGTCTGCGTATTCGGAAGAAATAAGAAATCAAGCAGACAAGTGTGGGATTCCAAGATTGGATATCCGGGCGATCCAAATTATCGTGAATTTCATAAGAAAGATAAAACATCCGGTTTACGGTATTGGAAAATTACCGAGAAAAACGTTTCAAAGGAAAATAAAGAGTTATATGATGTTACAGAGGCTCAAAAGGCCCTAAAATCTCATGCCGCACATTTTATCTCTGTTTTAAAGGAGGAATTATCTGATTTTGCCCACTCGCACAATAAATACGATGGGATTATTGTATCCCCTTATGATTTTGAATTGTATGGACATTGGTGGATGGAGGGTATCGATTGGTTAAAACAAGTTTTCCGCTTAATTCATAATTCTAAGGAGTTAAAGATGATCACTTTTTCAGATTTTATTAAAGCCTATGGTGATAAGTTTTCAATTATTCAAATGCAAGAAAGTAGTTGGGGAAAAGGAGGTCATTTTGAAGTCTGGAAAAATAAAGACCATGAATGGATCTGGTCCTATATCAATTCTTCTATTAATGATTTGGAGATGATTCTTGCGCGTATTGAAAATCCGAATGAATGGGGAATCCGTGTTTTACAACAAACTGCACGAGAACTATTGCTCATGGAAGGAAGTGATTGGCCATTTTTATTATATACAAAACAAGCAAAAGAATATGCAAATAAACGTTTTCACCATCATCACCAACGCTTTAATAAACTGATCTGGGCAGCAAAAGATCTGAGCGATAAAAATCGATTAAATATCCAAGAATTGAAAGAAATGGAAGAAATCGATAGTTGTTTTCCAAATTTGAATATTGATTATTTTCGAAAAATTGATTAACTTCTTTTAAATTCTATCCTTAACTATACCATTATATATCATAACTATTCAATACTTCATAAGGAGCGGACTCATGCAATTAGTTTATCGTCATTTTTCTGACCCTTTCTCTACTCTGGATATATCCCTATGGGTAATAACCATAATCTTATCTCTTGTAATAGCTCTTTATTCTTTCTATAAAATCCTAACAGAGCCTAAGAAGATTACCAATTTACAAAAATGGAACGTAATCACATGGAGCATTTCATATCTTTTTCTTACTGCTGCAAATATCCTCAATCTAATTTGGAGATATGTGATCTCTAATCCAGAACTTGCTGAAGGGTTGGATAATATCTCTGTATTCTTTGTAAATTTAGCAATTTTAATGAAAATCCTTCATACAGAATATTCAATTAATAAATATGAATTTTATAAGGGATATTATTTCTCTATTGCCTTGATCGTCTTAATTCTTTTCACGTTATTTGTTACCCCCGAGATGGTTCGGATATTAGGCATATTTCAAATTATTTATATTATTCTCCTGGTTATCGGAATATCCGTCTTTCCAGGAATATTTCTTTACTTGGCTTTTAAATTAGGAGGTAAAGAACGACGGAGAGCGGGAATGATCTTGATTGCAGCTATTTTCTTTACCGTTGGCTTCCTATTACAACCGCATAATTTAATTGATTTTGCCGTCGAACTAGCTAATTTCGCTCTAATCTATAATATCTTTCTTATTCTCTGTCCTATCTTGATTTCGGTCGCACTTTTAATAATATTTAAAAGCTATTATGCGGTTTTATAAAAAGCCTATCTTGAATTCTTCAAAAGGCTAAAAATCGAATTTAATATGAAGAAAATTTTTAAATAACTAATAGAGGAATAATCTTTAGGAGAAAAAATGATATTTTGCCCCTATAATGTTTTGAACATTTTTGATCTTATCTATTTAATTAGCTTAGCCATTAGTATTAGTATATTGTTTCTAATCGGAACTTATACGATTTATATGATTAAATTTAAGCCGCTCGAAAAAACCTCTCCCCTCCAAGAGTTAAACACTCTTACCTGGGGGATTGCATTCGTATTGATTGGGTTTTCTAATATTTTTAATATTTTATGGCAATATGTTGTAGATTCCCCCTTCCAAATTTTAGTTTTTGATCAGTTTGGAGCATTTTTTTTTCATATTGCTGTTTTATTAAAGATTTTCAACACCGAACTCATTATTAATAGACATAACTATTTTTATCGTGGATATTATTTTTCTGCTCTCCTTGTGGGCTTAACAATATTTACATTTATCGTTTCTCCCTCTACAATTCGGGGTAGTCTCCTCTTAAACGTTATTTATTTGACATGGGGGACTCTTGGAGTTTCAATCTATATGTACACATTTATATTTCTCTATTTAAGGTCAGAAGAATATCGTGATCGAAAGATTGCCCTCAAAATACTCATTTGTCCCGTTTTATTTGTAGTTGGAATGGTTTTTCAGCCCCAAAATATGATATTGCATATCTCTGCCATCCCTTTATTGAATTTTTTTCTTATTCAGCTGATAATTATCCCGCAAACTTTAATCTCCATCGGGATAATTCTAATGTATACCACTTATAATGATAATTTCCAAAAAAGATTATAGGAAAAATTAAATATAAATAACAATTCCATCTATAATGAGATTAATTGTTTGGTCTCACTCCTTTAGGCGTGAGTAGATCAACTCTCTATTTCCGGAAAAATTTCCCATTTTCTTTCTTGATTTTGTCTTCGCTCACTAATTTCTCTAAATGCTGCTGAATCATGACCTTTTCGGCCATTTTTTCATAAATTTCGTATTTAGAATAATGGTGATAAATGATGTTCTTCCCAATTAAATCAGCCAAGGAGGTAGGTTTCTTTTCCGGTAGCAACGACAGAATTCTATCTTCTCGTTCGGTTAAAATTTCACGATATCGTTTTAGATCTTCTTGGATATTGGACCTGCCAGAAATTATTTCTCTATGTCCTGTTGCTGCAAGGTTGATATCCATTTTTTCTATTTTTTGAATGGATTTTTCAAAATCCCTTAATGAAGAGTCTCGTGCAGCGTACCAAGGACCAAAATCTGATAAATCTATATCTCCTAAAAATGCAGTTCCTGTACTTAGTTCAAGAAAACAGCAATGTCCAGCCGAATGTCCTGGAGTATGAATAACCTTAATCTCAAATCCACCTTCTGTCTCCATGGTTTGTTTATTAGAGATTAAATGGTCAACTTCTGTATTTTCTAAACGTAATCCCCCTAAAATCATCTCAAATAATTCTTTTTGTTGGGTTTTATCTCCAACATAATAGGAACTATACATTTTGTTAACATCTTCGATTATCGGGACATCGTATTCATGCGCGAAAAAGCGAGCTTTTGGAAGTAATCGATTTCCCGAAATATGATCTTCATGCCAATGTGTGAGAAGGACATTTTTTATGGCGTATTTTCTTTTCAGTTTTCTAATGTATCTACTTGAAATCCCCGTGTCTATGAGTGATTTCCCAATCAGCAATGAATGAGAGTAAGGATACTTTCCGCTTCTCTGTCCTTTAATAAAATAGATATTATCCGACAATTCTTTGACAAATTTCAAGCTCATACTTTCACTTCCTATTATTTTTAATTCTTAAATCTAGAATATGCTAATATGCTATCTAAAGATTGAACTACTCACACCTAAAGGCGTGAAATTCATATTCTCTGATACGTGATTAGTACATTAGACAATATAGGTTAATGCTTAGGTATTAGTCCGAAGCATTATTTAATTATAAGTTAGATATTGACCTATTTAAAAATGTGGTCTTACGATTTCAATATTTTTTATAAAATTTAAATATCATATAAAGTTTTAATATCAAAAATGGATTTCAATTTTAAAAATGGATTTCAATTTTAAAAATGGATTTAATTCTTCTAATCCTAATTGCAATTCTATTCTTTGTTATCCTTATCAGTTATTCTTTCAAAGATTTAGATTTTGTCGCAATTTCGCTTGCTTGTGCGTTTTTAGCAGCCACCATTACGGGGATAACTAAGGGATTAGGATTAGAGATATTTATAGGCTTTATCGAATTTGAAGCGATTATCATCATACTTAGTATGAGTATCATCACAAAAATTGCTCAAGATTCGAATATTCTTGAATATCTTGCTGTTAAATTGTTTAAGATCTCAAAGGGTAATCAGAGAGTCTTTTTCTACCTAATTTGTTTAATAACCACCTTGTTGGCTGCAATTATTAACGATGTAGTGGTGGTTCTTATATTAGTTCCCGTTGTAGTGAGGCTCTGTAGATTTCTTAAAGTAAAAGCCGGTACTTATTTATTGGGAATGACAATTTGTATAAATATAGGTTCTATTATAACTCCTTTTTCAAGCGGGGAGAATATAATCATTTCTACCTATTTTAACTTAGATACCCTTTATTTTGTCCAAAACTTCTGGATCTTTTCGTTTTTTTTACTATTTGCCACGATATTTCTTCTTGATACTTTTCTCTTAAATAAAGAACCAAAGATTGAGGAAACTCAAAAAAATTTCGTATTGGATTTAATAGATGCAGATGTCATGATTAAAAATAAAAAGATGTTCTATTTTAATAGCATAGTGATTATTATAACCGTTGCACTATTTGCAATTCTCCCGAATCTTTATTTAACAGCATCATTTTCGGCGCTTTTTCTTGTCCTTACAAATCGGGGTTATACCAAAAAACCTTTAAGTGAACTATTACGGGATGTAGAATGGGAGATAGTTTTTTTCTTTATTGCCCTTTATATAGTAATTGGCTGTCTCATCGAGGCAGGTTTTAAAGATTTGTTTGAGAATATCCCGTTTGAACAATTTAATCCCTTTTTATTGGGATTTATCTTGTTGATTGGAATAAGTTTAATTTCTGGCCTTGTTGCTAATACCCCCACCGCTCTCGTATTTATACCAATTATTGAGCTATTGATTAACCAATATGAGTTCCCTGCCGCCCCCTTACTTTTTGCTTTTCTAATTGGGATAAATATTGGAGGGAATTTAATCCCGCAAGGAGCAGCGTGTGATATGATGACCCTAAAAATAGCACAAAAAAATAACGTGGAAAATCTAACCTTCAAGCGGTTATTAAAAACGGGAGGAACTTTTGCTACGATCCATATCCTATTTTCAATTGGGTACTTGTTTTTATTAACTCTATTCTTTATATAAAAATTAGCTAGCCAGGCGGCAAAAATCCGGAACTTAAGGCATACCCAAAACTTCCAAACCCCGATCTTACCTTTGTTCCAAGAGGCATTCTAAACTTCTCTTCAAAATGAGGTCCAATAAAAATTTCCTTGACGTTTTTATACTGTTCATTCCTTAGTTTCTCTTAATAATTTGTGAATAATAATACAATATGAGAATTAAAATTAATTTCAATGATTGTTTATCATTTTATAAATAATTCACAAATTGGAGAAAGAATTGGGAATGGATCTTGCATTAATCGAATATATTCTCTGGGCTGTCGTATCTGTGGGAATTTTAATTTATTTTGTCTCATTTTTCCGGCGAGCGTTAAAAAACGAGTTAAAGGACTTCAATTTTGCCGCCTCCTCCATATTTTTAGCATTGTTTTTTGATTCAGTCAAACGTCTAATCTTTCCGGGGGAAATTTTCATGATCTTTATCAGTAATTTGGCCCTATCTGTTTTTACTCTGCCCTTAGTTTATCATTTAGAAAAAAATGTTATTAGAAAGACGAAACAAATAATCTCTATTCTGATAGTGGTTCTCATCGGATTATTTTTAGCGATGACAATAATCTCCTCCTTTGAAAGAGCTACTATGAATTTATTTATCCTTTTTCCGTTGTTACTTGAAGTTGGATTAATAATTTTTGTCTATATTTATCTAATTCTGAAAGGAGTTGGTGAAATACGCAAAAGTTCCACATTCATCCTTACTGGTCTATTAATTACCATTTCAATGTGGTTCGTTCATAGCCAAATTGGACGAAGAGGACCTATGGTCATGCCTGGAATAGTCGATATTATCGGAATTCTTGCACCGTTATCAATTTTTATAGGATTAACACTCTCTGCTTTTGGCTTCTTTAAAGTTGAGGAGGAATAGAAGAATTAAAATTACTTGTTTTTTTTTATTTTAACCTTCTAAGAGTCTTAATTACTCAAAATATTTGAAATTCATAGTGGGACGGGCTTTTATTTCAAAAAATCTATTTTTGTGACAGGGAACTAAACTTTAAATCTTAACTCGGTTAATTTTACAAAAGAAGGATCAATTATAAAATAACCGTTTTTGGGATTATCTACACGGAAATTACCCCACTTGCCACATTAGGCACCTCTATTAATCGCAAATTATTTGTAAGAAACGACCCCCTGATGGTGCGCTCTATTCGGATTTCATCCAATATTTCGGGATTATTTCGGACGATTATCCATAC
>JAWOCD010000109.1:0-42054 GCA_046483985.1 Promethearchaeia archaeon
TGCCTCCGATGACAGCTTGATTGGCACGGATTCGGGAGTCACAAGCGGAGAGCGCGCCTCAATTACTTGGTCGGATCTTTCTAACAATACACAATACGAGTGGTACGCCGTGGCGGACGACGGAACAGAGATCGCTCAATCTGAAACTTGGAGCTTCACAACTGGTGAGGTTGATGAAGAAAACGGCGTCAATGAAGAAGATGGATTTGAGATTCCGGGCTATAATCCCTTGGTGCTGCTTGGTGTAATATGTGTTATTTCGGCAATGTTATTACCGAAACTGAAGAAAAATAACAAATAAAGGGTTATAAAAGACCTTCTAAACAATAATTTACTTTTTTTTATTCATCTCTCCCTCGCAAGAAACATTTCTCATTAAGCCCAAACGGTTAAATTTTCTTGTATCAAATTAAAATAAAAAGTTGTTGAAAGTTGAAAGTTAAGAATCTAGTCTTTTAAATACCAAAATGATTATTATTAGTATGGTAAAAAAAGATATGAGGCGAGGATAACATGAAACGTCCAAAACACAGAATCATTCCAAAAGCACAATTAAGAAATGAATTAAAACCGCTTTTCGAGCGGCACGAAGAGGTGAAAATTGCCTACTTGTATGGTTCCTACGCATTGGAGAGGCAGAATGAATTCAGTGATATTGATATTGGAATAGTGATTGAGCCGAAGATTGAGCCGAACCCGCTTTATTTTGCGAAAATTGCTTCGGAAATTGAGCAAATTTTTGATTATACCGTTGAGGCCGACGTGAGAGTACTCAACAACGTACCCCCGCGCTTTCTCTTCAAGGTAATAAATCAAGGAATTCTCATATATTGCTCCGATGAGACATTTAAAAATGAGGTTGAATTAAATGCAATACGGAGGTACGTTGATATCAAACCCCTTCTTGCCTTTTTTGATAACGCATATCTTGATGAGGTTTTCCAAGATGAAAATTGATAAAGATGTTGTTCTAAAAAGAATTGAAAAATTGGAGGATTTATTAGGAAAGGTAAGAGAATTTAAATCACTTTCCAAGAAAGAGTTTTTATCCGATTTTAAAAACTATTTTAGTTTTTAAACCGTAAGCGCTGCCTTCTGCACGTATTCGTGCCCCAAATGGAGCGGGTTCCAGGTCTGGAAGGCGGCAACTGGAAGGCGGCAACTCTGTCCCAGTTCTTGGTTTTAAATAAACTTTATTATTTACTCGATTCTGCATTAATATATTTTCTATATTCTTTATTACGAACCTTTTGTATTTCTCTTTTATGATCTTGCTCATTAATATTGGCAGAAATCTTCCGGTCGTGAAGAATGTCAAGAAAAGTCCAATAGTCCGTGTTTGCAATTAATACTGCTTCTCCCAGCGTAACGTGCCCTTTCTGATATTCTTGAATTGCTAAATCGATCTCTTTTTCGGCAACGGCATCGTGAAGTAAAAGCCGAAGGAGGGTCTCCAAATCTAATTGCATTTTTTTCTTTAACTCATCAATACGTTGTTTTAACCCACCGGGGATCTCTACTGATACTTTTTTATTCAACTTTCTCTACCTCATTTCTAAATTTTTCATATAATCGTACTGAAATTATTGGTCCGAACAAAAGAATGTAAGGTTTGAATAGATTCCGGAACTTACTGCTCCGCACCGTTCGGAAGATAGCCCATGTCATCCAAGGCATCGAGGATTAAGTTCTTGCTCTCCTCAACGGTCTGCTTGTCCGTTCTTACCTCGATCTCGTAATTGTCTGGTTCTTCGAAGGGATCGTCAATCCCGGTAAAGTTCTCAATCTCGCCGGCCCGCGCCTTTGCGTACATGCCCTTCACATCCCGCTCTTCGCACACTTCCAGGGGGCAGTTTACGTACACTAAAATGAAGTTGTCGATCTCATCTCTGATCTCAGCCCGGATTTCATTGTAAGGCGACACGAATGAGGCGAGCACAGCTACCCCATTTCTGGATAAGAGTTTCGAGACAAAGGTCACCCGTTCGATGTTCATCTTTCGATCTTCGGCGGTAAATCCCAAATCCCGGGTTAGACTCTTGCGCACGATATCCCCATCCAACCGTTCTACTTTCATACCTCGTTCCTCTAAATCCTCTGCCAGCGCATCGGCAAGTACCGTTTTGCCGGAGCAACACAGCCCGGTAAACCATAATGTAAATCCTTTATGTTCCATACTTGTTCTCACGATTTTTTCTTTTTTTCTTTTTTGTATCTACTTTATAATTATTCTACAAAGGGTTGTTGATATTTTAATATGACATCCACGACTTCTGGGCGCATGATATCAGGGGTCGGCTTTTTAGATTCTCTGATGAGCTTCCGAATTTTTGAGCCGCTGAAAAAGACGTGCTCCTCAGGGGGGTGGGGACAGATCTTATCGTTCACCACCGAATTGCACACCGTACAGCGCGAGAAAGACCGAAAGGTAATCGGTTCAATTCCCAAGTCCGGAAACTTATCGAAGATTTTATGGGCATCATAAGGTCCATAAAAATCGCCCACTCCTGCATGATCTCGTCCAATAATAATTCTGTCACAGCCGAAGTTTTTCCTGGCAATCGCATGAAAGATAGCTTCTTTCGGTCCCGCATATCGCATCTCCGTTTCGAAGGTACTCAACACCACCCGATTTTCGGGGTAGTAATTATCGATAAGTGTATTATAGGCGTCTATAATCACCTGATCCCTAAAATCGCCTTTCTTTTTCTTTCCCATAACGGGATTAATGAACAACCCATCCGAAATCGTAAGCGCAGCTTTTTGCACGTATTCATGTCCTAAATGGGGCGGATTCCGGGTCTGAAAAGCGGCAACTCTATCCCAGTTTTTGGTTTTAAACAACACTCTGGTTTCTAAAGGCTTGAGATCTAAATCGGGAAAAACAGAGGGTTCATGCTCCACCAGAAAGATTTCTCCTCCGATAAGCTTGTCTTTCATGTTAAACACCTTATTCACTCCCGGATGGCTCGTATCGGTCGTCCCGTATACTTTTTGGGCGTAGGATTTTTTATCGTACTCGTAGATCTCGCTCACTATCAGCATTGCAAGGGGTTTATCCGCAGCATTTACCAATAAAATTCGATCATCGGGCTTGATGTCCTTTACCTCCTCTTCGGTAACGTCCAATACAATGGGAAAGGGCCAGATCTCGTTATTTTCCAAGCACATATGCTCGAGCACGTTCAATGTATCGTTTTCGTGCATAAACCCTTCCAAAGGGCTAAACACCCCGTAGGCAATATTTTTTATGACCTTCCAAATCTGAGGGGTAACCGTAATTTTCTCAAATTCGTCAAATTGCTCTAAAACTCGCTTCCTTTCAACTTCGGGAAGTTCTTTATTAACTAAAGAACCTCCGTGTGGCTCTATCATTCTCTTAATCCAATCTCCTTCTCAATAATTAGTCAATATACCCTAAATCTCGTAGTCTCTGTTTTACTTTCTCTTCCTCTTCCTCGGAAAATGCCTGCTTTTTCCGCTCATCTTCCTCAATTGACGAGAGAACTTGCCTCAGCACATAAATAACGTAGCTTGATACAGAACTGAAGCCCGTTCCCTTCATTCTGTCTTTGATCTTGTTTGCCAGTGGTTTCGGTATCGACACGGTCGTATATTGTACTTTTTCTTTATCTTCTTCTTTTGACATATCTTGTTATAGACCTTAATTACTTTATCTTTAATTAAATATAATTAGAATTTACATTAAAAGATTATCATTTAAAAAAGCCCTAGATGATATGAAAAAAAAATCAATCTTCGCTGTTCTTCTAGGCAATTTCTTGATTGAGTCCGGATTTTTTCTGACGATGAAATTTAAAAAGGTTAAAGTTAATGTGTTAATAGGATTAGAAGATTTTTTATCAAAAATAGGGATTAGATTGGACCATGAAAGAGATAAGTTATGATGAGATCATCGCGCAGATGAATTCTGAGTTGGAAACGGAATGCGCTTTGGCCAATAAATACGGGATTGTTCTGGGCTCCACGATAGACGCCTTTCCTAAAGAAAAGGTGATCCCGCAAAAGATTTTAGAACTCATCTCGGACAGAATGGAGATTGCCGAAGGATTGGGATTAAAGAAAATAAATTCCTTTGCACTCGAAGCCGAAAAGTATATCTATCTCTTTACATTCAGTAAAAGATTGATATTAATTTCCAGATTAGATCTAGATGTGAATCTCTCAACATTTATGCCCAGCATCAGCAAGTTTCTGAAGAAACTCAGCCGCACTACAGCCGATGAAAGCGGATTAATTAAGCATTTTTCGGAGTTTAATTTTGAAAGGGAAATCAATAAAATAGAAGAGTCCATCAACGAAGAAGGGTTAGCTGAGGATAAATATAAGATTATTAAGAAATTAGTGAAATTTATTGCGCAATAAGAAATCCGATATGCTTAAGGGAAAATAATAAATAAAGAGTTTTATATTATTTTTATAAATAGAATTAGACGAATGAATATTATATTTATCTAATACTTCATTATGAATAATAATCAATTTGAATAATTCATTTAACTTAAATCAATTATATAATAGGTGAAAACTATACTTCGTCAAGTATATATTTACAGAAATGAGGAGTTATTGTATTACAGGCAATTCGGAAAGGCATTAAAAGAAGAAACCTTTAATAATCTTGTTGAAGAACTTAAGGAAGATGCATTTGGACGAAACCCCAAGGAAATCGAGTATCACGACTATTACAAATACAGAATCTCCTATACCGCTGACCAGGAACTCAATCTCATTTTTCTCTTCGTCACGGGGCTGACAGACGATTTTGATAACATTAAAAAAGAGTTGCTCAAGTGCAAGAAGGAATTTTTGAATCTCTTCGAGGATATCCTGGAGCATCATTCCGATGCGAAAACTTTTGAAGTGTTTGATCCGACAATCGACTCCATTCATAAAAACCTCAGACCAAAGATAACCTTAATCGGATTCTCCGGAGTGGGCAAAACAACCATCACGAAATTAATTAAAGCAGAAGAGATTCCAATGCAGCATATTCCGACCATAACCGGGGATATCGCCACCATTAAAATTGGAAAACTGCATTTCCATCTCTGGGATAATGCCGGACAAGAGCAATTCAGTTATTTATGGAGCAAGTTCTTGAAGGGGAGTGATGCAGTCTTATTAATCACGGATTCAAGTTTAGAAAATGTAGAAAAGAGCAAATTCTTCTTGGAGCTTATTGATGAAAATGCTCCGAATGCGCAAGTTGCTGTAATTGGAAATAAGCAAGATCTGCCCGATGCAATGGAGGCCGAAAACATTGAAAGGATCTTAGGGATTAAAACATACTCTATGATTGCAACTGATCCTGATAATCGAGATAAAATGATCCAGATTATTGCAGATGTTTTGGAAATGAATGCAGAAGTCTCTCCTTTATTACAACCGCTTTTGAAAAGAGATGAACTGACCGAAGAAGCAAAAGCTGCACTGGAAAGGGAGGAATTTGAAAAAGCGGCTTTATTATTCGATAAGATTTCAGATCTGTGCATAGATTTAGGAGATGACGGATTGGGAAGAGAGTTTTATAAAAAATCTCAAAAAATTAAGAAAATTTTAAAAATTGAAGAAGGAGAAGCGGCTCCAGAGGAAGCTACAGAAGCGGAAGCTTCCCAACCATCAGAAGCCCAACAACCGCCGATCGAAACTCCACAGCAAACTCCGCAAAAAAAACCGGAAGTTCAAAAACCGCCAACCGAAACTCCACAGGAAACTCCGCAAAAAAAACCGGAGGTTCAAAAACCGCCAACCGAAACTCCACAGCAAACTCCGCAAAAAACACCGGAAGTTCAAAAACCGCCAACCGAAACTCCACAGCAAACTCCGCAAAAAACACCGGAGGTTCAAAAACCTCAAGGTGAAGCCCCACAAGGTCCAAAATCACAGCAACAAAGTGTACCAACCTCTATGGAGTTTGGAGAAAAATCAAAGACGACTCAAGAGCCCACCGCTTCAAAAGCTGCAAATGAAATAAAAAAACCACAGATAAAGAATTCAGAAAAACCGAAAAAGAAGAAAATCGGAGGGGTTAAACTGGATCCAAAAGATTTCATGGTAAAAAGTAAACCGAAAAAAATTACTTCCATTCCGAGAGATGCGAAATCAAAGCTGAAATCCTCTCCCTTTGAACATGTAAAAAAACCCAAGAAAAAGGCCAAAAAGAAGGCCAAGTCTCCCACAGAGTTAATCAAATCGGCGTCAAAAAAGAAAACGCAAAAGGCGAGCAAGCCAAAGGTTTCAGCGGAAGAACAAGCAAAACCCCCCAAGCAAGCAAAACAAAAACCCACCACCACACAGGAAAAACCAGCGACCTCCCCTGCTCAGTCAGTAGAGCCCGAAACTAAGACTAAGACCCCTCCATCCCCAGTAGAAACGGAGGAAATGGATCCTCAACAGAAGAAAAAGTTAAAAAAGACCTTAGTCCAGCTCAAACTCAAAAAGACTGACATAGAGAATATGTCTCTTGATTTCGAAATGAAAGAATTATCCGGGGAAATTACAAGTGAGGAATTAAAAGAAAAACAAGCCAAGTTACAAGCGATGGAACAAAAAGTGAAAAACCGAATCAAGGACATCCAAGAGATGCTCAAATAGGAGCTCAATCCTTCGTCATAACACCTCTTTTTTTTATATAACAAATTTTTTTAGTGATTTCTTGTTTGAAATATTAATTATTTAATTTCAGAGAACGTTATTTTAATATGAAACTCACCAAAAAGGAATTTTTATCGGTTTTTCTATTTCTAGCTCTGATCGCGATCATTATTATGGACGGTGCACTGGTACTTCCCAATCAAGTGCTGATCGCTGCAGATTTAGAAGTCCAGTTCGATGCCATTGGATTAATGGTGGGTACGTATACCATTGTTGCAGGCGGTTCCACCTTGTTTTTCGGATATCTCACCGATCTCTATGAACGAAAGAAGTTATTAATTTTAGCGGGTATTGCATGGTCGATCGCCGCTTTATTTCATTTTTTGGTCATCACTTACTGGCAACTGTTTACCCTTCGGATACTGGCAGCATTAGCAACAGGAGTGACGACGCCCGTTGCCTTCTCTTATTTAGCGGATATCATATCCTCCGATTCCCGATCGAAAGCGTTTGCGTTTTGGGGGTTAATTACCATGTTAGGCGGGATTGCTGCGGGAGGGATTGCCCTAGCCTTCAATCAAATTCCCTATAATGAAATTGATCCCGATGTGAAAGGAGTAGCCGCCAATTTAGCATACATTATGAATGAGTATCCGAACCTCTTGAATACCTGGAGACTCCCCTTTTTCTATTTGGCATTTGTTGCATTAGGTTTCGTTGTTCTGAATTTTTTATTCACAAAAGAACCAAAACGAGCAGCGTCTGAAGAAGTATTCGAAGATATTTCTGAGGAAAATCTTCAATATTCCTACAAAATACAGCTAGAGGATTTAAAATATATTTTCACCAGGAGATCAAACTTTTTTCTAATTATGAATCTGTTCGATGTCGTTGCCACTGGCATCTTAACTGCTTTCCTTTTCCCCTATATCAACATCGAGATGGGGATTGATTTTAGGGATCCCGAAGGATTACTAAGAGTGGTCACCTTATTGGCGATTGCCGGTCCAATGGCTTTCATCGTTGGACAGTTCGGGCTTGCGCATTGGGCGGACAAGAAAGTGCAGAGAGGTGAGATCACCGGCAGAGTAAAAGTGGCTACCATCTGCGGGATTCTTAACCTCCCTTTTTTATTGGCTGCCTTCTTAATGTCTCCGAATATTAGAACGCAAACCTACTTTTTAGGAACGTTAGAGGTGGACTATTTAGCCTCATGGGTACTCTGGATTATTTTCGCCTCCTTATTGGGGGTGGGTTTAGCATTCTCCTTTGGTATTGCCCCGAATTGGTATTCTTCCCTTATCGATATCAATTTCCCAGAGCACAGAGGAACGATGATTGCCATGGCATCGTTTTTAGATGCAATTGGTCGGGGATTGGGGGCCATTTTCGGAGGGATGTTAATCAATATCACCGATAGTATTTCTGCCACTATATTCTGGGCGACCCTCATTTTCGGTCTACTTTCAACTAGTTTCTGGATCCCTCTCTTTTATACCAGTGAAGAGGATTTCCAAGAAGTACAAGACACAATGGAAAAACGCGCAGAACGAATTAAGAAGAAGATAGAAAAACAAAAAGAGACCGAAAAAAAAAGTCTCGAGAAAAAATAACATTAAAGAAAAAATTGTAAATATGCGTCGGGAACATGAGCATCCCCAATCTTTATCCCTTTTTTTCCGCCGTGATAATCTGATCCGCCCGATTTCACCAAGTCATATTTCTCTGCCAATTTGCTGTAAAACTGGGGAAAAAACTCCATTGCCCATTTTGCTTTCTCCAGATCCTCGTAATAGGGGCGATTTTTATCATAGGTATATTCTATTTCAATTCCCTCAATCCCGGCATCCATGCACATCTTCACGAACGTCTCACGGTCTGCAACCTCATACACACCGGGATGAGCAAGAATTGGGGTTCCTTTACTTGCTTTAATTACCTCAACTGCCTCTTCCAAGTTAAGTTCAAACTCTCTATCCACATAAGCTTTGCCTCCCAGACTGATCATTTTAAAGAGTTGATTCGTGGTTTTTTCCTTTACCTTCGTGGGGTTATTTTTTTTCATAATTTTCACGATATGAGGGCGTCCCACGCTATTACCGCTGGCCTCTTGGTTAACCTCCTTAAAACTTATGTCATATCCAAACTCTTTTTCCAAGCGACTACATATCGCTTTTTTTTGATTAATTCTCCCTTCTAATTGCTTTCTCAGCGTTTCTTGAAGTATTGAAGAACGATGGTCTATATTAAGGCCAACAATATGCACATCCTTAATGTCACGCTCCGGTTCATGTTTAATCGAGATTTCTACCCCCGGAATGACGATAATCTCTTTTTGTTCACCATAGGAGAGAAACTCTGCTAGACCATCAATATTGTCATGATCTGTCAAAGCAATTGCTTTAAGTCCCTTAGCAGAAGCAATATCTATCAGTTTTGTGGGGGAGTCGAGCCCGTCCGAGCACGTGGAATGCAAATGTAAATCTATCATTAAGTTCTAAAATGTTTTCTCTTCTAAATTCTTAACGAATCTACTTGGAAACTTTTTTTAAGAAAGAGAAGAGGAGAAAAAAAGAAAAAAAATTATTTCTTCAGTGAAAGGATACTTTTAACCCATTTTGGTAAGATAAAGCCCAGATAAAAGAAGAATATTGTTAACATTAGGAAAGTCCTTACAATTAATAAAAGCCATATCTCCATATCGATTATAGCGTCCATCGTAGCGGAGAAGCCAAATAGAATAAACGCAATGAATAAAAATCTTCCTTTCCATTGTAATTCCGGATTTTTTTCGATCTTCATGGATTTTATTGAGAAATGTAACCCCGTACTGCAAGCGGTGATTATGGAAACCCCCAAAAAGACCAATACAAGCCCTTTATAATCAATGTCCGTGGGATTAGTGCTAGAAATGATCCCGAGTAAACCTTTAACGGGCGCATCGGGAGCAAGCAAGGTTAAATAGAATAAATATAGCTCAAAGATGAGAGAAAAAAGAATATAAATGGTGATAAGTGTATTTCCTTTCTCGGGATAGATATTAAATTTATAGACATAGAGCCACGCAATAATCGCGATCGGAATTCCTGCGGTACCCAAAATAACATAAAATTGATATGTAATAAGTTCATCCGTGATTAACCAGTAGATATACCCCCCACCGCTGGGAAACCAAGGGCTTAGTGTAAAAATAACGCAGAGAAAGAAAAGAAAGATAACCTTCTCCCTCGTCTTGATTGATTTATAGAGAACAACAGAACCTAGTAAAAATCCAATTAACAAGGCAATAAAAGCCGTTAATCCGGAAACTTGTGCAAGTTGATCATATTCTGCATATATCATAATAATAAGCCTTCTTTCTTCTAATTTTTACATAAAATAGACTATTAATATTAATATTCGATCTTATTGTTAAAAAATTTTAGCTTTTTCGAAAGTGCCATCCAGAAACAAAAAATATTTGTATGACCGATCCTTTTATCTTTAAGAGAATAGAAGAAGACTCTCTCAAATAGGTAGGAAAGTGAGTGAAAATGACGGTAGTAGTAATGAAATTTGGAGGAAGTTGTCTAGTTGATAATAATGCGTTCAAACAAATAGATAAGATTACGAATATATATTCAGATGCAAAGAAGGTGTATGTGGCTTCAGCATTTAAAGGAATCACCGATCTTTTAATTGCAACCGCAAACAGTATTGATGAACCCCATAAAATTAATGAGAATATGGCACTTATAGAAAAGCGACATATGAATGTGATTCAAAATATCTTTCAACGAGGATCTGACTATTATGAGGCTGCAATGGAATGGGTCGATGAGAAACTAAGCGAATTGGAGGAAGCATTTTCCGATATCGAGGAATTCGGGTTGGAACCTTATTATAAGGATTATGTGTCCAGTTTTGGCGAGATTCTATCGACCTATATTTTAAATCAATATCTGTTGAGCCGAGGTCATAATAGTATATTTATCTCTGCGAATAATTTAATTATTACCGATGACAATTTTAATAACGCATATCCGTTGTATGAGTTGACCAATAACCGTGTGGAAAAGAGGATCCTTCCCTTGTTAGAAAATCCAAAGAAGGATACGATTTCCTGCGTCACAGGATACATAGGCCGGAATAAAATCGGCTACATCACCACCTTAGGAAGGGGAGGTTCAGATTATACAGCTACTATTCTTGCTCGAGCACTTTATGAAAGGGGAAGCGATAAAGATATTAAGGTTATCCTCTGGAAAGACGTAGACGGGCTCCTTGCTATAGACCCTCAATACGTGCCAGAGGCGGCACTTATAAAACGAATTGATTATGCCGAAGCAAAGGAAATCGCAAATTTTGGGGCTCAAGTCTTGCATCCCAAATGTTTGGAAGCCATCGAAAAGAAACGGATCGCCTTGGAAATCCGTAACTTCGATCAGCCTGAGGAAGAAGAAAACTATACCGTCATTTCGGATAGTACAGATATTAGTCAAATTAAGGGAGTATCCGCATTAGAGGATGCCTCCATCATAACCATCACATCGGGGAGTATGGTGGGCGTTCCCGGTATACTGGCAAGGATCTTTAAAGTGATGGGAGAGAAAAACATTAGCGTGTCCCTGGTTTCCCAGAGCTCCTCGGAAGTGAGTACTTCTTTCATTGTAAGTCGCGAAGATTTAGATTTGGCAATGAAATCATTACGGGAGACATTTCGAGATTTCTTGGAACTCGAATTTTTTGAAATAAATTCGAAAAACGTGGGGGTGCTCAATATTACAGGGCTCAAGGTCTTGGACAACAGTACCCGATCGAGAATCTTTGAAGCCTTAGATAAAAACGGGATTGAAGTGAAAGCCCTTTCTCAGAGTTATGATGAACTGAATTTATCGCTGGTCATTGAGGACCAGAAATTAAAACGCGCCATTAAAACGATCCATGATGACTTGTGCCACGACATCGATAATTTCCAATGTGCAGATACACTAAGAAAGAGAAAAGGATAATAAATAGGTCGAGACTTTTCTATTCATCCATATCATTAACAATTCTATTGGTCAACTCCACGAAGGCTTCTTCCACCTTCTCTCCCGTTTTTGCCGAGGTCTCAATGTAAGTACTCCCTTCTTTTTCCGCATACTCCTTTGCCTCTGAACGATCGACCACTTCTCCCATTGCCTCTACTAAATCTAATTTGTTCCCGATAAGTACGAACGGAATATCGGGTTTGGTAAACTCTCTCACCTCAGATAACCAATGTTTCACTTCTTCAAAGGTTCCGAGTCTGGTGAGATCAAACACCAGCAGTGCACCGGCAGCGCCACGATAAAACGTGGTTCGTATTGATTGAAATCGTTTCTGGCCGCCTACATCCCAAATTGATAATGTTGCAGTTTCTCCTGAATCCACTTCCACTTTTTTTGTTTTAAAATCAACGCCCACGGTTAACTCATAATTTGCTTGAAACTCATCGTTGATAAAGCGATGCACAAGGGATGTTTTTCCCACCGCTCCTGCTCCGATTAAAATCATCTTTAATTTATATGAACTCATAATACAAACACTTATGTAATAGAAATATTCTTGAATCGATATAATATTGAATCAAAATAAGAGAGTTAAGTAAAAATATGTTTAGCTTTGGCGAGAATGAATAATCTGCTGGGTTAATTCGGTAAATGCCTGTTCAACATTCACACCTGTTTTTGCCGAGGTCTCGATATAGATGCTTCCTTCCTCTTCGGCAAATGCTCGGGCTTCTTCCCTGTCTATTACCATTCCTACATCCTCCACTAAGTCTAATTTATTACCGATTAGTACAAATGGAAGATCCGGTTTGGCAAACTGTTTTATTTCACTGAGCCATTTACGGGTTTCCGTGAATGTTTGTTCTCGAGTAAGGTCGAAGACAAGTAATGCCCCCGCAGCTCCTTTATAGAAGGTGGATCTTATAAATTCGAAGCGTTGTTGTCCGCCTATATCCCAAATCGATAAGGTAGCGATTTTTCCAGGCTCGAATTCGACGTCTTTAGTTAGAATATCTACCCCGACCGTCAATTTATAATTTGCTTGAAATTTATCTTTGATAAACCGCTGTACGAGCGAGGTTTTTCCCACAGCCGCTGCACCAGCCAAGATGGTCTTCAGTTTGAAGCTACTCATTCAGTTTTTTACTCCTTAGTGTGATTATTTCACGATAATTTTTAATATTTTATTATTATATAAACTATTATTATTAAAAATGATATTTAAGAATTTATTTTCGCTTTCTTTCAAGATGAATTTCTAAATAATTAATCTCTCAAATAGTTTTATAAATTTTAAAATGATGCAATGAATATATTTTTAATGCGTTGGAAACAGATAAAACCCTCACAGTAAACACTAGAAATATTCATTTATGAACAAGGCTGGAGAGTAAATATTAAGTAGATACAAATTTAAAATTATAAATGAGAAGTAGTTGTTATTATTATTATATTTAGAAAAAAGAGAATATAAAAATGCAAAGAAAACCAACATCCGAGGAGCTAGCCCAACAAGCGTTAGACCTTTTAGAAAAGGCGGAAAGATACGAGCAAGAAAAGAATTGGAGTAAATCCATCCAATTTTATTCCGAAGCTGCTGAGAAATTAAAAGCCAGCGGATTTTTAATGCATCGGATCGAAGATATCTACAATAGGATTACGCGGTTGAATAAATTTATCGAACAAAAGCAAAAGTATGCGCAGCAAAGCCAGCAACAACAAGTCCAAAAACTCCAAGATCAAGCCTTCGCCTTGTTAGATCAGGCCAAAGAACTCGAGTCGGGGGGAAGATTTAAAGATGCGATCGAGCAATATATGGACGCCATCAAATTATTAGCACAATCTGGATGGACGGAAGCACAGTTAGAGAACCTCAAATCAAAAGTTAAGGAGTTGGCAAAGAAGGCCGAGCAACAACAGCAAGTAGAGCAGCAAATGGAGTTACAATCTTCTCAACAGCAAGCGGGAACTGCTGGTCCTCAGCAAGTACAGCCAGCGCAGTCAGGGCAAGAGGGACAAGTAAGCGGAAAAGCAAAGGCACTAAGAGAATACGAAAAGAAGAAGAAAAAAGAGGAAGAGATACAAAATCAAGCGTTTTCACATATCGATAACGCGAAAATGTTTGAAAAGGAGAAAAAATATCAAGAAGCAATCTTAAATTATGAGAAGGCAATAGAATTATTAGACTCATTAGGATGGACGCAGCAAACGAAAAATTTACGAGGCGTCGTAGAGCAACTGCAAAGAGAGAAACAAGAATATGAAGCGAGTGAACAAAGAGAGGCACAAGGAGGTCAGCAGACTACAGCTGTTTCCGGGGAAGAACAAGCCACGGATGAACCAAGTATGGATATGCAAAAGGCGCCTAAATTGGAAGAACAAAAATTATATGAATACGAGGAGAAAAAGCGCAAAGAAGAGGAAATCCAAAATAAAGCATTTCAATTAATAGACGAAGGGAAGCGGCTCGAACGAGAGAAAAAGTATAGCGATGCAATTGAATCCTTCCAGAAAGCAATTGATATGCTCAAATCTATAGAGTGGGACAGTTATATCCAACCGGTCCGTGAATTCATTAACAAAATAAAACAAAAACAGCAATCGGAATCAAAGGCAGTAGAACTTAAAGAGAAGAGAGAGCAAGAATTAGAGCAACTTCAGCAATCCATTCAAAAGAAGCAAAAAGACCAATTTGTGGAGTCTGCACAGAAATTAGAATTAAAACGAAGAGAATTTGAGAAGCAAAAAGCAAAACAAGCCCAAAAGGAAAAGGAATTCTTTGCATTATTAGATAAGGCAGACAAGTTATTAAATGAAAGAAATTTTGCCGGGGCAATTAATAAATACCAAACGGCACTACAGAAGCTAAATTCTTTAGGGGAAGGGTGGCAATCCTACATTCCAACCATTAAAAATACGATTTCCGTGATCAAAAAGAAACAACAACAAAAGATCCAGCGAGAACAAAAATTAAAGGAGGAACAAGAACTAAGGAAGCACGAGGAGAAGGAGTTCCAAAAACAAGTTTCAGATAAGATGAAAAAGGAGCAACAGAAATTAAAGCAAAAAGAAATTGTTCTAAAACGAAGAGAGGACGAAATAAAATACCGAGAAAAAAAGAAGGAAGCAGCTTTCAAATATCTGGATGCGGCACAGAATTATCTGCAGCAAAAAGAATTCGACAAAGCCATCTATGCCTATCAAAATGCTGGGAATGTGTTTGCTGAAATTCAATGGACCGAGGAACTATCACAGATAGAAGATGCAATAAAAGAAGTAGAAAACAAGAAAGAAGAATATCAAAAACGGAAAGAGAAACAATTAGAACAGAAGATAAAACGTCAACAAGAACAAAAAGAATTCCAGCAGAGCATTACTCAGATGCTACAGGAAGAAAGAGAAAAGATCAAACAACGCCAAATACAAATAAAAGAAAGAGAAAAACAGCAAGCTTACTTCGATCAGAGAAAAGAAGAAGCGTTTACCAAGATTGAAAAGGCACAGAATTTTGTAAGTAAAACAAAGTTCGAAGAAGCCCTAGAATTATATCGAGAGGTAGTCAATATTTTTGCCGAAATCCATTGGGATGAGGAGATCCCACTAATTCAGAATGCAATTTCAGATATAAAAGAAAAGCAGCATGAATTGAAAGTAAGGAAAGAGCAAGAGCAGCAAAAGCGCATCCTCGAACAACAGAAAGAAAAAGAGTTTCAGCTGGAAATAATGGAGATGACAAAGCAGCATCAAGAGGAGTTAGAAAAACAAAAATTAAGGCTCAGAGAACGAAAAAAAGAACAACAATACAGAGAAAATAGGAAAAAGCGAGCATTTAAATTAATTGATAAGGCAAAAGAGTTCCTTTCCCGGGGAGAATTTGATAAATCTCTTAAATTATACCGCGAAGTTTCGAATATCTTTGCACAAATCCAATGGACTGAGGAGATCCCCATAATTAAGAGGGCTATAGAAAAGGTTAAGAAGAAAAAGAGAAAACAAGAGATTTTGGAGGAGCAAAAACGGCAAGAGGAAATTCAACAAGAAACCGCGCAGTTAGCCTTTATTAATCAAATAAAGCAACAACGAAAAGTCGAAAAAGAAAAAGAACTTGAAAAGCAGCAACAGCTCAAAGCACAACAACAATTATCGGAGGAAATGGCTCAAAAACAAGAAAATGCCATGAATCTGGTAGATGAAGGAGATGTACTCTTAAAACAAAATAAATTCGAGGAGGCTCTTAATAACTATCAGAAAGCAAAAAAACAGTTCAAGGAGATAGGATGGTCAGAGGCATATCTAAAGACATTAGAAGATTCAATTGAAACGATTAAATTAAGAAAAAGAGAGTATGAAAAACAAAAGGAAAAAGAAAGGTTACGTCAGAAGAAACAAGAGGAGAAAAACAGAAAATTCCAACAAGAAATCGCCAGGAAATTGGAAGACGAAAAGAAACGAATGAAAGTTAAAGAAATTAAGGTTAAAAAACAAGAGGAAATAAAACAACTCGTCCAAAGCAAGAAGAAAAAGGCATTTGGACTGTTGGACGAGGCCGAAGATCTTGTAAAAGAACAAAAATATGATCCCGCGCTCGAAAAGTACCATGAAGCAGAATTGCTTTTAAATGAAATCCAATATCCCACCAATGCAATTAAAGAGATGCGTGTTAAAGTTAAAAAGAAAAAGAAAAAACACGAGCGGAAACAACAAAAGCAGAGAGAAGCGGAACTCAAAGCGCAACAGGAAAATTTGCTATTCCAACAGAGAGTTACTGAAAATATTAACTTAAAGAAGGAAAAATTGAGGAAAAAAGAAATCAGACTCAAGAAACAAAAAGAATTACAACAATATTTTGAGAAGCGGAAAAATGACGCCTTTAATCTACTGGAGGAGGCGGAGATATTTCTCAAAAAGGGAAATTATGATAAATCCTTAGAATTTTACCATAGCGCCCAAATTATATTAAACGAAATTCATTTCCCCACTAAATCAATTAAGGAAATGATTAATAAAGTTAGAAAAAAGAAGAAGCAAGCGGAATTGAGGAAAGAGAAAGAATTAGAGAGACAATTAGCGCAAGAACAAGCTGAAAAAGAATTTCAACAAAGAAAAGCGGAAGAAATTAAGAAAGAGCAGAAGCGTCTTAAAATAAAAGAGATTAAGATTAAAAAGCGTAAAGAAATGCAACAACTGATCCAAAGGAATAAAAAAGAAGCTTTTGAATTACTGGACCAAGGCGAGGATTATGTCAATTCGGGACAATACGATAAAGCTTTAGAAACATATAGAAAAGCCGAACTGCTTCTGAATGAAATCCAATTTCCCACAGATGCGATTAAGGAAACGATCGTAAAAGTCTCCAATCTAAAGGAGCAAAAGGAGATGGAACAAGAACGAAGATTGCAAACCAAGTTGGAACAAATTAAAGAACAAGAAGAAATAGAAAAAATAATAGAAGAGAGAAAACAACAAGAGGAGGAAAAAAGGAAAGCGCAAAGGGAGGCGCTCCAAAAGCGGGAAAAACTCATACAAAAACAGCAAAACATCAGGGAAACGTCTTATTCCTTACTTGAAGAGGCGGGTAAATTTCTTAAACAATATACACCCGATTATGACAAGGCGATTTCTCTCTATGTGCAAGCCCGCAATTTATTAGCGGAAAACATCGGTTGGGAGCCAGAGATTAAAAACTTGAATAGATTGATCCGTGGGCTTCAACAAGAAAAAGAGGAATTCTTGAAACAGAAACGGAGAGAAAAAGAGGCAAAAATTCAGCAGCAACAAGAATATGAACAGTTCCAAGAGGAGATTCGAAGGAGACAACGAGAGTTCGAAGAGAAAAGAGAGAAACAGAGAGAGAAAATGCAGGAATTGCAAGAGCAGCGAAAACTGGCAGAGCAAATTAAAAAACAGGGATTTAACTTGCTGGATGAGGCAAAAAAACTTACAAGATTCCACAAATTTGAGGATGCCTACGAAAAGTTCAATACCGCCAAACAAAAGTTTCGAGAGATCGGGTGGTCAAAGCAGATAAAATACATCGAGAAAGAGATTAAAAATGCCGAAAATCTGGAGCAAGAAGTTCAGAGAGAAAAATTAGAAAGAGAACAAATCGAAAAAGAATTAGAACAACAAAGAAAGCTGGAAGAAAAAAAGCGAGAAGAAGAATATCAAAGGATGAAGGACACCGTTGGGGAAGTGGGAGATTTAGCAGGCGATGTTGCGAATTTAATTGAGGAAGAACAGCAACGATTGCAATTGACGGAAAAGCAAAAGCAAGAACAGTTAATACGCGAATCAAAGGAATTTAAAAGGAATATCGCCAAGATGATGGAGATTAAGCAAGAGCTTCGAGCGGAATTGGAAAAGGCAAAAGAAAAGGAAAAGCAAAAACAAGAAGAGAAGAAAAAGAAGAAACACGAAGAACAAATAGATGAGATCTCTAAACTGCTTGACGATGTCTCAAAAGATGGGGATTAAAAGATGGGGTACCCCAACTTATTTACTTTTTGTTAAGATATGAAGGATTAACTCTTTTCCTTATAATATATATCAAGCTTATTAGATTTAACCCAAAAAGGATAACAATTAAGACTGCCCGTTCATCAAATACGAGCGATATCTTAAATGTCCCTTCTGTGCCTGAATTAAGGAGGGCTTTGACGACTAAATAGTAACTTTGGTCTTTTTCAGTAAAAAATCCCATTCTCTGTTGCGATGAGGATTGAGTTAATAAACTTAAAGTATCGGTTACGAGCTGGGGATTTCCGTAGGAATCTGATTCTCTTGCGAAAAGAAACATCTCAGCTTTTAATGAATCCAAGCTATCCAGTTGGAGGAAGTATTGATCCGGGGGAACGGTTAAAGGAAGGCACAATACACCTATTTCATGGTTTAAATGAAATTCTAAGTCGAAATTTTGAGTAATCCTGGTGGGCGTTTCAAGCGCCCTTAAAGCGGCATACCCATTCACACGCCCCCACCCTTGTGCGTTATCTTTAAGAGTTTGCTGTTCCTCCGTTCTAATAGAAGTCATAGAGATAATGCTCTTGAGATCCTTAGAAGTCAACTCGTCGTTTTTTTCAAGCATTAACGCCGCAAGACCAGCCACCATGGGGGTAGAGGCAGAAGTTCCGGATCTTGAGATGTACTCCTCTAAAGACCCTTCCTTGCTCGCCCCTAAAATGGACACTGCAGGTGCACATACATCGGGTTTAATTACACCTTCATTGGTAGGGCCTCTTCCGCTTTTTGGATAGATGTTTCCTTCCTCATCCAGCCCCCCCACTGCTAGTGCGGATTTTGCAGACGCGGGAGAGGTAATCGTTCCCGACCCCTCCGCTCCATAATTCCCTGCGGAGGCAACAACAAGAATGTCTTGAAAGAATAGATCATCCACCATCTCATGCAATCTTTCAACTTCATCTTGGTTACCGGAATTAATTTCTGCACCGAAACTCATGCTTACTATTCTAATATTGTATTTCTCCTTGTTTTCTATAAGCCAGTTAACGGCTCTTTCAACAATATCGGGATCAGAGACAATTTCATCATCCTCATTATATTTAAACACTTGCATGATGATAAAATTCACATCCGGTGCAACCCCTTGATAATCAGTACCATTCCCCCCTAAAATAGACGCGGTCCAGGTTCCATGCCAGTAAATATCCTCTGGGTCATCGGTCACTCCGTCCTCTTTTTCATCCCAAAATTCCTGAATTCGCTCACTCCAATTAATTCTCCCTGCATCCGTAAAGGCATTGTGTTCGGCCCGAATTCCAGTATCCAAAACAGCAACAGTTACATTATTTCCCGTATAGTTAATTGGATATTGGGAATTATTTGCGGAGATGAGATCTTGAGCATTGTATTGATCGAGAAGATTGTTCTCCCCCGTATTCCCTGAAAATATGTTCGGCGTCAGAGAATTTCCATTTTTTCGATGATTTTCGCAAAGAAGAGATAAGAACGATGTACTAATGAGAACTATAAGAAAGAACAAAGTGAGTATTTTCTTTTTCCGTTGCTTTACTAAACTAAAAGAGCGCATTTTTCTCTTTTTAGGGGGTATTTTTCATTTTTTTATTTTTTTTATTACATTTCCAAATTAATTAGGTAGTTAATGAAAATCTATCTAAAAGATTTTATTTTTTCACATCATAAGATTAATAGTATAGAAACAAAAAAATTAACATAATTAGATGTCTTGAAAATGAGTGAAAAAAACGACGAGATTTTTAAATCGCGGATGTTTGCACGACAGCAACTTATCGATGGGTGGGATCAAACGGTCCTCAATCAAGGATGTATTATGATAGTCGGTGTGGGCGCGTTAGGATGTGAGATTGCAAAGGATTTCGCACTCATGGGGATCGGAAAACTGATCTTAGTGGATCTGGACTTAATCGAAACCTCCAATCTATCACGGCAAATGCTGTTTAGACCAGGGGATGAGGGGCGACCAAAGGCAGAAGTCGCCGCAGAACGTCTGAAAGAGATGAATCCCTATCTTGAAATTGATTCGTATTTTAAGAAACTTCAAAAACTTCCCATGGATGTTTACGAGGAAGCTGATGTAGTCATCATGGCCTTAGATAATTATAATGCTCGATTGGACCTCAATAATATTTGTTTAAGATTAGAGAAGCCTTGCGTGGAAGGAGGGACAGTCGGGTTTGAAGGACATGTGCAAGTGATCATCCCCGAAGGAAGCGAAATTCCCTATAGAAAACGCGAGAACGAAATAGATAAAATAGTGGATGAAAAATTGTGGTATTTGGATGAAGAAGAATATCCAGAATATTTCGAAGCCCAAGAAGAAATTACCCAATTGGAAAGGAAAATTGAAAAGTTAAAAGAAGAAAAGATACAACCTGTAAAGGATGAAATACGGCAGCAAGTGGAACAAGAGTTTGATGAAAAATACGCGGATGAAGTGCTAAACCAGACCCCGTGTTACCGATGTTTAGTTCCCATGCCCCCTCCGGACGATAAACTGGTTGCCGCTTGTACGTTAAAAGGGCTGCCCCGAAACCGAAATCATTGCGTGATCAAAGCGGAAGTCGATTTTGAAAAAGAATATGGGCATAAGCCGGATTTAACCGACGATAAAGAGGTCCTTCAATTAATGGATTTAGCTCAACATCAATTGGAACAACTAAGGGAACGCGTGTTCAAGGAAAACGTGTCCGAAGAGCAGCTCAAACAAATGAGCGAGGAGGAGATCCAAGAATGGAGGGAAAATATTAAAGAAACATTTGGTCCAGATTACAAGTTCGAGGAAATGGAGAATATCTTGGGGAACAAGATCGCAGCTATTCAGACAGTGAGTTCCATAATCTCCAGCATTGAATCGCAAGAGGCGCTAAAATTACTCTTTCGCGTGAACGGTAAGAATATCGGAGAACCGATGAATCCTCCATATCTCAATTATAATGGCACCTACGGGCAATTTGATCCTTTAAATATTAACAAACGAGAAGAATGTTTAGCATGCGGAGACGTCGAGGGAGAAGAAAATGTGCAGATTGTCGTGCCGTTTGATGCAGACATAGAATATATCTTTGAAGCAATGGAAATTTCTGGGCATAAACTGGATCCCGAATCGTGGATGATTACTAACCCAATGTCGAAGGAAATGTATTGGAATCCATTAGTTGAAAGTTTTAGAAACCCCGAAAAAAAATTGAAATCCCTAGAAATAGAGAGTAATGATGTCATTAATCTTACTCCCTTGGGAGACGCAAAAGAAAATTCTGACATAAAAAAATATAACGTCGTAGTCACCTATATGTAGCCCAATTCTTTTTTCCTCTTTCTTTTATTTTATAGTAATGCACCTTTCATTTTGAAACACTACTTTGATTCACAAACTCTTTAAGTTCTCCCACGAGTATACCATCTACCTGTGCATTCTTCGCTGCAATAAGATCCTTTTGCATATCTCCGATGTAGAGCACGTCTTTTTTTTCCACTCCGAAATGATTAATAATTTTTACTAATCCCGCCGGGTCGGGTTTCCACCGCCGTACATCCTCTCTTCCCACGAGGTAGTCAAATTTTTCAGAAATTCTTGCCAGTTCTAAGGATTTTTTAATGGTTGCTCGTGTATTGAGGGAAAACACAGCAAAAGTTGCATCCCTTCTTACCCCAAATGTCTCTTTGTGTTTGATAAAATAAACCGTTTCCTCGACAATTTCACTCTCTTCGATGTTTTGCGATTCATATTTTCGAATGATATTAAAAAATTTTAATAGTTCGGATTCATCATCTTCAGAGACGATGTGATTTAGACAAGTAGAAATGCTGGTAAATCGGCGCGCATTATTATACCGTTCGGAATAGCGATCACTCAATAATTTCTTTAAGGACTGCCAATCAACGGCTAATTTTATAATTGTTCCGTCTAGGTCAAAAATAATCAGTTTCTTTTGCTTCAGTAGAGACCGATTAAGCATGATTAGGACAAATTAATGATTATATTATAAACTTTCTGAGGAAGACTGAAATATGATAGATACTTGAAGTCTCCCCGCCCTAAAGGACGGGGATTCCTACGAGTCCACTAAGCGTTAGCTGGTGGGCATATCTTAGGGTATTATAGCTTGATAACATTTATCCCTTTTATTCTTTGAAAATGTCGAACATTTCGGGTTAAAATTTTTGAAAAATCGTTTACCAAAATAATACTTGCAATTAGACAATCAAAAGGATCCAGGAAGTTACCGCTTGCTTCTAATTTTCGGAAGATATTGGCTGCTTTTATTGCTGCTTTTTCATTTAATGGGAAATTATATAAACTTTGAACCAGCTTCTGGATATTCCTCCGCTCTTTCAATAAATCATCTTCTTTTATTTGGGTTTTCCCATATTGTAATTTATAGTATCCCATATATAATTCAAAAATAGATGGGGAGGTAATTGCAAATTTTTCGTTAGAGGAAAATGTCTCGATAAATGAACTCAAGGAGATCTTTTCATGTAAAATGTCTATACAAATATCGGTATCAAAGAAGATCATCTGTTTTTTACTCCTATTCTTTCTTTAATCATGTTTCTCATTTCTTTATTGCTTTCTCTAAATTTATCTGTCAATTCTTCTGGAAGATTTTTTGAAAGTCCAAAGCATTCTTTAATATCCGAAAAATTACTCTGACTGTCTAATAATCTTGCTATCACATCTGAAAAGCTCTCATTTTCTCTTTTTTGTCCTTTTAATCGGTCATATATTTTTTTTCTGATTGATATCTGTTTTGAGACCATATTACCTCACTTTTTAGAGGGTATTGGTATTTAGATTTAATTCAATAATATTGCTCATATATTCAATAGTTAATAGAGAATATAAATGTTAACTTAGCGAAAAAGAAGCAGAGTTAGAAAAAGAAAGAAAACCATGAAAAGAAAAAGATAGGAACCAAAACGCCAAAAATCTTGATTAAAAAAATTAAATGTTACTTAAATTGGAAAGCCCTCTTCTAAATCCTTTATTTGTTTAACCACTTCTTTGGGTAAATCTGCTTTCTGTTCCCTATTATAATCATAGGAAACCACTTCTGCCGTGCCAAGGGCAGCGACTTGCTCATGCTTTTGACTCACAATACAATACTCCATGGTAAATCGATCGTCCTTAAGCTTTCCAATACGAGTCCCGATATGGATGGTATCGGGGTAAGTCAACGGGGAAATGTATTTACATTGGGTAGATGCTAAAATCGGCCCAATCCCCCTCTCTTCCATGGTTTCTAAAAATCCGACTTTCTCAAAATAGGTAATCCGGACACTTTCATAGAAGCGGAAGAATATGATATTGTTAACATGCTGGAACGCGTCCATTTGGCCCCATAGAAGTGATAGATCGATAACAACCGAATAATCTTTTAATTTTTCGCTCATTGCTAATATTTACTTTTATAATTTTAGTTTTAATATTTACTTTTATAATTTTAGTTTTAATGATTCAATAATATTGCTCAGATAAACTTTTAGACTGAGAATTATTCAATTGCTGTGTTGTCTAAGGTGTATATAGCACATTAGGGAGCACGAATCCACCGCCCTTTAGGGCGTGGTAATTCAAGTATTAATTTCTTCACGATCTTATCTTTTAGCAGAAGCATTATTTTTTTCCTAAGGTATTTTCCTATTCTGCTTATCACATTTCAGAGTGGCGTAAAAAAAGTGAAATGATGGTCCCGCCTCCCCGGCTTGAACGGGGGGCATCTCGGTTTCGGCTGACGTATTATCATAGGCTTAACCTTTAATACGCGAGAACTCTACAGCCGAGTGCTTTCGGTTATAATACGGCTATTCCACCGCATTAATCTACCACTGAGCTAAGGCGGGTGCGTTATTTCTTACAAATCAAAATCTATAAAAATGAAATTATAGAAATAATATAATCTTTGTGGTTATTTAAAGTCCATGAGGTCATTATCGAAAAGGATAAGTTCATAAAGAAAAACTCTATGTATTAATTAAAGTTAATAAATTAAGAATACACAATTTTTTTATTGAATTGAGATTTTTTAACAACTATATTATTTATAAAACATTAACGGTTTAAGGAAAAATGAGAATTGAAACTGATTATGCCGAAGCAGTAGAGGCCTATAAAGACGACCCTCATGTCCACATTGAACCATGGGGCAAAAGCATAAAGCATTTGCGACTTACAATAACTGGAAAGGAAGATACGCCATACGAAGGCGGAGAATTTGTATTTGAGATAAAATTCCCAGACAACTACCCGTTTCAGCCCCCCTATGCCTACGCTGTCACTCTAATGTGGCACCCGAACATCGACTCGTCCATTCCGCCGGGGAAATTAAATATTTGTTTGGACCTAATTAACCCTGATCTCGTAGGAAAAGTCGATGCCTCTACGGGAGCCTCGGGTTGGACTCCGGCAAAGACATTAACGAACATTATCGAAGCATTAAAAGGTATGATGCATGTAGAACCACCATTCTTTAATCCGGGCGACCCGCTCAATCACGAAGCGGGAGAGCAGTATTTTAGAGCTAAGAAGAAATTCGAGTCCAAAGCGGAAAAATGGACCGAAAAATATGCCATGGATTAACCTCGTAAATGAAAAACAACTTCTTTTTATTTTCTTCTTTTTATTTTATGAATTTTGTATGCAAATATTTTTATAGTTGGTTTCAGAATCGTTATCCCATTCTGCAGATGAAATCCTCCCCATAAAATTAATACATATTTGTGGAAAACAAGAGGAAAATTATTATTGTACGCATAACTTATATTAATAGTTATCTTTAGGTTGGCTGAAAATGAAGAAAAAAAAGACAGCTGTCGTTGGAGCTGGGTGGTTCGGACGAGCACACATCCGGAATTTTGATAATCTTTCAAAGTTAGTTGCCGTGTGTGATAAAGACCAGAAAAAATTAGAGCATATTTCTTCACAATACGAATATGTAAATACTTACACCAAGGTCGACGATTTAATCAAAAACGAGGAGATAGACGCGGTTAGCATCGTCACGCCACCCAAACATATCCCGGAGATTGCGCTAAAATTTGTAAAAGCGGGAGTAGATACTTTAATGGAAAAACCCATGGCTCTTGAATTAGATAAATTACTCCAATTTAGAGAGTTTGATGTGCGGATCATGCCTGGGTTTATCGAGTTGTTTAACCCCGTGTTTGAGAAACTTTTAGAACACCTTGATGAGGTGGGAGAAATTATTTCTCTTGCTTCCAAACGCATCGGATTATATCCGAGACGGGATTGGCATATGGGAGTTGTCTTAGATCTCGCAATTCATGATATTTATCTTCAAGAGAGGGTAATGGATAAAATAGCAGAAGAGGTGCACGGCTATAAGAAATGCTATAAGGAAGATATCCATGCAGACGCGGCATTTATCATCCTGGATTTTGGAAATGCAATTGGGAATATCGAATCAAACTGGTTAACTCCCTCAAAATTCAGACGAATGTACGTGAACGGGGAAAACGGAGGGATCATGATCGATTTTATTTCCCAAGAGATTAAGATCAGGAAGGGTCTGCACCTTCAAGAAGAATGGCCAATAACAAAAGAGGTGGGATTCAAGCCTCTGAGAATGGACGAGCCTTTAAAAAGAGAGATAAATAATTTCCTCTATGAGGAGGAGGCTTTAGTAACTTTAGAAGATGGAATAAAAGCCCTCGAAATTGCACTAAAAATAGTAAATTCATAATTATACCAATTAGAATCAAATTATATTAGGTGGTGTATTTTCCTATGAGTGAAGAAAATGAGGATGATGACGAACATAAGTTAAAAAAGATCCGAATGGAAAAAATGAAGGCATTAATGGAAAAGAAGAAACGGCAAGAGGCAAGAAAAAGTAAAGATACTTCAATGTATGATAAAGTCGAGTACGTCTTGAAAACAGTACTTTCACCGAAAGCGTATTCACATTTAAATGAGTTAAAAGAAGAAGAACCAAAAGTCTATCAGCAAGTCTTGAATCATTTAATTACGCCAGATGTGCTCTCTCAAATCGATTATTTAGTCAGCATCATTCAGAGGCGTGGCGGTTCAATACCTCGAAGGATTCCATTAGATGCAATCATCCACTTAGAGCGAAAAGTAAAGGGAATTAAGGGAAAAGTTCGGGTCAAACGACGGGACGGAGATCTCATGGATTTAGGGTCATACTTGAAGAAATAATTTAACGATAAGATTATTATATTAGGGATTCTAATTCTTATTTTTTACTTTATATTAAGAACGAAAAACGCACAATTGCAATAATTAGTTAGCTGATTAATATGAACAAAAAAACGCAAAACAAACGTGACTTTATCTCAACCCAAAATTGGTCATTAGACCAATTGGAATCATTACTCAAGTTAACAAACTCCGTAAAAGAGAAACCCGAAAAGTATGCAAATAGCCTTAAACAAAAATCCGTATGCATGTTCTTCTATAATCCTTCCACGAGAACGAGAAACTCTACTGAAGTTGCGGCATATCAATTGGGAATGCATCCAACTTTTAATTCCATTAAGGATTCATGGATCGGTTATGAATCGGAATCCATCAAAGATACAGCAGTTGTATTGGCTCGGTATTATGACGCAATTGGAATCAGAGTTTTTCCAAATTCCGTCAAATGGATATATAAAGAAGCAAATCGGTCATTACGGAAGTTTGCAAAATGGGCCAATGTTCCAATTATTAATTTCGAAGACGATCAATACCATCCCCTTCAAGCCTTAACCGATATCTATACGATGAGGGAAAAACTGGGGGATCTTCACAACAAAAAAATAGTCATCTCATGGGCATACCATCCCAAACCGTTGCCTTTAAGCGTTCCGAATTCAATTTTATTGAACTCAACTCGTTTTGGAATGGATGTGACACTTGCCCATCCAGAGCATTATGAATTGGATGAGGATATAACCTCCCTCGCGGAGAAAAATGCCAAAGAATCGGGTGGAACCTTCGAAGTTTCGAACACGATTGAAGAGGGCTATGAAGATGCCGATGTGGTATACGTCAAAAGTTGGGGATCCATCAAAGAATACGGAAATCCCCGGGAAGAAAAACAACTACGGCTGCCCCATAGAGAATCGTGGCGGATTCAGCCGAAACATTTTGATTACACCTCTCAGAACTCATATTTTATGCATTGTCTTCCCATACGACGGAATATCGTTGCAGACGATGAAGTTATAGATGGGGAGCATTCAATCGTATACGATCAAGCAGAAAATCGCTTATATACCATAAAATCCTTGTTGTATTATTTATTGAAGTCTCCCCGCCCTAAAGGACGGGGATTCCTACGAGTCCACTAAGCGTTAGCTGGTGGGCATATCTTAGGGCTGTGTGTCGTAGAAAATCAAATTTGAGTAGTGTTTTGGAAGGATGGCTGTGAGAAAATACAATAGTATTATCTTTAATCTTGAAACCGCTTTGATTATAGCATAAAAAGATCGTTAAAGGAGGATTAAAGAAGAAAATAAAAAATTATAAGGAAAAGAAAGGAATATTATTTAAGGAAGAATACTGATATTTTATTATATCTTATATTATTAGAAATGGGTTAGTTAAGATGGGAAGTAAAAAAATTAAAGATCAAGAAAAAATCGATGCACTTGAAAAAAAATTTGACGATATCAAGGGAATACGGGAGAAAATCTTGGGAGAATCAGGAGAGGTTGCTACCACCTTAAAGAACTATTATAAGCGGAGAAAGGCGGTATCTCCAGAAAAAATGGAGCAAAACATAAAGTCTATCTCAAACTTTTTGGAAAATTTTACTAGAATGATGGAAAACATAAATTCAAAAGTAAATGCCGTTGCAGAACAAATTAAGGAAGTAAACGAAAAGCAAGAACAAGTAAAATCTATTACAGATTCATTAGGATAAGTCAACATTTACCTGTTATGCTTTTTTTAGAGCCCACAAGGGAGTATTATCTTATTTCACGATTATTTTAAGAACTATTGTTCTCTTCCAGAGATAATGGCGATGACTTCAATATCTCCATTTTTATGCTCCTCTGAGTCAATATTGAAAAATTGGAAAGAGAACGGTCTGCCGAAAATTTCTTCAACCATCGGACTAAAGGATTGGATCGTGAAGATTAACAATCTTTTTAAAATGGATTCGGTCTTTATATCGATATCTAAATCATTCTTGATATTTTCAAGAGCATTTATTTCTTTTTGATTAAACCGGTAATGATAGATCAATTTAAAATCCACAGGGGTTGGTGCTTCCGCATTTTCATATGAAATCCCGCGCTTTCGAAAGGGAAATAAGGTATTTAGATAAAAATCAAATATTTCTTCGTGATAGTCTTTTAGCAAATGAGAAATTCGGGACTGAGCACGATATTTTTCATACCTATCTTCCATCATACTCAAGAGCCGGGGATAGTTTCGATATTTTCGTTCAGCCTCCTCGGTTAAACTGTCTAACAACTGGTTTTTTATCGGTTTAAAATCACTCTTCTTCCCAACTCGTCTGATAAACTTTTTAAACCGTATACTCATCTTTCTCAAATAAAAAGTAATGTTATTAAATAAAGATTTTGGTAATGGTATTTATTTTCTGATATGATATAGGAATATTATGTGAATTCCTCCTATTTAATTTATGCTTATTTTTTCGGATACTTCGGAAATACTTCGGATTAAAATTTTATATAAAATATCATTTAAATAAAATTAAAGATTAATATTGAAGAATATTCAAAATTATATTAAAAGAACAAATAAAGAATTTAGTAAGAAGTGAAGTCATTTGAAAAAAAACACACTTGTGGTAGCAGTTGTACTCCTTATAAGCACGCAAGTATTATTTATGGTTCCCTCACTTGTTGTCGGTGAGATTGACGAGGGAGAGCTACGAGAAGACCTTACCGAAAAAAACGTTGGCCTACAAGAGAAGTTATTTAAACCCGAAATTGAGGGAGGGTTAGATGGTAAGGCCGATAACAACGGTCAAAGTTATCCCGATACCGAACTCCATGCTCAGGAAAACATAATTGCAAGCTCCGCATTTTATACAAGATATACTCGGTCGGGAAATGCTAAGGCAGAAGACTGGGGAGAAGATCTCTTTACAGCACTCGGTACAATAGCATCTGGAGGTAAAGTGGAGCGAAACGAAGAGGAGGGAGTTTATTATACCGCGGATCAAGGTATGGTTTTAGAATTTCTGAGCATTGCATACCGACATTCTCAAAACCAAGAAATTACCAATTTAATGGAGACTACATATTCCTCATTAGGCGATTTTGAAGCGAATGAAACGGTGGGATACAGCGGATTCCCTAACGCTTATTGGAGAGCCATAGATTCTAACGGAAATAAGGAAAACCCTGAGGACGAAGCCTTTAAATTTTGTTATACGAATTCCTCTCTTTGGGCAATCATCGGAATGTTAAACTTTGGACAAGAAGTAGAAGACACAATCATAGACAACGATCATGACTATTCCGGAACCAGCGTAACGCAAGCAAAGCAGATTATCCAATTCTGTGAAGATTACGCTTTTTTAAATGGGACCGGGTTCCTCGAATACCCTTACGCCAATATGACAGACAGTAAAAAATATTTCCACTTCAATACACAAGTATTGGGTGCTCTTGCCTATACGAGACTCTATCAAGCCACTGAAGAACAATTGTACCTCGATAAAGCCAATATGCTTGTGGAATATATAATACCTGCCTATTTCTTAGATACGGGTGAAATTGGAGGATGTGTCTCAAGAATTTCTGTGGCCACGGGAAAAAAATCAAATATAAAGTACGGCTATGATAACGCCTTATATGCCTACGCTTTACTTAACCTTTATGACGCCACCAATGAGCAAACATATCTGCAACGGGCAGAAGAAATAACGAGATTCATGAACGACAATCTCTATAAAGTAAGTAAAGATGATTCCATCGTGGGGTATACAGAAAGATTAGTGGAGGGTAACGTAACCGAAGAAACACTCCGCTATTGGAGAACAAATTCCCTGATGCTTTATGTAAATGAAGAGGTAATGTGGGAAATCCGTCCTTGGTATTTAAAATATATGTGGTTCCTAATCATCGGCGCTATTGTGATTCTCGCAATCATAGGGATTATCATTTTGATAAGGAGACGGAATCGTATATTTAAGAAGGGAGCCGAATTTGCCGAAGGCGTTTTAGAAACTTAATAACGGAAAAATCAGTTTTTTTATTTCTTTCTCTTTTTATTTTCTAATTTAGAACCAAATCAGTTAGGTTAGGAAAGGTTTGGGATATATTTTTGTTCACAATGCTCTATCATCGAATCCACATAGTCATCCATTTTTTTTGCAATTTCGGGATGGGAGAGCAATTGTACTTCTATTTTATCCCCGAGATCCCATAGATAATATGGAGTTTCTTCATAGGGGACTTTTTCCTTTATTTCCTCAATCCATTTCTTCGGTAATTCATTCTTTAAATCAACTTCTAACATTTGAGCCAAAAATAAAGTCCAAGCCCTGGGGACCACCGTCATTAAATATCCTCCCCCGCCAAATGCTACCCATTTATTATTACAATACTTGTTGGCATACGAATCTATTTCTTTTGCAAGCTCTTTATAGGCTTTTATAGAAAGTCCTAATTGCGTTAAGGGATCATTATAATGCGTGTCCACTCCTAACTGAGTAAATAACAAATCGGGTTTATATTTGTCTAATATTTGGGGAACGCACGCTTTGAACAATTTTAAATACATCTTACTGCTCGTTCCAGGAAGGATTGGAAAGTTCAGCGAATAACCTTCCCCGAGATTCTTTCCCAATTCATCCGTATTCCCGGTCCCGGGAAACAAAAACTTTCCGCTTTCATGGAAGGAAATCGTAAGTACGTTGGGATCATCATAGAACAACGATTGCACGCCATCGCCATGATGGCAATCGATATCTAAATACGCGATTTTAATATTTTTATCTAATTTTTTCAGATATTCGATCGCAACTGCAATATCATTAAAAATGCAAAATCCAGAAGCCTTATTTCTCTTTGCGTGATGGAGGCCTCCCGCGGGATTAAATGCCACATTGAAGGCATTATCCTTCCACACTGTTTCCGCTGCCGTTAAACTGGCTCCACAAATTAAGGCGGAAGCTCCGTACATCCCCTTAAAAATTGGATTATCTCCAGGGCCTAATCCATAAAGGTACGGTTTTAGGTCGCTCCCGTTGTCTGGATCTTCACTTAATTGTTTTACAACATCTATATACTGAGAGGCATGGACCATTTCGATCTCTTTACGTGTTGCTTCTCTCGGCGTAATCAATTCCAACCGATCATGATTCATAAGACTGAGTTTTTCGAGGAGACTATAGGTTAGCATTAACCGTAATGGCCTAAGGGGATGTCGGGGGCCAAAATTATACTTATTATACTCTTTGGTAAAGATTAATCCTACTTTCTCGCTTTTCAAAATTTTTTTACCACATTTAAAAGACTCTGTATTTATTATAAAAGATCCAATATTTTTAAGATTAGTCTTTCTATATTTATCTATAATAGGGTTTTAGGTATGGTTTTTATTTTTTTAGGCACGTTCCGCCTTTGGTTGGATATAAGAATATTTTAGGATTAATTTTTTTAGATTTTCTGAATCTCCAATAATAAATATTTCTCCTTTTTCATAGGAGAAAAGGGAAAGGTTTTTAAATCATGATTATAATAATAAAATTAGTACTAAAAAGGAAAAAAAGAAAGTACAATAGAGAGGCCTGTTGGCCTAGAGCCCAAATATATTCTTATACCCCCAAAATTGGGAGTGAAACCCAAAAAAACCCTGTTATTAGATAAATATTATAAAAGTTTCTTATTCTGCAAAAATATGGGCTCATACTTTCCATTTCCTTCACTATTTCTTTTAATATCGCAATTTCATATCGAAGAGAGTTTTAGCAAAATGGCATTTTCCTTAGTAAGCACCAAAATAGTTGTTATTATATTAAATGAAAAGTTATATAAAATTTGTGGAAAGTAGATTTTGAAATCCTACTCCAAAAAAAAAGATATAAAATCAAATTTCGCGATGTATTTTTTAACAAAGATGAGGAAACATAACATAGTATTTATACCCATCTGGTGCATAAAAACTGAATAAGCGAATTATAGAAAAAGTAGAAACTCATAAAAAATTGGAACACTGCGATGCTCTCTTAGTTACCAAGCCGGAAAATATTTTGTATCTTTTAGGTTTTTCCATAGAAAGCAACGCTGCGATTTTATTTAGCCAAGAAGATAAAGAAGAGGGAAAAATTCTTCTAATTCTTAATCCGATGGAAATGGAACAGGCAAAAGAAAAGATCGAACAAAATGAAGAGATTAAAAACCTTATTACCATACAAGAAGTTCGGTCCGTGAACGCGAAAACTCTTCGGAAAATAATTAACAAACAGAAGTACTCCTCTCTTGCATTTGAAGAAGATTATGTGTCAGTTCAAAAATATCGAACATGGAAGGACAAATTTAACGTAGACGAGTTTTGCCCAGGTTCAGAAATCTTATCAGATGCAAGGTTGCAAAAAACGCCTATAGAAATTGACCGAATGAAACGGGCAGCCGAAATCGGTGATATTGGATTTCAAACCATCTATGAGACTATTAAAGAGGGAATGACAGAAAAGGAGCTAGCCGCGGAGGCAGAATATGCAATGAGAAAAGCGGGGAGTGACGGGACCTCCTTTGATATTATCGTTGCGTCTGGGGCTCACTCGGCATACCCACATGCAAAAACGTCGAAAAAAAAGGTGAAAAAGGACGAAATTATCCTAGTAGATCTCGGAGCAAAATATAAGGGCTATTGTTCAGACATGAGCCGGACTTTTTTCTTCGGAAATCCTCCCGAGGAATGCAAAGAATTAATTAACTTGGTCAACGCGGGACAAAAATATGTCCTTAAAAAAGCGAAGGCAGATATGGAGGGAAAAAAATTGGACAAAATAACACGAACTTATTTTAAAGAACAAAAAAAAGAATGGGCAAACCGATTCCTTCATAGTTTAGGGCATGGAGTAGGGATTGACATACATGAAAAACCCTATTTATCCCCTATTTCTGATGATATTCTTAAAACAAATATGGTTTGCACTTTAGAGCCCGGATTATACATTAAAGGCGTGGGAGGTGCGCGAACGGAGGATCAAATCATTATTAAGGAAAATAAGGCTGTTCCCATAACAAGGTCAAAAAAGATTTTTTATTGAAGTCTCCCCGCCCTAAAGGACGTATAAAAATGTTTGTAAAATTATTTGTAAAATTATTTATGAAAAAAGCAAAAGAATTTAATAAGGTCAAAATCTAACTAATAATTATACAATGCTTCGGATTAATATCTTAGCATTAAAATAGTTCGTAATTATAAAAAGAAGCAGAACCTTAATTTAAGGTTGGAGAACCAACCTATATTGTCTAATATACTAATCACGCATTAGAAAATATGAATCTTACGCCTTTAGGCGTGAGGAGTTCAAATCTTGAAGATACCTATAAGAATAGAAGGATTGCGGAAGTGAATCTTAAAATGGTAAAAAAAGTTGAGTTAAGAACGGGAATGGAAATCGAGTTTGATAAAGAAGCTCCTAAGACTTTATTTGAAATTATTATCAGCGACATTTTCATCCCAAAATATAAAGAGACAGACGATTTCAACCTTGCCATCAATGTGGTTCTCAACGAGATGAATCGGCTCATCAAAGAGTATAATCTTGATCCCGAATTAAAAATAGGATTATTAGATGAGATTGAATATCATTTAGATAAGGATCTGGAAGAACTAAGCGGAGTGGCTAAAATAGAAATCTTATTTCTTAATATGGAGGACTATATCCAAGATATTAAAAAACTAATAACTTCAGGTAAGGGTAAGGTAGAATTAAGGCAAGATATGGCCAATCTTATTGCACCGCTCACTTTATTTGAATTGGGCGAGCTTTTTATTTTCTTGGGAAAGGAGGCTTTTTTAAAATAGGAGAACAATGAAAAACTTCTTTTTATTTTTCTTTTTCTCATTAGAGAGTAAAATTAAAATATTTCTGTGAAGACTAATATGCGTAGAAACTACATCTCATTTTTCTTTACATACTTTGTAGTAAATGTGGTGACTGTGTTCATCAATGTGTATCTTCCCGTATATTATTTTCAAATACTGAACATCAACAGAGAGAATTTAGCGTTTGTTCAAATTTTCTCTTATTCCGCATTTTTGGTAAAACCAATTATCTCAATCTATTTCGACACCAATGAATCTCAGAAAAGAATATTGGCAATAGCAAGTGCCTACGGGATAATTATAAGCTTTGGACTAATGATTTTTATTCTCCCCTTACTAATTCTATTTGGAATACTCCTTGCAATGAATTTCGCATTTCTCTCTTTATTAGATGTATCCGTTGACAAATTTTTAGTGAAATCTCCCAAAAAAGATAATATTGTGGATAAGAACATCATATTCACCCAAGTCGGTGCTGTTTGCGGCACCATTTTTACCAACATCGCGTTCTTATTATTCGTCTCGGATATTTATAAACTTATATACTGGAATAATTTCACCATTTTTTTACTGATAGGCATTATTCCAATAGGGGGAATTATCTGGTTGTTAAGAGAAAAGGAAAAAGATAGTCCAGTGGAGTCCGAGCCGACTAAGTGGGGGGATATAGATAAAAAAAGCATTGTTCTAATGTCCCTTTTTATTTTTTTAGTATATGGAGATAAACTCTATGAATATCCATTAGAACCGTGGATATTGGAAAAATTCGGCGAGCACTTGTTTGCTGTGTTTGTGCAATTGCTAATTCTTATGGTATTTATCAATTTGATTGGGTTAATCTTAGCGGGTGTGATCTCTAAAAAATTTAACAGAAAAAAAATTCTCATTATCTCCTCCTTATCATACGGTTTAATTTCCCTCATCGTTCCTTTTGTAAGTGTTCTTTGGTTCTTTCTCTTATTTGGCATCCTTCAAATTATTGCCTCTTTTATCATTATAAATATGATGAGAATCATGATTAATCTGGCAAATAAAAAGGTCACATACTTTCAAGTGATGGCAGCCTTTGTGTTTCTCGCCCAAGTCATTTTCGTCCCTTTAGGAACCTATTTAAGCGCTTTTATTGTAACTGAATCTATAATCATTCTTTCGGGAATTTTAATCATTGGCTCGGTAATTCCCCTTCTATTCCTATAGAAGTTCTCCGGTTATCTTAGCTGATTCTAACCATTGATAATGGAAGGAGGGAAATTACTAAGATTGTGCCAGAAAGAATAAAAATAATTTCTGTCGCCAAAAAACTGGAAAGGAATGTTCCCAAAGGTACAAAGATAATAATTGAAAGAGAAAAAAATAAGATAATGATCTGAATATAAAAGACGTTCTTGTCCTTTGCAAATTCTAAAATTAACGATGAAAGATTTACTGAGATAATGCCTGCTAAGATTTGTACAATTGCAAATAAAACTAATAGGGCAAAAAAGCTGACAAATCCAAATAATATTTCAAAGACACCACATAAGGCGGTACAGAAGGCAATTATATTTTTTCTGTTTATATTTTTTAAAATATATGTTCCAATAAAAAAGCCGACCATATTCACAAAGATCCCGATAATCATCAACAATGAAAATAGATAAAATTGATTTTCTCCGAATTTATCAACGATCCACGGTTCTAACGGAAATTCAAATAATTTATCTCCATATAACAAGAAAATAAAGAGACATATAGAAATATATGAGAGTTTAAATTTAGGTGGTGTGGAGCCACTTTGAGAAGAATGGTTTTCTTTTGAAAAAGCTCGACTTGACCTCTCATTCTCGGAGGAAAAGAGAGCAAAAATAACTAAAGGAATAAGAAAAAGAAAGCTGAAGCTTAAAAAGAGAGTCCAAGCACCAACAGAATAAATATTTTGAAAATAGAAAAGAAAAACAACATTCGGAAACATAGATCCTAAAGCGGCTCCAATTTTTGTGAAAAATGTATTTTTCGTTTTTTCTTCTCTTGAGAACGAGACGTCCACGAGTAAGCCCTTAGTCGCAACTTCTAACATTGAGGACGCAATAAAATTAACGCAGAGAAAAATCCCAAAGATGTAAAGCTCGCTCAAATTAAAGGTAATGCCCATAAAACTTAGGAAAAGGATTAATGCAGAGACAATTAGGTAAGGTTTTCGTTTATAGTTTCGAATTGAGTACTTGTCACTTATAAACCCGAATATAGGTTTGAGAAGCAAACCAGCATAGGAAAATAGTTGAATAAATGACAATTTTACCCTGTCTACGTTAAGGACGTTAAAAAAAAAGACCGGTAAATAGGTATTAAGATAGACTAAAACGGCTGTTGTTGAAAAATAGACTATCATAAAAGAGAGCTTATTAAAATTTGTTGTCATCTTTTCCAATTTTTCATTGGTACTTTTAATGTTTGGTATTTTTTTAGAAGAAGATATAAAAACATAAATAAAATTGAAATAGAAATAAAATTGAAATAGAAATAAAATTGAAATAGAATTATTCCTTTTTCTCTAAAGAAGATGAATCTAAGGAAAGTAAAAAAGAATAAGATCGTATTTTTGAGTATTGGAATACCTTGTTTTATCTTTGTTTTCTATATCCTCATCACTTATTACATCTTATTTAGCGCATATTATTTAATTTTGTTATTAGTTCTCCTGTTTGGACATTTTAGAACAAAACGCAAATACATCCGATTGACGAAAATCAGTGTGCTCATGGTTATCGTCTTCTTTGTTACTTTTTATAATGTAAGCCGCATTCCAAGTCAAATTCAGCACCATTCCCTTGGAGGAAGAAAAAATCTCATTGAACCCCATAATCCACATATTGAAAACCTCCAGCACAATTTCTCTGAGTGGCATTTACAAAAATATAATCAATCCTTTTCATCGGTTGAGGAATCCACAAGAGAAGAATTAAACCAAAAGTTACAGCGAGTACATCATTATATCTATGACTATCGAATGGAATATACCCCGGATTCTGAAGCCCCTTATCATACCAGTGATTACATTGCAACAATAGATGAAATTTTTCAGAGTGATACGGACGGGGACGGCAAATTGCAGGATGACTGCGACGGAATCACATTGGTTACCGTTTCTTTGTTAATCCATTTAGGATACGATGCATTTATTGCCGAATGTATCGGACATTGGAACACCATAGTATTTCCAGAAGGGGTTAATCCAGAAACAGAAGCTGGTTTCGAGAAAGGGATTCATTTATATAATAGCTGGGGACGCCCTACTTTTTATATGTTCAATCAATCAAGAATTATCATCCCTCCTGGTCGACCAGTATATAAAAGCGTAGCGGAAGTTTTTTTTGACGAGAGAACCTACACCTATGATTATCTTGATTTTTTTCGGGGACAGTATCTCGATTTGCCTTTATATTTGCTGATAGTGGTCGCCTATATCTTAATTTTGGTTGCCGCCGCCATCACCTTTTATGTGGTGAAATTTGGAATTGAGAAAAAGGAAAGGATAAGAAAATTAAAGTGCAGATGGTTTTTCTCGAAAAATTCAGGAAAATCCATATTCTACGGAAGCCTCATCGGGTCTTATTTCGCATTTATCATCTTCTGGTTTACTGTGTCTGGGTTCGGATTCCTAGGAACGTCATTACTTGCTCTTGCATTTATTATATTAATGCGGTATTTCGAATTTTCCATAAAGAAAAAGTCCATTACCAAAAAAAAGAAAACATAAGGATTTGTTTATAATTTCTCGATAGGCTCTTTTTTCCCCGTCTCCGAGGATTTATAAAGCGCCTTAATTAAGCAGAGGACCTTTGCGCTCTCATCAATGGTATTTAAATACGGAATATCTTCTAAAATCCACTTTCCGAAGGCTTTTACTGAGCGCCCAAAATGCATAAATCCTCTCAAAAGTTTATCCACCTTATATTTTTTCACGCCTTTCCACTTCAACTTCGATGGCCAAGGACCTTTATAATGACACCGCCCCTTTTCTCCGAAAACTTCTAACTCCACTTGATCTCCAAAAATCCTTCTCATTTTCGGTTTTACGATAGACGAGTTATTTATTTGCGCATAACTTCCGTTTTCAAACTCTACGATCCCGAAGCCTACATCTTCCACCTCAATATCGTCAAATTTTACATTATCAACTTTTCCCATTACAGTCGAGGGCTCTCCCATTGCCCAAATCATAATATCTATTAGATGAGAACCATGAATAATGAGAGTGCCTCCTCCTGCGGCATCCATGCTTTTCCGCCATGTTCCTTTTTCAAAATATCCCTCGTCGCGACTGAAAAAGACTCGACAATTAGCATAATAAACTTGCCCTAAACGATTATTTTGTATGCCGTATGCCAACCTATAGCAATTATGGTCATAGCGATAATTGTAATTAAATCCCAGTTTGAGATTAGAATATTTGGTATCCAATCGTTTGATCTCTCTGGCCTCCTCTACGGTGGTGCACACGGGTTTTTCGCATAACACATGCTTGCCCGCCTCAAAGGCTTGTTTTATCATTTTTTTATGAAGATTATGCGGGGTGGCAATGTAGACGGCATCGATATCTTCCTTATCAAACATCATATTGATGTCTTTATAGGCATGATCATTGCCCCCTACTGATTGTGCACGTTCAATATTTAGATCCGTTGCCGCCACAATCTTGGTATTTTTAATCACCTTCGAAAGTAAGTTGTATTCCTTAGTAATCCAGCCACATCCAATTACTCCTACTTTAATGTGATCGTGGTCACTATCCACTTTAGTTCCCCTCACTATTTCCTTCAAATACCCATTCAACGGCGTTCCGGATTATCTTTTGGAAAATCCTTTCCTTTAGTGATTTCGCTTTATGGCCTAATGCGCAGAAAAAGACTCTCCCCCTATTATAGGTTTTAGTCCACATAATAGGTTCTAATTCGGGATCTTCCGGATCGTGGTAATCCGCCTTCGCGAGTACATGAATATCTCCTCCCATAGAAAAATCGTGACGGTAGGGTTCATCATAAAATTGAAAGTCCTCCAGATCTCTCGTAATCGGGTGATCCTTATCTACAATATGCACATCAAAGGTTGTTTTGCTCTTATGATCAACAAATCGTCCCCCCAACATTTCATAGTATTTCGGATGTTCTTTAAAGGATGCTGATGCTCCATGAAGTCCGACAAATCCGTTTTGAGAGACAAAATCGAGTACATTCTTTTCTTGGGTTTCGGTAAATTCCCCCCATTGACTAAAAAAGATGGTCGTGTCGTATTTATCAATAAAATCCCTTGTGCTAAACACTTCCACATCCTTGTACATATCAACAATATATTCATCCAAGATTTTCTTAAAATATCGATGGGTACGCTTCTTGAAGAAATAACGGCCCCCTTGGTATAATAAGATTTTTTTTTGTGCGGTCATAGTAATTACGAAAAAATAAGGCAAATTCCTTTAATTACTTTTAGAATATAATTAAATAATGAGCAATCATAGAAATAAACCCGACTTTCATCCCTTTACCTATCGGACAATAGAAGATTTGGAAGAAGAAATAGACAAATACAATTTAGATATTCCATTAGAAAGATGTGTGGACGTTTTAAAAACCACATATAAACTTAATAAGATAACTTTTCCCAATCGTTTGGCAATTCAACCGATGGAAGGGTTTGATGCAACTGAGAAAGGGACTCCGACAGATTTAACAAGAAGAAGATATCTCCGGTATGCAAATGGGGGTGTTGGGTTAATCTGGTTTGAAGCCACTGCTATTACCGATCAATGCAAATCAAATCCACACCAATTAATGTTACATCAGCAGAATATATCCGATTTTCAAGAATTAGTCCAAGAAGTTAGAACCACATGTAATAATAAATTAGTATCCTTAGGTTTCGAACCCAACTGCAAACTCATCCTTCAATTAAATCATTCTGGCAGATATACAAAAAGAGAGGGAAAAAAATTTCCGATAAGGGCCTGCCATAATAAAGAGCTCGATAAAGCAATTCATGCCTCAAAAGATCAAGGGAAAATTATCACAGATGCAGAACTGGAAGAAATAGAAGAGATATGGGTTGAAAAGGCGCGATTAGCCAAACAATCTGGCTTTGACGGGGTAGACATTAAGGCTTGTCACGGATACTTAATCGGAGAACTATTAGGAGCACGGAAACGAAAAGATTCCAAGTATGGAGGAGCTGATCTAAAAAATCGTTCGAGAGTACTAATAAATATAATAAGGAAATTATCAGCCATGGAAAAAAAGGGTTCTAAGTTTTTAATTACGAGCCGGTTAGGCATTTATGATGGTATTCCCTATCCCTATGGTTTTGGTGTGAAAGCATCGAGAGGAGAAACCTATCCAGCGCCTTATGATCTTTCGGAATCAATAGAATTAATAAACACACTCCATGAGCATGGTGTCCAATTAATTAATATATCCACTGGAAATCCCCATTATAAACCGTTCATTACTCGACCGTATGACACACCTGTGAAAGGAGGGGGACTCCCCACGGAACATCCTTTATATACGCTTAATCGTAATTATAGGCTGGCTTCGAAGGTGAAAAGAGAAGCCCCCTCAGAGATGTGTATTTTGGGTTCTTCTTACTCCTACTTTCGGCAATTTGCCGGATATGTGGTATCGGGGCTCATTAAGAGTGAGAAAGTGGATATGTGCGGATTCGGAAGAATGGCGTTTGCAAATCCCTCATTCCCAGAGCAATTATTTACTGTGGGGAAAATCGATAAAAAGAAGACATGTATCACGTGTTCAAAGTGCTCTCAATTCATGATAGAAGGGAAAAAGACCGGGTGCGCGATCAGAGACCCGTTATATAAAAACTGAAAAGATTGAAGTCTCCCCGCCCTAAAGGACGGGGATTCCTACGAGTCCACTAAGCGTTAGCTGGTCATTGTCTAATTTTTTAATTTTTCTCATTGTCATTTTTCGGGCGTATTAAGGCAATATGAATGGTCACGGCCATTGCAATGATAAGTAACAGATATTTTACCCATTGAATTTCAATTAAAAAGAAGATCGTAAGCAACATGGTTACCCATAGTAACGTGATAGTAAATATTTTTATTTTAAGGGGCATCCCCGTCCCTTCCCTGTAATTTCTAATATACGCTCCGAGAACTTTGTTATTTATCAGCCATTTATAGAACTTTTCAGAACTCCGCGCAAAACAACCAGCTGAAAGTAAAAGAAATGGGGTGGTAGGGAGAATTGGGACGATTATTCCTATAGATCCTAAGATTAAAGAAATGAATCCTGTTATTAAGTATAGTTTTTTGACGAGAGGACTCAAATCTTTTTGAGAATTTTTTTCTGTAACTATTTTCTCATCCGATTTCTCTTTTAATTCTCTTTTCATTAATTTTTATATTAACTCTTATTTTTTAAAAATTCTTCCATTATAATGAATAATTAGAGTAAGGAGAAATCGCATTTTTATTGAAGTCTCCCCGCCCTAAAGGACGGGGATTCCTACGAGTCCACTAAGCGTTAGCTGGTGGGCATATCTTAGGGCTGTGTGTCGTAGAAAATCCGTTCCATTGCTTTAGGAAGGATTCCTCCTTCAAAGAGGGTTGATGCGATAGGTCAGCAGATGTGAGAAACTTTACCATAATATTAACAGCGGAATTTAAGTCTCTATCCATCTTATGACCACATTCACAACTAATATCACGCTCGGACAAATCAAGTTTCGCCCTTCTTCCACATTTTGCACAAGTCCGTGTGGTATAAGACTCGTCAATTCTTATTACTCTTTTACCTATTTTTTCTGCCTTATAGGTTAAGAATTGGACAAATCTCCCCAATGAACCCGTGTTTTGTAGTGAGTGGTTAAGTGTTTTGTTGGCTTTGTTTTGTCTGGGTGATTTTGTAGTTTTTTTCTTCC
>JAWOCD010000122.1:0-4100 GCA_046483985.1 Promethearchaeia archaeon
GTGCTTGATATTGGAAATCATATAGTTTCAAGATTAGAATTAAAGAAACCGGAAGCCTATCAAGACATTCTAATTATTCTCGGGAAAAATTCGATTCTTCCAAAAGAATTTGCAGAAAAAATTGCAAAAATGGCAGGATTTCGAAACATCTTGATTCATAATTACTTGGAAATCAACAGAAAGATTGTTTATCAGCACCTTCAAGAAGACTTATCCGATTTTGATAAATTTATCAAGTATATTATATCATATCTTAAAAATAGAAGCTAGTAAATAGAGCGAAAAAATTCGGAAGGGAAATTAAACAAAGAAATAAAGTATCTATAGAAAAAGGTGAAAAATATGGGAGATAAAATCTCAATTATTCTACCAGATGAGTTAAAAGAAGAGATTGATAAGTTGCGGGAAACAGCTCATGAGGACCAATCAACCTTTATAAGAAAACTATTATGGAGAAGTATTGCTCAATTGAAATTGGAGAGTGCGGTGCAAGACTACCTTAATGATAAGGTCTCTTTGGGTAGAGCCGCAGAAATGGCCGACCTCTCGATTTGGGAAATGTTAGATGAATTAAAGAAACGCAATATCACTCTCGGTTATAAAATCTCCGAAGCTGAATCAGAAATTGAGAAAATATTAGAAAAATATGGGAAATAATAATTCTTTTTTATGAGAAGAAACCTATAATGTTAAATATCTACTTTTATATAATTATTAATGAATATAACGATACAAATCTAATTGCTCGTATAATCTGTGAATGGTAAATGCAAGAAAAAACACGTTATCCGGATTCTTTTGAGAGTACGCGTCATAAAAGTTCTCATCCCGAATTTGACCCCAGCAAACCCCGACTAGGGCGGAGAGAAAGTGAACCACATTCTGATGAGATCAATTATCTGTATGAGGTCTTAGCCACTAATTTCCCCCAAGATCGGACAATGTGGGATCTGCACCATTATTTTACGATAGATGATATTGATATCGATATTCAATTTGATATTTCCTATTTTAAAGATATGCACATCCCCAAAAGATTATCCTCTTATAAAGCAAAAAACTTTGATAACCGCGTACCCACAATGGCGATAAACGTCTTGTCAAAAAATACATGGCATGCCGATATCGGTGAGCACGTGGATTATTGCCGTAAATTGCAAATCCCGCTGTATATTGTCTTTCCATCATTTCATGTGGCTACGGAATATTACAAGCCCCCTTTTCTTCGGGTTTACATCCTTCAATCAACCGGAGAATACAACATAAAAGAATTACGGGAGGTTACAATAGAGGAAGAGAAAGAGAATCTGGATGCTGTTCTTGACATCAGTAATCAAGTCCCTTTTCGCTTAGGCTTAAAAAAACGTTCTATTCAGCATGAATCCGGTAATCCCTTATATCGGTTAGTCTTATTGGACCCCACAGAATTTAAAGTTCTTCCGACAAAGGCACAAAAAGCAGAAAAAAAGGCAACTAAGTTGGAAGCCAGAATTAAGGAATTAGAAGAGCAACTAAAAGACTGACCTACCAATTATTCTTCTGCTTCTGGTAAGAGAAGGACAACATTACACCCCTTGGTATGATCTCCTTCAATTCTGTCTTCTATCCAAATCCTACCGTTAAATATGTCAACAATTTTCTTTACAAGCGACAAGCCCAGTTTTCTTATATAAATACTAAATTCCCGTTTAATAAGAATTGCTTCCTCACGTCCTCAATTCCCTTACCATTATCTATGAATTCGGTTTGTATGAAATTCTGATGGTCTAACTTCTTGCGGGTAACCTTTACAAGAATTTTTAACGGTATAATCTCGTTGTGGATTATCACATTGCTTAAAAGATTCTCAAAGACTTCTTCCAAGAGTTCATTTGCACAGAAATACATACGTTCTTCACTTGATTCAATTTGAATGTCCAATTCTCTGTTTTGATGCCTTTCTTTTATTTGAGCCGCTTTTTTTTCAAGATTTGAGTGATTTCAAGCTTTTTAAGGACGTTATCTTCCTTGTCGAGATTCAAAAATTTCACGACATTCGTGAAATCAAGGTAATAATGATTTAGTTTTGAAGGACTTGAGCCAGGTCACCCATATCAATAAAAAACAAACATAACGGAGGTTATTTCTGGGTGATGGATGTATTAATCTCTACTTTGAACCGTTTGTACTCAAGTTCGCAATCATCATCTAAGATGATTTTAATTCTGGCATTTCTTTTCTCGACAATAGATAAATTTCGAGTTTTAATCTTGCCCTTCTTTACTTTGAATGTCCTTACATTTTCCAGAATCACTAAAAATATTAGAAAAATTTCAAGATAAGAAGCAAGAAGTTCTCATCTCATTTTCTTATTTCTGTATCCAAAGACGGCAACTAAATCGAAAATCAAAAAAGATTTAATCATCCTAACTGCTCTCTATCGTCCCCTTTGTAAATTAATTAAACCTCTAAAATCTTATAACCTATATAACGATGAATTGCCAAATCCTAATCTAGTTATAAGTTAAAAAAATAAATATGAGAATTGTTTAATGATAATTAGAACATTTACATATCTGGAGGAGATAAAAAATGGTTATAACTATGGAGAAGGAGACCGCAAAAGAATTGATATCTTTTAAACTCCGCCATATTCAAGGGGAAATTCAGAGCATCCTTAAAAAATGGGATGAGGACAATACCGATGATTTTATTGTTAAAGCGAGAAGAGGTATTCTTGAAAATGCGGAAATGGATGCTATAACAATACGCCAACTCGTTGCGGATTATAATAGATTAAAAAAACTTTTAGAATCGGTCAAATCGGAATAAAAGATGATTTCTCATGTTTCTTTTCTAAAAGAGGCAAGATCTATTATTATTGAATTATTAGCCGATGAGATTAGAAGTGATGAATTAAGCGAAGATTACGCCCAACTTAAAATCGTTTTAAAGTCTGGAGTAGTTGTTTATATAAGATACAACGAATATGGGGAATATGGATATCAAATCAAATATTCTCCACTAAAAAATGACTTCTCGAGATTTGATAATTTCGATAACAGATGGGATGTCTCAACCAGCCCCCATCATTTCCATAAGGGGGATGAAAAAGTTGTTGCCAGCCCTATGTTAGGAAATCCTTCTCATGATATCCCGATTCTCGTGAAATTCATTAAAGAGGGCGAAATCAAAAGAGATTTAACCCCTTAGGGGCTGTGAGCTTAGTATATTTTGATGCTTAATCATGAGTTCAGGGAAATCACTTAATCATGAGTTCAGAGAAATCAATTAAAGACGTGATTAAGGAATCTTGGAAGTGTTAAAATAAAGATGAGAATAGGAAAACTATTTTAACTCAATTGAAGAAAAAATAGATAATAATAACAATTTACCAATAGAAAAAATTGCTAATGAAATTTTGAAGAAAATCATTTCCAAGCCCAAACTGTTTTCCTCATACCAAGCAAAGATTTTTTGAAGATCTTTTTCGACATTAGGATGAAATTTTAAGTGATAACGTTTATCCCTCTTTTAAGTGATCCTTCAGATCTTTAAGGGATAATAGATTGTCTTTATTGAGCGTACTTTGACGCTTGTCTAGCTCTTGCTTATGGCTTTCTGGTATTGGTTTCGAACTTATCTCAGATCTAATGCTGTCCCATAGATTTTCAATGAGTACAATTTTTTCTTCCGTTGAGAGTTTCTCTATTTCGGGAAAATTTTCAATAGACATGTTATTCTAATAACTATTTTTCAAAAATTTATTTTTTTCCATTTTGCTTTTTAAAGACAAACTTGGACATGATTTAAATTTATCTATTATCTGCATGACCCTCCATTTTATCCAAACTAGATGGCAAATTGGAAAAGGAATATGATTTGATCACGAGTTCAAGGAAATCAGTTAAAGAAGTAATTAAGAATAAAATATTACGGGACAAATAAAATACTATATATAAAAGTCCGAATACCTACTAAATATGTTGGAGATAAGAAATGCGAAAAGGAAAAAACAAATAGAAGAATTTATAGATGATGAGCATCGGGAAGTTGCATCGAAATATTACGAGATATTTGATAGACATTTCCTTGTGCATGATCTTAAAAGAAAAATGAAA
>JAWOCD010000081.1:0-2871 GCA_046483985.1 Promethearchaeia archaeon
ATCTGCAGAGGAGCAGAAACGACACAGCCCATAGATAATGCGATGATACACGGTTGGTGTTGAGGTCTTTATGGGATTTGATGAAACGGCCAATCTGCCCCTGGAGCAAGCCTAAACAGTGGGACCAGTTGTCCAGACTGCTCACGGGTAAGGCGCTAAGTAGAATGCTGTTTAAAACAGAAGGAGGCTTATGGCCTACACCCAACACATTCTAAATTTTATCATAAATGTTTTTTCTATGACCTATTAATAGAATTAATATTTTAATTTCATTTTTACTAATATCTGCTATTACTCTATATTCTCCAACTCTCAATTTATAAAGATCTCTTTTTGTTAATTTCTCAAAGAAATGAAAAGGATCATCTTTTGTGGATATTATTTTGTTAAAAATTCTTTCTTTATTTTTCTTATCTAGCTTTTCTAAAAACTCAATGGCTTTATCGTCAAAAATGACTTCATACATTATTCTATAGCCCCAGACGATTTTTTGCCTCTTCTTCTGTTACAAAATGTCCCTTTTTAATTCTTTCTCTAGCAGCTTCAATAGCTTTCAATGTTTCTTTACTTAAATCAGGTTCTTTTTTTATCTTTTTGACAATGTAAATTAGTTTTTTTAACACTTCATCATAACTTTCATTTTTATATTCTCTAAATTGATCTATCTCTGCCTTAGTTTCTTTATGTATCTTAATAGTTGTAGCGTTCATTATACCATAGTATACTTATATATACTATAGTATAAATAACTTTTTATCTATTGCACTTCTGTCTTCATTTTTTATAAAAAATAAGGAGAAAAAACATATCCAAGGAGGCTTACGACCGGGACCCAACATTTGAACCTCAATTCAATTGAGGTTCTATATTTTTTCCAAACTGAATATATAGCTAAGGCAGAAATTCTAACAGGATAACTAATTCCATTTTCAACAGCAGAGAAAGGGGTTTGACAAGCCGATGGATGACTGTTATACCTGAGGTCATACTTCCAACTTTTTATTTTTTTCTCACAGCGCTGAATGACACCGTGTTGTAATATTTCCCACCATCAGCCTCCATCATGGGAATATCTCCTTTTGCATGCTCGTTTTCACACGAGAGCCAGTCCTCCCATGCCCGCTTGTGGCAGTCCAGCTCACGACATCTAACATCTCCAACGAGATTGGATTTCCCCCAGAGTTCATTCCACCAATTGCATGTGTGGAAGTTGTATTCTAACTTATAATAAGGTTCCATCTCCGCAGGAATTCCATCGTCGAATTCCTTCCTGAGTCCCGGAATTCCAACGACAATTCTGCCCCCCTTCTTTAGGAGAGGAGCAAGATGTTTGTCGAGATATCCCTCCTCGTGACCATAATACTGGTACGAATCGACGGTGATGATTGCATCGAAGAAACCATCAGCAAAGGGTAGGTCATGGGCTTCCGCGTGGATCGGTATTATAATCTCCTCAAGCCCCTGCTCTTTGATCCTCTCAAAATTCTCGGTTGCTGATATCCAGAGATCCACGGCATAGACGGTTACGCCGTATTTTCTCGCGAGGTAGATGGAGGTGAGCCCTTTTCCACATCCCAGGTCAAGAATCTTCATCCCCTCTTTTAGATCAAGATCTCTTATCATCTCCTCCAGGATTCTTATGGCATTGGGCCCCATCATGTTGTTCATTACCATATCATCATCGAATTCTATTTCGCCTATTTTCAAGATATCACTCCTCAATTCCAGGAAGTACCGTAAACGTATATACCGAAGAATCCAAAGAATCGTCATTAACGTTGGAGTAGGTCTCCGTTATCACCAATCCAGCATCCCTGATTTTCTCAAAGAAAATATTCAAGCCAATTTATCATATTAATATTTTGTGTTGGAATTAGTTCATGAGGTATTCAAAGCAAAAGAAGGATTAACAATAGAAAAAAAAATTGGAAGTTTTAAGGAATTCTTCCAAACCTTGTTTTTTGTCCATCAAAGACAAAAAAGTGATTTCAATTTTTTTTCTGTGAACCCGTCGGAGAATTGAGTTTTCCGTCGAGTATATGAGAATGGCATACGGCCTACACCCAACACTATTAACATGTAAAATAACAGAAATTCAATTTTTTCCCCAAAAGGTATAAATATTAGTTAGTATTATATATTTATCAAATAATAACAATTTGTGATAAAAATGTCAAAATCTATTCTCAATACAAAATTTGAACACTCCCCCACCTTAAACACCGTGCTCATGGTGGAAGAAACATTGAAAAACACGGATAAAAGCGTTGTTACTATTGCTCAACTCAAGAAAATGCTTCCAAAACAGGTTAATCATAATACCTTGAAAGTAATACTAATCTATCTGGAGTATAGTAATAAAATCGCAGTAACTCTTAATGGAATAACTTGGATTCACAATACAAATCCAAATCTCCGTAAAGCAATTACCAAAGGTCTCGAATTATGAAAAAAGTACGTGTTATTCTCTCGCCTGAAGCCGAAGAAGTGTATAACCATTTAAACAAAGAAGCACCCAATTCCAAGACTGAAAATACAATTCTCAAAGCAATTAATAAAAAAGTTGAACTCATCAAGGTTAATCCACATTACGGAAATCCCCTCTCAAAGAAACTCATCCCCCAAGAATACAAAGATAAATATGAAATTACCAATCTTTTCAGAGTAGAACTACCCGATTATTGGCGAATGCTTTATACATTAACCGATGGAGAATCAAAAATCGAAATAATCGCCTTTGTTCTTGATATCATAGATCATGGAAAATACGATAAAAAATTTGGTTACAAAGGAAAATAATTACGTCTTCAATTCTTAAAAATATGTCCCATTTCTCAAAGGATTAAGGAGGCTTACGGCCTACACCCAACA
>JAWOCD010000108.1:0-30286 GCA_046483985.1 Promethearchaeia archaeon
CATAAAGTCTTCTTGGTTTGGTTGTTCCACTATTTCCAAAAGGTCATACTCGGTATTCATTTGAAGAATGCCCAGTACTTGCATTCCATGGTCATACATTTCATTTGCGTCGCTGAGATTTCTCCAGCAGAACGGACATTCCGTTGTAAGAATATCTGCATTTACTGCATTTGCCTCATCGCAACGGAGACTCGCTGTTCGTAAGGAAAAATCAGGATAACCAGCTCGAACTCCACCTCCTGCTCCGCAGCACATGGAATTCATCTTAATCCGGTACATTTCGTTAAATTTGATCCCTACATCTTCCTCCAACTTGCGAAGAATCTTTCTAGGCTTATCAAACCATTCTTCAAGCTTTTCATCGAGTTTACGAATGTCAAACATCAAATTGTCACTTTCCTCGATTAATTCTTGCTCAAAGTCAATACCAAAGTGACGTCCTGTGTGACAAGGATCATGGTATGTTACAATTTTTCCTTCCAGTTCATCGTTTGATTTAAATTTGATTTTCCCCTTATCGATCAATGAAGCAACCAGTTCAAAAGCGTGCATGGTTTTAAATGGAAGCTCTTTGTCTTCGTCCATCCATTTTGGATAATCGATTGTAAGTGTTCGATAACAACCCGCACATGAGAAAAAGACCTTCTTCACATTTTTAAATGCTTCCAAGTTCTTTCTCATTAATTCTTGTGCTGTATCAACCTTTCCGATTCTAAAGAACGGGCTTCCACAGCACACTTCATCGCTGATTAATGTGAAATCCATTCCTAAATTGGCAAATAATTTAGCGGTAGCCTCAGCAACTTCCTTTTGCCGATAACTTGCAGTACAACCTACATAGTAGGCAATTTCTGCGTCTTCATTATCGATATATTTTTCTAAACCAGCATCTCTGGCCCATTGAAATCGCTTGTCTTTATCTCCGCCATAAGGATTGTTGAGGTCTTTGACTAATTTATCGACCAATGCATGTTTCTCAATCATTGGGACTCCTGCTTCGATGCATGCGGCTCTTAATGATTCGATAATATCAACGGTAGGTAATTTATTTTCACATTGTGCACTGCACATACCACACGTAATACATGGTAAAATCACATCTCGGACCTTCTCAGTGAATTCAATATCTTCATTTAAAATTGAACGTGCGATCCAGATTTTTCCTGCATTCCAGAAAGCTTCCCAACCGTATTCAATCCCGGCAGGACAACTATCAACCATACCTTCATATAGTACCGTTTTTTGCTTTCCTTTATGTTCTCCAATTCCTTCTTGACTAGGTTTACCACTATATGCAAATCTACAAGCTTTACAATGAATACACTTGAAAATTTGCGGTTTTAATTCTTCCAATCTTTCCATTCCAGTTTTAGCCATTTTTGTTTACCTCCTTAAAGATCTATGGGAGTGCGAGCCTCCCGGGGTGCATTATCATTTTAGGATCTATCATCTTCTTAAACTTCCGTAAATATTTCCAGTACATTCCAGCTTGAGAGTATGTGAGCGGAGCGTGGATATATGGGTCGGGTCTATAATTTAGCCAACCTTCTTTAAGTCCATATTCTGTAGTTTCTCTGTTTAATTCTTGTACTCTCTCAAATTCTTTGGGATCGGTAGAATCAAAGCAAATAATAGGCATACAAATCGCTTGTCTACATCGTTCAATGGAGGCGATCCACATGACTGGTGGAAATCCATATTTTTCCATTTTCTCATTATACATTTCTGCAAAATGAGCACACTCGTTCCATGGCGTATACCATGTTATAAATAAGAAACCAGCTTCCCAGAAACTGTATGGAATAGCTATTTTGTTTGGTTTCTTCATACGAGATTCAATTTGTTTTGGATGGAGTTCCCACGGTCTCATGGCATCTGGTGATCGCGCTCTATTCTGCTTAAAATCCTTCGCTTGTGCATTAATTGTATCAACTACATGCTCTAATTCTTTCTCACTTTGAGCCCAGCACTCCCAATTCATCCACCACTGGGGAATTCCAATCTCTTTAAAGAATTCGTATTCATGAGGGATTTTATCCTTGGGCCATCGGGTCATAACGAGCGGATAATTTCCTCCTTGTACCATCACGGTATTATGGGCAACGCCGAATTCCTTCTTCCCTAATTCGAGTGTTAAGTTTTGCATATCATAGGGATTGTCCATACCCCATGCAACAACTGTTTTTGCATCGGGATGAGGATATATCTTCACGGCTGCCTTTGTAATCACTCCAAATGCGCCTTGTGACCCCATTAAAAATGACCACATATCTGGTCCTAATCCATACTTATAGAAGGGCTTCGCAAAGGGAAGCGCCCATGAGCCGGTTCGTACAATATCCCCATTCGGGAATACTATTTCACCGCACATGAAGTTATCTCCTTGCGGACCAACGCTTGAAGTATAAAGAGAAAAACCACGATCAATTGCATCCCCCATAACAGTAGCAGCAGGTGGTGCTCCGTCTGCGATTGGAGGTGCCCAATCTGGATGATGTTTATGCATATATGCCCAGAGTTGACCATTTGTGACTCCTGGCTCAATGATCGCATATCGGTTTTCCTCATCTACTTCCAATATTCTGTCCATTCGTCCAAGATCTAACATTACCCCAGCTGGCTTAACGGTCGGGCATGCAAACCCCCCCGATAATCCTGCGGACACGGGAGAGACTGCAATCTTCTCTTCAGAACAATAAAGCAAGATCTTACGTATCTCCTCGATGTATTTAGGGCGGACAACAATATCAGGAATTTGGCTCTCCAAACCCATAACGGATTTAGCGAGATAAGAGGCAGTAATAGCTTCGTTATTTGTAGCATACTCTTTACCGACGATACCGATCATGGCCTCTAGGTCTTTACCTGTAGGTGCCTTATACGACATTTTCTTTCATTCCTTTATTTTTTTGTAATCGTTTTAAATTTTTATTATAAAATTATCTAGTATTTCGAAAAATAATCTGTTAAATTTTAAACTTACTAAATGAATTTATAATTAATGAAGGTAAATGACATATGAATTATATGAATTATCATTTACAAAAAATATAGAATGAATTTAGAAAGTCATTTTCTAAAATTTTTTCTATTATTTAACATTGGAAAGGCGTAAGATTAAGAAAAAGTAAATATAATAATATTTGATGTGAATCTGATGCTGGAATACGAGGCAAAGGCTGGCAAAAACGCCCTATGGAGAGGCTCGGTTCTTACCAGGAGGCGGTGAATTTCGTAGAGAATCTCCCCGGAGATATCTCACTTTTTTTTTCGTTTTAAAACATTTTTTATTTAATTGTGATCTCTTCTAGATATTATCCCTTTTCGACTTTCCCTTACCGAATATTATTCGACTGAAATAAAATAAAACCGAAGTTTATATAAATAAGCATAGATATATTTTTATTAGGAATGAAAATTAGGAGCAATCATTTATTGGTTTTTAATTGGGAGGTAAGATAGATGGATAACAGCATAAAGATCAAAAAATATTACCAATCAAAAGAAGAAACTGATAAATTGCAACGGTTATTTTATCCTCACAGTATTGCCGTCATCGGTGCTTCGAATACGGAAGGAAAATTAGGCTATAATATATTTAAAAATTTAAGGGACCGGGGATATCAAGGAAAACTTTATGCTGTGAATCCCAGCTCAGATTATATACAAGGAATTAAGTCGTATGACAATATTCTGGAGATTCCAGACGAAATCGATGTGGCAATCATCATCATTCCCGCACATTATACACCTCAAGCAGTGAGAGAATGCTGTCAGAAGGGAGTTAAATTTATTATTAATCAGGCTGCTGGATTTTCCGAAATTGGAGAAAGTGGTGAACAAATTGAACGGGAAACGAAAGAAATTCTTCAAGACTACGACACGAGGTTGGTAGGACCGAACTGCTCGGGGTTAATCAATACCTCTCATAATATGATACAATCTATTGGATTAGTAGGCAACTTAAAGAAGGGAAATGTAGGTTTAATAGGGCAAGCAGGTGTTTATGCAGCAGGAATTTTATGGGGCCTAAAAAAGATTATGGATTTTAGCCTCGTCGTAACTGTTGGGAATAAACTTGACTTAGATGAGACAGATTTTCTTGAATTTCTCGGAAATGATAAAAATACTGATGTCATTTGTATGTATCTGGAAGATATAAAGGGAAGTCGGAGATTTATTGATATCGGAAAAGAAATTACATCAAAAAAACCCGTTATTGCGCTAAAAGGAGGGCGCACAGATAAAGGTTCTAAAACTGCGGCATCCCATACGGGATCTATGGCTGGCAATATGCAAATTTATGATGCAGTGTTTGACCAAACTGGCATTATTCAAGCACGAGATAACAAGAATATGTTCAATATTGCAAAAGCGTTTTCGAAGCAACCAATTCCCAAAGGACGGAAGGTAATGATTATAACTTACACGGGTTCAATGGGTGTAACTGGGACTGATACGTGTTATGAAAATGGATTAGAATTAGCAGATCTCTCTAAGAAGTCAGAAAGAAGACTTAAGACGATTATGCCGGATTATGTGGAAGTTAAAAATCCTGCCGATTTTACATTTTATCAATCAAGTGAGGATGTAGCTAAAGCGATAGAAATATGTTCCTCCGATAACAATATTGATGCATTTATTCCGATCATCCAAGCAGAAAAATCGCACGAGTATATCCGTGATCTAACTCAATTAAATACCAATGATAAGCCAATATTATTATGCATCCCAAGTATGGAATTTGTTATGGATTCAGTTATCCAATTTGAAAACCTTGGAATCCCAGTTTACTCTACTCCTGAAAATGCTATATATGTCTTATCTCAAATGTATAAATTTTATCAGAGAAAGGGCATAATAAACAAAAATGGAAAAGAATTAGCACTTAAGAATTCGGAAGAATAATTATGTTAGATACCAAAGAATTTGAGATACTATATAATTTGAAAATCTAAAAAAATCCAGCAAATTTTAACGATCTGCGAAAGAAGTCCCCATCCCTTTAGGGGGGGATGAATTTCGTATATTATACAAACATTTTTATATTTGGTTTGGTATTATCTTAAAAATTTTAGAGAAAAACCAATATGTCGGAAAATAAAGAAATTACCTCAAAGAATAAAAAAGTTATCTCAAAGAAAGGAATAATTTTGATGGGTATTGCAGCTTTAGGAATATTCCTTGTTGGCATAACATTATGGCTTTTGGATTATAATGAAGCGTTTTATTCTGATGATCCAACCCTTCGTGCCATCTTTGGTGCGATTACCTTCACGGGAGACCCTATTTTTCTGGTTCTGTTAGTTGCCCTGTTTTATATCGGATATGATAAAAGATACGCAAAAAATCTGGCTGTAAGTTTGTTGTTCTCTGTGTATATAAATGGGCTTGTCAAGGAAATTGCGCAGGATCCAAGACCCGGGACGAACGTCAAAAATGGAGAACTTATGGAAAGTGGTTACGGATTTCCCAGTGGTCATTCGCAAAATGCCATAGCAACTTGGGGGTATATTGGACATCATTTTAAAGATAAATCCAAACCATTTGTAATCCCTATTATATTATCGGCATTTATTTTCTTGATTGCAGTTTCTCGGTTAATTTTGGGTATGCATGATTTGGATGATATTATCGGAGGATTATTGATCGGTATCGGTTATATACTCGTATTTATCCATTTAGAGCCGAAGATATCCCCAAAACTGGCCCAACTAAGTTTAGGCATAAAATTATTCCTCGCCATTGTTATCCCTATTGGATTATTTCTTTTAGGTACGCTATTTTTCCCCACTGCAGGAGTAGCCCCTGAGACTTACGATCTAATAGGGGAAAGAATTCCTTCAGAATTTGCCGATGCGGGAGGATTTGCTCAAGCTGGTGGAGCACTTTTAGGTATTTTAACTGCATATATACTTGAAAAGGAATATGTAGATTATCAACCTTCTGAGTTAAATATTAAATGGAAGGCGATTAATCTCATAATAGGCCTTGCAATATTATTTACCCTCTACCTAGGATTGGAAATGGTTTTAAGAGGAAATGTGATATTCAGGTTTGCTCGATATGCGATAGTGAGCTTCATTTTAGTCTTACTAGTCCCTATGCTGTTAAAAAAAATAAATCACAAGTAAAAATAAATCTCAATACCTGTTTTCTTTTTATTTGTCTAATTTTCGGAGATAATTATCTTATTTTAGAGGATCTCATTAATGCGTTAGTGGATGGAATCAATCCCTGGATCGAACGAATTAACCGAAGCATTTAAATAACAGAAACGCCTACTTAGAAGTAAGAAAAAGTCACCGCTTTTAAGCGGTGGTAGTTCACTGGTGAGAATTTTGTTTGATAAAGATATTATAAAAGAAATACGGCAGATAAGAAACTCTTTCCCCGAAATAGTGCACTTTACTCCATTAGATCATAGCTCAACATTCTCAAAAAAGACAAATAACGATGTTTATCTTAAATTAGAAAATTTTCAAAAGACTGGCTCATTTAAAATCCGCGGGGCATACAATAAGATTTCACATTTATCGGAAGAACAGCAGCAAAAGGGAGTAATAACAGCTTCAGCTGGCAACCATGGACAAGCAGTTGCATTTGCAGCATCTTTATTTGACATAAACTCCGTGGTAGTAGTTCCTGAGGGTGCGCCTATCGTAAAAATTGAGGCCATTAAAAATTATAATCCTAATGGGCAAGTGGTGGAATCTGGCCGATCCTACGATGAAGCTTACAAAAAAGCAAATAAGTTGAAGGAAAAGGAAGGCTATACTTTCATTCATGCGTATAATGATACTGATATTATTAAGGGGCAAGGAACCATAGGATTGGAGATATTAGAGCAATTAGAAGACATAGATTATATATTTTGTCCTATTGGAGGCGGTGGTCTAATTAGCGGAATTAGTGCGTATGTAAAATACAAGAATCCAGATATTAAGGTTATCGGAGTACAATCTAAAAATGTTGCGTCAATGTATAATTCTTTTAAACAAAATAAATTAACCACCTCAAAAATGAAGGACACAATCTGTGATGGTATCGCGGTGAAAAAACCTGGGAATATTACATTTGATCTGATTAATGAACTCGTGGATGACATTGTCCTTGTAAGTGATGAGGAAGTAGCAAAAGCGATCTTATTATTACTGGAGCGTGCTAAAACATTTGTCGAGGGGGCGGGTGCTGTTTCTCTGGCGGCAATTTACTTTCGAAAAATCGATATTAAAAATAAAAAGGTAGTTGCGGTGATTTCGGGTGGAAATCTTACACCTAATTTACTAAATCTTATAATTGGAAAGGGATTGATTAAAGCGGGCCGATTAGTTAAAATTAAAATGGAAATTCCCGATGCTCCTGGAGAATTAGTAAAAGTATTAAACATTATTGCGGAGGAAAAAGGAAATATCGTCTCAATAGACCATGATAGATTAAGTTTAGATGTAGGATACAAAACTACTGAAGTTATCATTGAAATAGAGACCAGAAATCAAGAACATATAGATCACATGTTAGAAAAACTCAATAAAAATTATTCGGTTAGTATTACGAAATTCTGAATTTATAAAATTAGAAATAAATTAGAGCAAATAGGTGTTGTGATACCAATCTTCAAAATTTTCAAAGCGCTCGGATTTATACTCTTTTAATAACTCTCCGTTGGCATCTTCCTCGATTTTCCTAAAAAGTTTCTCATATATTGATTCGTTTCCCTCTATAATATTGGTATTCCATTCTGGATCATCCCTCAGATCAAATAACTTTCTATCCTTCTTGGTATTCCTTGTAATGAGGGCATATTTATCGTCTTTATAGGCCGTCCATAGACTCATTCCACAAGTCATGTAATCTCTGCCCTCAAGTACTGCATCGGTATTATCCACGAAAACGGAAAGATCTTTTCCCTCAACTTTTTTTGGCTTCTCTTTTCCAAGGAAGCCGTAAATTGTTGCTAATAAATCGTGATCATATACATAGGAATTATCAATCCGAATGGGTCCATTTATATTACCAGGGGGTTTTATTATTAACGGGATATCGATTAATTCGGGATACATAAATTTTGGCACCTTTCCAATCGCTCCATGCTCGCCCAAGCCATGCCCGTGATCGCTAATTAAGATAATTAACGCATCTTCATAAAATTCCAACTCTTTTAACTGATTGATGAAATAACCGAACCACGCATCACATAAGGAAACTTCTCCAGCATAACATGCTTTCATATTCCGTAATTCTTCTGAGCTGATCAAATTTACGCTTTCTCCATAGATTGGCAGAATAATTTTGTTTCCCGAATACTCTTTATCTTTATACAGATTATAGTAATTCTCCGGAGGATCCCATGGTTCATGCGGATCAAACTCATCAATAATACAGAAATGGTTTGCTGTATCCTTACTTTCTTTAATTGATTGAATTGCTCTTTTAAAGGTCTTCGCGGGCATATAATCCTCCTCTGACTCCCAGTCTTGTTTATTAGTAAAATATTTCTTAAGCAGCGTCTTTTGAATGCGCAAAGCGAATCGATTCTCTTTGGTTTTCTTCGGAAGATTGTTTTTCATTAATTTATTCAGTTCTGAACGCCTTCCTTTCCATGAGGGTTTATATTTATCATATTCATGACCACGAACGAAATGCCATTCATCAAATCCTAATTGAAAGTTCATATTAGGCTTAAATTGATGATAGGTACTTGTGATAAAGGAAGTGAGATGTCCTGCTTTATTTAAATACTCTGAAATATGGATCTGATCATGAGGGATGGGGGTCCATCCTGGGGACTCAACGAAATCATCCGTACGCACCTTTAAATCTTGATTAAAAGGAAAAGTTCGAATTCCTGTATGAATTGCCCTTCGCACGGGGATTGTCGGTAAACTTTCTGGATATGCTTTATCAAACACAAGTGAATCTTTTGCAAATTCATCAAAATTCGGCGTCTGAATCCAATCGTTTCCATAAATCTTGCCCGTATGGTCTTTTCTAAGGGTATCGAAGACAATAAGAAATATTTTCATGATTTTTTACTTTTGTATAATGAACACTTTCCTTATGAAATTATATATTTTTAAAAAACCATAATATTTTAATTATAGATCCTTAGTAGTGAGACCCGTGGATCAAAATCAACAAAAAGAAAAAGGTAAATTCAACAAGAGATATCCGCTGCGGATAATCGCGTCCTATGAGCTTGGTATGCTAATTTGGATGATGATGAATCAGATTTTTGTGCAGCAAACACAATATTATTACCAAAATGTAATAGGATTAGGAGCCGGGCTTATTGCTTTGGCTTTTATCATCTATACTATCTTTAATATGTTTAACGATCCTATAATTGGACATTTCTCGGATAAATCTACCCGTTTTCGCGAAAAATGGGGAAAACGATTTCCATTTATCATGATGGGGATAATCCCGTTCTCTTTCACCTTAATTTTTATATTTGGAGCGCCTAAAGTCAGTCAAGTCGGTCCGTTAGCTGTATTCTTTTGGTTACTCTTTTTTATATGTATGTATGATCTCTTCTTTAGCATATTTGATGTTAATCACGGAGCTTTATTCCCCGAAAAATTCAGAAATGATAAAGATAGGAAACTGGCAGGGATGGTAGATACCATCTTGGAAACTATTGGTATTTTGCTTGGAATCGTTGTACCAATAATCATTATTGATTCAGTGGGTGGATGGCTTGGGTATTTTATTCAAGGAATTATCATTTCTATCGTTTGCTTCGTATTTGCCCTCCTTATGATTCCAGGGGTTAAAGAAGATCCAGAAGTGAAAGAGCGCTATGCGGAAAAAGAGACTCAAGAATCTATTGAGTTCTTCACGGGGATGAAATCTGCCATAAAGGACAAAAATTTAATTGGATTCATGTGTCTTTACACTGCATATGCAACCACCATGGGTATTCTTATTGCATCTGTTCCCTACTTCGTGGACGATATTTTACACTTGCCAAAGACTGGAGAATTGGTCTTGATTGCTTATTTGGTTGCTGTACCTATAACAGCTGGCATATGGTATAAACTTTCGTTTAAAATTGGAATAAAAAACGTTACCCTTATTGGTGCTATCATTCTCTCCTCTATGGGGTTACCTCTATTATTTGTACCCGCGGACCCCAGCGGATTAGCCCTTTTTTTGATTGTATTATTTTTGGCGGGATTAGTAGATGGAGCAATAATTAGCATGAAATTTCCGGTATTTTCTAGTATTGTCGATGTGGCAACTATTGAGTCAGAGAAACATGAAGAAGGGTTATACAAGGGGATCTTTACCTTTTTTCAGAGACTGGGTATTACCATCCGAGTTGTTATTTTTTGGATAGTCCAAGCACTCAGCGGATATGACCCTACCACTCCGAATACTTCAGCAGAATTATGTGGATTACGTATTCAAGTTTCTATAATCCCTATGATTATTATGTTCTTTGGAATTGTTATTTTCTGGAGATTTTATCAAATCTCTCGCTCAGATTTAGAGAAAAATTTAGAGGAATTGGACAAGATGGGTTTATGAGTTATTAGATTTTTATATCTTACAATATTGATTAAATTCTATGGTAAGTAAACAAGTCTAAGAGTATTTCAGAAGAAAAACCTTGGTTTCTCCAACCTAAAATAAGGATTTTCGTTTTTTAAATTTATGCAACCGTTTGAGCGCGTTCAATTTTTTCTTCTTTTCGAGCCGAGCCTGATCTATCGCTTCTTCAAGTAGATATGCGCATTTCTCCATTCGTTCTAAATTCACGGGATAGGGAATTCCATCTTTTCCTCCTACGGCAAAAGAATATTTTGCGGGATCCTTCCAACTTGCTGGAGTACCCCAGATGAATTCTGAAATTAAAGCTAAAGCACGAATCATCCCAGGACCTATCCCCTTGACTTTGAGCAGATTAGTATAATCGTTAACCCCAAATTCCTTTGCAAAATCTAATTTATCCCACTGAAGGCGAAAGGGCACGGGCATATCCAAATGTGGAATTTTATTAACCTGCCGTTTTTGTTCTTGCACAGCAAAATCCATTATAGTTTTCTGATTGGGATCTTTTAGTCGGTTTAAATACTGCTTTATCCTCCTAGAACCATCTGCCACCAAATCAAGGGATACTTTTCGACAATTCTCACTTTTATGACTTGCCATATTCAGTGATTTTTCTCGCAATAATTCGGTGGCAATATCTTCATGGGGATTATTGAGAAAATCGGGTACTCCTTCTGAAATCCAGTGATATCTTCTGGCTTTATGAATGCTGTCGTCTAATCCTTGTTGGATCACTGCCCAATTATGTTCTGATACGATCATGAGGTGATGATAAAGAGAAAAACCATCTTGTAAGGCAGCATTATCTACTTTTGCCACAAGTCGGCTTAGTTCGGAAAATTCTTGGATATTGTCTTCATTATAATCTAATGTTTTCCCCTGCTCCAGTAAATGCTCTTTTACTTTCGTCGAATTTTTGCCTTTACCGCCCGCTACAATAAGATCAAATTCCTCTGGATCGATAATCTGTTTTAAAATCCCTCCAAGCACCGTAGTACAACCGCTCGAATGCCAATCAAATCCTAAAATACAAGCTAATCCTTGGAACCAATAGGTATCTGAAAGTCTTTTTAAAATCCCTTTGGGACCTTCCATATCATAAAGAATCTTAAATATGGGCTTCCCTAAGGTTAACATTCGCTTGATGAGCCACATAGGTGCTTTTGCACTATGTAAAGGTAATGTAGCGATTCCAACTTTACTCATTCGGTCTTCACGGAATTAAATTTCTATAATTATACAATAATTATACCATTATATCCATTATATTTAAAACAGAGAAGGGAAGGAATTTTTAATATTTTAAAAAATAAACAATTTGCCTTCCATTTGGACCTTTCAAGATTTTATTTGGCAGCATTTCAACCCTCATGTTTTTAGAACAATTTTATTATTCTTTTTAGCGCAATTTCTTAATTTTCTTAAAAGATGTCGGCTTGGCGCCGATTTAAATGCTGCCTGTAATATTGCCAGAGCGCATCCACAAGCAGCTTATATAAAAGTCGTTAGTGTGTTCCGTCTGTCGTTTAACTCGATCGTCATTTAGCGATCCTCTGAGGATCTGTCGCACTTGTCCTGATATGTCATAGATTTTTTCTGACTGTGAAAAATTTATTAGCATTCAGCTCAAAGGTTAATTAATGAATATAACAAAAATTAACCGAACTATTTTTATTTGTTTGATAATATCTCCATTACTTATTCTCTCTTGCACGGGATACGTAAATTCTAATGTGAATGCTGAGGAAAGCGAAGGTTTTCAATCCTACGAGCATGATTTAAAACAAGGTTTTATCAATGAATCTGCGGACGATCGGGAAATCTTTTATTGGATTCAAGTTTCGGACATTCACCTCGATATGTCAGAGAAAGGAAAGGAAACTCGAGATAATTTTAAGAGCTTTTGTAACGAGACCATCCCAGAAATTTCGCCAGGTTTTGTCATTTCTTCTGGAGATAACGTAAATGGCCCATTAAATAACTCTGAGAGACCAAAACAACATTACGAAAGCGAAGAGGAACATCAATTCTTTCACAATACCTTGGAAGATAATGGATTAAACTCATCCTTTTATTATTCGAGTATTGGGAATCACGAGACCTATAACCTCGGAACGGATAGGAGCTTATTTAAGGAGTATATACGAAATAGCACTAAATATTATTTCGATGTAGATGCTCCGAGCGGCACATATCGGTTTGTTTCTTTAGATACTACTCAAAATGTGGGACTGGGAAACCCCTTTGACTATTGGGGCGAGATGAAGAGCAATAGGTTAAATGAGATCGAAACACTCATCGAAGAGTCTCCGGAAACCATCGATCAACTCGTCTTCTTTGGTCACCATCCAATTCATCATATATATTCTGGGCGTTCTGATTCGGGAAAAACATTCAAGGATTTAATTGCGGAAAGTGATGCGGCAACTTATCTATGCGGACATACACATACCAAAAATACCTATTGGAATCATGGTGACTTTACGGAATTAGTAAGCCCCGCTTTTACAAATGGGGGACATTTTCGCATTCTTGCCATTGATAACGGATTACATTCTTTTTCGGAACAGATTACGGGAGAATGGCCTGCGATAGTGATTACCAATCCGGTTTCGAACCTCTTTTACAATGAACAGGCTGACTTTAGTAGTATGGTAAACGGCGATGAGATCCGTGCCCTTATATTCGATTCAAATCCAATTACAGAGGCTTATGTTGAGATTGATGGAGATCGGATCGGGGAAATGACTAATCAAAGTGATAACTTGTGGACACTTTCCTATGACACCGAGAAATACAATTCTGGGGATCATAATCTTAAAGTGGTTGCAAAATCGGAGAGTGGGGAATTAAGTCAATCTATAACGTTTAATCTTGATGATTTTGCTCCTGTTCAAACGGATGGCATGACTAAATATCTTATCGGTGTAAATATATTTATACTCTTATCTGTATTGCTGGCGATTTGCTTTCTTTTGCTTTATTCTTTTTCCCTCTTTCCGAAATTGTATTATTATTCCAGCGAAAAGAGGCAAGAAGCACTTTCTGAGATAAACGTGGAAGATTTCGATGATAAGGGATTTATCCAACGCCATTTCCACAAGAAATGGGTTGAAGCAGCGAAACTACCCACCGCCTCATGGTTGGCACTGGTCCTACCTCCTGCCTATCTATTACTCGGTCCGATATTTATTGGGCCGTTCGTGAATTCTACATGGGGCACTTTATGGCTTTATGGCTTTTCCATTTTAGGGAGACATGTGCTTGATTTTTATTCGCTAATTTGGTCTGCTGGGTTCCTTATATTGTTTGGCATTGTCGAAGGATTTACCATTCGAGGAAATCAACCACATCCATCTAAATGGCGCTATGTACCCATGATCTTTTACTTCCTGGCATGGATTGCGGTGATTTGGTTTTATTCTGGGTACTTTACATTGCCAGTGATGTTGGTCAATCCGATGATACTCATTTCATTTGGAGTTGGGATTTTTCTAATTTGGCAATCAAGGAAGAACCATTCCCGAGAAGGGTCAAAACGTGGATAGTTATCATCTAATAATATTTTTAGTTTTATTTTTTATTTTTTTATTTTTTTATTTTTTTATTTTTTTTATTTTTTAATCTGTGGAGCCTATTACCGCTTATAAACTTATGACAGAAGGAGTTAAACAGACGATCTAAAAAGTATTATGAAAAAATATTTTTATTAAGAGAATTAATGAAATCCTTACACTCTTCTCTAAGAATTTTTACATGTTTTCTGTTTTTTTCGATGAACTTATCGCCCTTGGTAAAAGAATGTATATTTACTTTTGGAAATGAAGGCATTTTGATTCAATTTTTACTAGTTTAAATTTTAATGAATGAATGAATGATCATTCATTCATATTATAATATTTTCCCTTTGTATTTAAATCTTTAGTATTGGATAATTCGAAAAAAGAGGGTAGGGAAAGCACAAAAAGAAAAGTCTAACTTCTGTAATCTTCTCTTTTTCTCAGATATCCCCCACATCTGTGTTATATGTGGCTGGACGGCTTTAAAGCTTTCAAAGATTTGTGATTCGGAAGCCTAATTAACAAAAAATTAGTTATTTGGGGGAAAGATATTATTTCATTGTGGCAGATACGAGGAAATATACGAGATTGTCAATCAAATCATCTTTATTTATTTCTCTTGATGTAATCCACCAATGAAAGGCTTCGAGAATAGATGAGACCCATAATCTAGCGGTAAGTCGAGTATTTTGCTCTCTGCCCAAACCTGAATCTATTACTCGCTTTATGATTTTCTCCACTTCGGTCGTAAAGTTGGCTTGATATTTGTTCTTAAGGTCATTATATTTTTTACTAATACCTCCCATTTGTTCCATATAAATTAAGAAAATTTGCTCCTTTTCTTTAAACATTTCCATGTAACTCCTAAATAGGTCCCTGATCGCTTCGAGAGGAGGGATTTGGTGATTATCTAAAGTCTTTAACTTTTTCATCATTAATTTATATAATTGAGTGATTAATTCTTCGAATATACTCTCTTTACTTTCAAAATATCGGTAAAAGTTACCAACTGAGGTATCTGCTTTGCTCGTGATGTCTTTTACCCGCGTGTCATGGAACCCTTGCTTCTCGAAAACCTTAACTGCAGACATTAAATAGAGTTCCTTTTTTTGCTTTCGTATTCGTTTATTCCGCTTTTCTCTTTTTGATGTCATAATTCACTATGAAAAAACATATGATGATATTTGAAAATTAAGAAAAAAATTTGAAACTCGGATTTATCCAATAATGAGGCTCTGATCATAGAACCCAGTGATTCTGTCCTCGACGACCAGAAATTCTTTACTATTTTCATAGAGCTTATCGATCCACTCGCTTAAATCTTCGCAAATTTGTTCCCTTTTAAATTTATAGGTCGGCGTAATATAATCTTCTTCTTGACAGAAGTCTTTACAACTGATCAGGAATTTTTTGGGTACCGAATAATCCGACACATTTTCACATAAGTCGTGGATTTCTTTTTTGATTTGCTGTTGAATTTCCTCATTCTTGACAAGGTCCTCCCATGTGTCGTACTCAATATCCTGTTCTTCAGCATATTCCTTGAAGGGTTCTTGATATGGGACTACAATACCCGTGAGATATTTTCGTGTATCGTCGCCTACTAACATGAATTGGGCTACCTTCTTTGACACCGGAACGACCAATCCTTCGACCGCTGCGGGTGAGATCATCTTGCCGGTTTGAAGTTTAATGACTACCTTAGCCCTTCCTGTAATTTTAACATACCCATTCTCATCAATCTCTGCTAAGTCGCCGGTATGCAGCCATCCATCATCATCGAGTGCGGCATTAGTTAACTTGGCTTTCTTCCAGTATCCCTTCATAACCATAGGACCTCGAATTAGTAATTCGCCCTCGTCTGAGAGTTTCTGTTCCACTGGTTCATAAGGATTATCTTCTATATCAATTGTGGGTCCAATACTACCTAGTTGCGTATATTCATTCACTTTGTTATCGGTTTTTGGATGATAATTTGAATTATGCTCTGTTCGTAATAAATGCGTGACTGGGGCGGCTTCGGTCAACCCATAACCTTCTATAAGATTGAACTTAAACATATTAAAGAAGACTAGGAGATCTTGTGCAATCGCTGCTGACCCTGAAATCATTAATTTAAGTTTTCCGCCGAAATTTTTCTTTAAAATTCGATATATTACATTTCTGATAAGTCCAAATTTTATTCTTAATCCTAATGGTGGTTTTTCTCCTTTCACCTTATATTGAGCCCATTTTCTTCCCATCTCCTCCGCATTGTCAAAGATATCTTGGACTTTACCAGGGTAATCTTCTACTTCTTGCTGCACAATGTTATAGATCTTTTGAAAGAGATAAGGGATTCCTACAATGATGGTGGGATGAAATGTTTCCATCGCCTTTCGTATCTTTTCTGGGTTAAGTTCTTCCACGATATCCATAGTAGCGCCGATATAAAGACAGCAGTATTCATTTACTGTTCTGCCGAATGAATGTGCAAACGGTAAGAGAGCTAACATATCCATTTCCCATGGCTTTTCTTTTTCCCTAAGAGTGGCAGTCACGGAGATAGAAAGATAAGCATCGGAAAGGAAATTCTTATGGGTGAGCATGACCCCTTTCGGAACCCCGGTCGTACCCGAGGTATAAATCAAACTCGCCATGTCATCCTCTTCGATGTTTTTTATATGATTCTCTAACTTATCATCTTCGCTCTCAGGTAAATAAAGCATTCCTTTATTGATTAACTCCTCAAAAGGGATTAAATAATCCCTTTCCAAAGATCTATCGAAATCGTCAAAGACAATAATATGACTCAGATGAGGCAAATTCTCTTCAATAGAAAGGATTTTCCTTAAGTTTTCTTCTGTGTCCACGAAAATTGCCCTTGCTTCAGAATCTTTCAAGATATATTCCATTTCTTTCGGCTTGAGTGAGGGATATATTGCAACATTGACCGCTCCCAGGGCTTGGATACCAAGATCTGTCCAGACCCATTCTGGACGAGTTTCAGCGCAGAGTGCAATATGATCTGATTTGGAATAACCCAATCTGCACAAGCCGCCATAGATCCATCTCATCTTTTTACCCAGTTCCTTATACGTGAGAGACTCTACATTATATTCATCATCCATAAACCACTTCATGGCGTCCTTTTTTCCGTGATCATCAATAGTTCCCAAGACCATTTCGGGAATATTGGTATACCTTTTTATCGAAAAATATTTGTTATAATTCTTATATACTTCAGACATCTAATTTTAAACCTTTTCACTATTAATTATTTTAACTTTCACATATCTAATTTTCAGAATTTTAGGGGTATTGAGTTAGGTGCTCTTTACACCATAATACAAGAGGAAAGCACATGCTATCATCCCTAATCGCACTATAAACAAAACTCCTGAGGGGGCAAACAATGAATCGAAAATGGCTACTATAATGAATAAGTTAAAACTGGAGGACAAATACAAAAATTTCTTGCGAATAACCCCTATAGATTTTTTAGCCATAATCAATGTTCCCAATCCGCAGAGGAAAAATACAAAAGCCAAAAACACTCCAATTAAAATAAATGACACAGACCCGTATACGAAATTAGTATCTATTAAATTTTGTCCGGAATTTCCGGGATGAAACTCAAAGACTTTTGAAGTATTTGTAAAGAGAAAGAATTCGAAAATAATTCCAAAAATTGATATTGCAGTTAGTAAGATTTTCTTCCTTTTTAAAACCATTAATTCTGCACCTAAATACACAGCGCAAAATGACGCAGGAAAAACCCATATATAGCTCAAAAGCCCATACAATTCCATAGAATATAAATTATTACCGGTCATCAAAATTGTAAAAAAATCAATGGCGGGCCCTAACCAGAGCAATCCAGCGAATAACCCCATTAATGCTGCAAATGTTAGTACTGTGGATTTTTCTTTTATTGACTTTATGAGTACCGCGATTGCAAATACAACAGAAAATATTACAACTAATGCAGCGGTTCCACCATTTAACCACCCATTTACCGTAAGCATTATCTTCACCTAATAATGAGCATACGTTTTCCTTTTTTAAAAGATTTCTTACTAAAATGAATCTTCATTCATTCTTTAATTTATTTATTTTTTTAAATATTTATAAATGTTTTGTTTTATCTACAAACCTTTTCCCAAAATAATATTTTTGAGTGCAACTGTTGGGGAGCAGATCGTCGTTGAAAAACAAAAGATATATCTATGGGCTTGTATGTTGGCGGTATGGCTGCAAATGCCGCTTCTGATAGGCAAAGAGTGGAGGTGTTTTTCGGAAGAATACTTTTATCAAGAGAGAAGGTTGCAAATTTAAGGATTAAGAATTTAAAATAATGGAATCTTTTCCTTTTTTAATTTTTAAGCATAAGCTTTTTAGCAGAATTAATTATCCAATATTGTATGAATATTGATTTATCTGAAAAAATTGTCTTAATTACTGGAGTGGGGGGCGGAATTGGAAATACGTTCTTGCATTATTTAATCAATAAAGCAAAAGTGATGGTATCTGCTAGTAGAACATCTGAAAAAGAAGTACTTCATGGGCTGAAAAAACCTGAATCCTATACACATTACTCCCTTGATTTATCGGAAGAAAAGAATGTGAAAGCTTTGATTCAAGATATTTACATGGAACATGGAAAATTAGATCTTTTTATTAATACTATTGGGGGCAGTTTGTTCTCCCATCGTTTAGAAAAATTTCCCATATCTGAATTTGAGCAAGTGCTTAAAATCAATTTGATCTCCGCATTCTTACTGACTAAAGAAGTGATATCCTTAATGAAATCAAATGGGGGGAATATTGTGCACATAGTCTCCTCATCTGCAAAAAATATTGCTTCTCCTAAAGCTCCTTATGGTATTGCAAAAGCAGCCCTTGCCAAATTAATCCAAGAAGCCGCGGTTGAACTTGCCGAATACGATATTAAGATAAACGGAATCTCTCCCACCTATGTGTTCACTCCGAGACATGAGGAGGAGATCCAAAAGAGAGTCCAAACTAATGAAACGACCGAAAAAGATCTTATCCGAAATATCCAAGATTCGCAGTTACTTAAGAAATCAATGTATCCTCAAGATTTAATTCCAACGCTTGAATTGTTAATCAACACGAAAGTTATTACTGGTCAAATATATAATTGTACCTTGGGTGAAGTATTATCATATTAAGGTGCCTCGGAAACTCATTTATGAGAACAGTAGAAAACTTACTAATTTAAATATCTGGAATTAAAATACCCTTTTCTTTTAGGTAATCAAATAATTCTTTAGTATTGAACCAAATTATCTCTTTTGACTTTCTTAATTGTTTAAAATGAGCTTTGTTCCCGGACCAAATCGGGCAATTGAGAAACAAGGATGTGCTGACAAAAGCAACATCGTTTTCATGTGAGATCATTGATCTCGCTTTTTCTGCGAATTGCACATATTTTTTCTGGGGAACTTCAATAATGTCGAATTTTGCAATGAGTTCATCAATAACGGACTCGGAATACCCTAACTTACTCGTTAAATTCCGTGTTATTTCCGCCCAAAAAATATCTGGGGCAAAGAGTCGAATTTTATTTGAAAAAATGGAGAGATCAAGGATTTTTCTCTCTTTCCCCTCTTTATTATACATGGCAGAGAAAAAGATATTGGTATCTATTACAAGAGTTATCATTTTTAAAAATTTAAAGCAATCCTCGTTCTTGTAGAATTTCTTTTCTTATTTGTTCCCCTGATTCATTGATATCTTCCAGCGTAAGTCCTTTTTCCTTCAACTTGCTCTTAAAATCCTTGCTAAACCCATCAATATATTCCTTTTTCGCATAAAAAATCAGTTTTTTAATTAACTCATCCATGGATTTTGCTTCATAGAGTTGCTTTAATTTTTTTAGTTCACTTTTGGTTTTCTTCCTAACCGATATTGTCGTATAGGTCATAATCACTCTATAAATCTATAAATCTATAAATCTATTATTCTATTAATTAATAAAATAATTATTAAATATATAGTTATCTGTGATTTCTAATAATTCGATGATCATCATATGGAAGAAAATGAGATTATTGAGATTCTCTCAGCAGAAGATTTATTTACTCTAAAGCAAAAGAAGGGGGGATCAATATCTCTTTTCTCCCAATTAATAAATATACGGCGCAGAAAAAGAATGAGAATACATTAAAGCCAAATTTCAATCAATAAGAAAGCACTTTAATGCCATTAATTTTCTCAAAATGGCGCTTATTTTTTGTAATTAATTTTTTAACCCCATTGGTTACCATGATTCCGGCTATTAAAATATCGTTATCGTCAACAATTTGCCCTTTAGATTCTAAATCATCATAGATCTTTGCCGCCATTTTTGCTTCTTTAAACCCCAGAGGGAAAACTTCCATACTATTTATAAATTCCAACCAAGCGCTATAGAGCTTTTTATATCTTTGTTCAGAGATTTTACGCTTAGTCCGCTCAAAACCTATATTCATTTCATAAACAGTTATGGAAGAAATATGGATTAAATCCTCTTGATCTTCAATCAATTTTTTAAGTTTTGAATTTCCGTTTAAATAATCGATGCAAGTAGAAGTATCTAAAAGAATCATCTTAAATCCTCTAAGTTAGGTTTATTCCATTGCCTTCCACTTCTATTTGTCAGATCATTCCAAATTTCTTTCCTTTCATTCTCTGAAAGATCCCACGCTCCGAAAGATTTTTCAAGGGAAGTCTTCTGGTTCTTTAAGAGTCTTAAAAGTAAATCTGAGAAACTTTCGTTTTCGCGCTTGATTTTCAGGAGTTTTTTATACACATCTTCCTTTATACTAATATTTTTTGAAGCCATACATTATACATATACACATACACATATTTATATTTTACGAAAATCTATAAAAACATGATTTTCTAAGTCGATTACAACTTATATTTACTGAGATATAATCTAATATTATGGAAGTTATTGCAATGGGAAAGATGCGGGCATATTTGCAATCCCATCTCTCCAATTTTAAAGATCCCGTCATCTTTATAAGTTCGGATTTTATCCCTGGATGCCCCAAGTGCGATAGTGGGGCCACCGTGTATTATATCAAACTTGTGGAACGAGATTCAGTTGATTCCGATCAAAACACTGAAAAAGTTGAAAAGCATAAGTTTCCCATAGATATTTTTATAAATTATCCCACGGTACAAGGAAGGCCCCAAAAAATCGTTATAGGAACCAAAAAAAGAAACGGAAAACTCCATATGATAATTCGCCGCTTAATTGAATAAGATTATTGAATATTGTTGCCATAAAAAGAAAAATCATTGCGTGTTATCTATAATATGAAAATTCTTGCCATCATTGGAAGTCCGAGAAAGAAAAATACTTTTTCCATAGTTGAACTCTTTGAGAAGCACCTTACGCGCGCAGAGGATATAGATTTTGAATATCTATTTCTTGATAATTTTGATCTCGACCTTTGCAAGGGATGTTTAAATTGCGTGAGGCTCGGCAAGGAATCATGCCCGCATAGCGAGATAGTTTCCGAGATCGTACAAAAAATCGAAATTGCCGACGGCATTATATTTTCTTCTCCTGTCTATATCGATAATGTGACGGGTTTGATGAAAAATTTTTTAGACCATTTGGCTTATGTGGTTCATAGACCACAATTCTTAGATAAATATGCATTGGTGATCTCTACAACTATGGGCTCGGGACTTGATAAAGTATTAATGTATCTTGAAAAAACCGCAATTAAGTTAGGATTTTCTGTGGTGGGAAGGTTTGGTGCTCAGATACCGACTTTCAATATAAAAGAGAGAAAAACAGAGATCAAACATTTGTCTAAAGAATTTATCACCTCAATTCGAGATAATAAATGGATAAAGCCGTCATTTTGGGCACTCTTGTATTTTAAGATCATGAGATTGCTTGTAAAAGATATACTCGGCACCGATTTTGAACAAGATTACCAATATTGGCGGCAAAAAGGATGGTTTGAGAGTGATTACTTCAAGGAGGGTAATGTGGGTTGGTTCAGGAATATGCTTACAAATGTAATTACCTATTTCATAAAGAAAAAAATTGAAAAGGATCGAAAATCCTCAGAAAACATCGAACAAACTATTTTAGATTAATTTTTAAATTTTGTTTTTTCTTTATAATATTTTTTATTATGATTCAAAGGGATTTTCTTTAATTCTTATGAAATACTATATACCTTATGAAGGATAAAAAATTAATCAAACGCATCATAAAGAGTTTTCGAGCAATTCTTAAAGACATATTTGATACTTCAGAGCGAAGAGATTTTGTTAAAATGATTTTTGAGCCAGAATGTGCAGAGGTGGTGACCCAAAGAATGAACGAATATTTTGATAGCCAAGAGGCACAACTTAGCTATAATGAGCATGAAATTGCCGTGATGAGAGATGGAGTTGATTATTTATTGGAAAACATTAGGACCTCCTCCGGTATAATGAAAATGCTTTTCTATACTGCATTGTTTTATGAAGATAATGCTCCTTGTGAATCAGAAATTAATGAACTTCTTAATAATCTGAATTAATCTCTGGTCCTTAGAAGTATTTCCTTTTTCTTTGTTCTAGTAATCGTAAAATTGATATTCGAAAATTACAAATAAATTCGTAACTTTCTAACATATATGGAAAATCCACGAAAATACGGGCGATATTCCTATACTGTCGCCGTAATTCATGGAGGACCAGGTGCAAGTGGTGAAATGAAAGCCGTGGCTGAAAGGCTTTCTTCGAGCTGGGGCGTAATAGAGCCCCTCCAAACAAAACTTTCTTTACAAGGGCAAATCGATGAATTAAAAAGACAGCTTACTAATTCTGGAAATCCGCCGATTACATTAATTAGCTTTTCTTGGGGTGCGTGGCTCAGTCTCCTTACTGCTGCTGACTATCCCTCGCTCATTAAAAAGGTCATAATAATTGGGAGCGGGCCCTTTGAAGAAAACTATGCTGATAGGACCCTTCAGATCAGGTTGCAACGTTTAAGCCCAGAAGATCAAGCTGAGTTTAGGGCAGCGCTTAATACTCTCCAGGCTCTTTCGCATCAAGAAAATCATGCTTTTCAGAAGGTCGAGAACATCACAAGGAAAACCGACCAATATGATCCAATATCGGATGCTGACGAAGATATTATGTTTAGAAGGCAAGTTTACCAGGAGGTCTGGAGGGAGGCAGATATTCTCAGAAAATCTGGCAAACTCCTTGATCGAATAAAAGAGGTGAAATGTCCGGTGACTGCAATCCATGGGGAGTACGATCCTCATCCCGCTGAAGGCGTGAAAAAGCCCTTATCTCGGGTGATTGAGGACTTTCAATTCATTCCGCTTGAAAAATGCGGGCATAAACCGTGGATAGAAAAAAAAGCAAAAGCTAACTTCTTTAATATCCTTGAAAAACAGATATAATTGCTTATTAATCTATTAATCTTTATCCTTCAGATATTTACATTGCCAAAGGAAATTTTCAATGATCTGCTTCCCTTCGGTCTTGGTTTTTGTCACTATCCTTTCCTCAAAATGACTTGCATGGAAATAGGTACCGGTATGGGTTTCGGGATGGAATTGTACTGCATAGATAGGTCTAGTTTTATGGTGTAGATACTGAACTATTCTATAGCGATTATTATTAGAAACCGAGAGTATGTTAAAATGCTCATGAATTTTGATGTCATTAGGAGATAAAAAATCCCGGTGATGAGCATTCACAGGGAGGTTCTTTTTGGTAATAATCTCATCGGTCTCATCCAAGAGAATAAATACGATTCGTCCACCTAAACCTGGAACTCTCATACGATTCACATCAGCACCATAGGCAAAGCCAACGAGGTGATGGCCAAAACACACTCCCAAGATGGGAATGTCCTCATTAGTCCGGATAAATTCTAACTGGGGATCGTATCGCTTTTTGAGATGATTGTCGAAGTAGAGAGAGGATACGTTGTTAGACGAGCCACTTAAAATTACTCCAATGCTCTTTTTCGCTTCTTCTTTACTAAAGCGGGTATAATGCACTGTTTTAACGGCTAATTCAGCAATACTTCCCGTAATTATAGATTCAAATCTAGAAATTCGATCGGTAGGAAACCCAAACGGATAGTTATCTACCAAATAAATATAATCTCTTTCCTCTTTATGGTTTTTTTCTTGTTCTTCTCCTTCTAGATCTTCTTTTTTTGGTGGTTCTTGACCCTCTTCTGTAAGGTTTTCTTTTTCATTCATTTTAGAATATGCACCTCGACGAGTTTTAGGTATATTTGTTTATCAGTCTGTCAGACGGGTAATATGTATACGCATCAACAAGTTCTCCTTCTCTTGTTTTTACTTTTACCGCTATTCTATGGTATAAATTACCTTCTCCCTCGACAATATCAATTTTCGTCATTAGTTCCTCGTCTAACCCGTAATAGACTTCTCCTTCGACTTTTGACCCTTCATCTTCTACGATAAACGGAAAACCGAGTTCCTCTGGTTTTACTTTTTTATAGTCCAACAATAACCCAACGTCAAATGGTAAATCTTTTAAGATATAGTTTCTGCTTTCACCCTTTCGGAGGGTTCCATAAACAAAAAGATTATGGGTTTCTGACATTTTTTTATTTTTAATAATGTGGTTTTTAATTTCTATTTTTATATATTAAACAGATCGAAACCGCTAAAAAGGCGATCCGCAAGGGATTCTGCTTCGCTAAAGGTACTGATTATTTTATCTTTTTCAATTAGAGGAATTTTTACCCCTTGAACTTGAAGGCTGTTAATTACTTTTAATCCGCTAAACTCCGCTACTATCCCATCCTCCTCTTTATAATCCATATGAAACTCTGCTGTGAGTTTTCCCCTTATTCTGGCGCCAGCTGATACCTTATATTGGTTTCCTCTCTTATCCGATATAAGTCTTGTTTCCCCAATCCGTACTGTAACATAAGTTTTTCCTTGTTGGCGTATTTTTTCAATTTTACGGGTTTGATAATTAACATCCAAGGCAGAAATATGTTGTTCTCGTTGTAATTTACCTGTAGGGAGATATTTTATTTTAATTCCGAGATAATCTTGGTATTGGGAAGTCTGATCAACCCAATTAGTGAGACTTTCGCTCAAACTATCTTTTCCTCCATTCTCTCTTTTAAATGTCGAATCTCTTCCGTGTGCAATTGCAGTTTCTACATTGTCTTGATGATAAGGATCCAATAATATTTCTCCCGTCTGATTTAAGTATAAGGCATGGAGGGCTGATACACAACATAAATATGCAATATCAAGGACATCCTCGATCTTATGCTGTGCATCAATAATTCTTACCTCTACTCGATTTCGAGTGGGGGACTCATCTTTATCATCCCCAATATTGGTAAAAGGTCCGCGCGGAGTGATATCTACTAAGCGGTCTCCACTGGAGTTGGTAATTACCTTCTTTGAGAATTCATCGTCAGTGGTTGAACCGATCTTTAATTGATATCTCATTCTCCCGTAGTATCTCATGGGGACGAGCGCCGGACGATTTTCGGGCACCTTAATTTTTGCGGGGTCATTTCTCTTAAGGACCGTGCTATTGGCGCATCGATTACTCGCAATATTATTTATTTTTCCCTCATATATAGGAGAATTTGCCGTGATCGCTATTAGTTCAGGAAGATAATTCCAAAGATAATTATTAACCGCTTTTAATTCTCCTGGTTTCATTAAGTTACCTTTTTTCTGTACGGATACATTTATATGCGTACCTACAATCGGATGAGGGTCACTCTGAATGGGATGGAGACTCTGTGCAAAAAGTTTGACTCCTAATTGGTCGGCAGCATCTTGAAGCAATTTTCTTCCCGCTTTCGTAGCTTCTTCCAAGTCTATTGGAGATAAAGGAAGTGTCACGTATTCAATTTGGGCGGGATTGGGCTCCGCATCAAGCCCACGAATTTGTACTTGGAGCGTATCCAATAAATCTGGTCTATTTTCAAGAATCTGGGCAGCAGTTTTCATTAATTCATCGGCAGCCTCTACTAAGGAACCATCCCCGTTCACCAAAAGAAATTCTTCCTCAATTCCGCATAATACTTGGTATTTTTCGTAAAACTTCTGGTCAATTTCTTTAGTTTTATTATGAAAAAACATTTAATCTCTTTCTTTTTCTTTATATTGGTTTACTGGTTATGAATTTAAAAAATTTCCTTACTAAAATAAATGACTTAAAAATTATATTGATGATGTCTAAAATTGTCTACGGGCTTTCTATATTCATACTCTATGTTATCTACTCGGGCTAATCGTGGACCTTCTTTGGCAAATTCTAACAATTCTTCCAATCGTTCTTTGGGACCTTGAGCCTCTATGTGAACGCTCCCATCAGACATATTTTGAGCGTAACCCTCCAACCCTAACTTTCTGGCGGTTTTCTTCGTCGAATATCGAAAGAAAACCCCTTGTACGCGACCTTCAACATCAATTACAATTCGCTTCATACTTCAAATAATTCAACACATAATATTAAACATTATTTTTAAAATCTATTAATAAAAATGCACGGAAATGGAATAGCTTGAATAATTCTGCTGGGTTTTTAAGGATTTCGGAAATAAGATATTCACATGCTCTTCCTTCTTGTATAGAGAGAGGGAGATACCCTCCTTATATAAAAATAAACGAGAAATTTTCGGTAAAGAAAGGAATTAAATATTAATAAACATTAGTTCGGAATGCTATATTTCACTGAATCGCTATTCAAAAATTGCTTTTGTTTTCTTTATGAACGCTTCTTGGGTCCTCTCACCATGCGTTCAAAACAATCTAACACTCTTTTATCGAAAACCTTACCACACTTCGAACAATATTTATATATCTATTTTTAATCTATTTTGTTATTCTGCTTCAATTTTATCACTTAGAAATTCTCTGGATATATTTGAGAATAAGTTGCTCGAGATAATAATGGATCAACTGTGTTTCTTCAATTTTACCAAGATTTTTCATTTAAAAAATTTATTTTAATAACTTATCAATTTTTTTATAATCTAAATTTAAGGCTTCAGCAACCTGTTTGTTGACCAAATTCCCTTGAAAAATATTGACGCCCCTCTTAAGCGCAGAATTTTTATTGATAGCTTTCTCGATTGTTTCATTCGAAGTTAGATCCACAAGAAAAGGAAATATATTTTCGGATAGAGTTTCTGTAGCTGTTCTTGGATAAGCTCCAGGCATATTTGTCACAGAATAATGAATAACTCCTTCCTCAATAAATGTGGGATTCTCATGAGTGGTGGGCTTACTAGTCTCAATACACCCTCCTTGATCTATGGCGACATCAATTACAACGGAACCGCGATTCATGGATTTAACCATCTCTCTCGTAACGATCTTTGGAGCTCTTGAATTGGGAATAAGTACAGTTCCTATCAATATATCTGCTAATTTCACAGACTCTCTCAAGTTTTTAGCACTTGATTTAATTACGGCTATTCCCTTGGGCAATATGTCATCTAAATATCTTATTCGAGCTATATTCTTTTCTAATATTATCACATGAGCTCCCAATCCATAACTTGCTAATGCTGCGTTTTTACCCGCTGTACCTCCTCCTAAAATTACAACGCATCCGTCACGAACTCCCGCCACGCCCCCTAAAAGTGTTCCAGAACCATTATTATGCATCGATAATAAATTTGCTCCGATTATTACTGACATTCTTCCGGCAATCTCCGACATGGGCATTAAGAGGGGTAAATTTCCATCCTCTAATCTCACTGATTCAAAAGCAATTGCTGTGGCATTTCTTTCAATAAGATTCCTCGTTAATTTTGGATTAGCGGCAAGATGGAGAAAGGAGAAAAGGATTGGACCGGGGTTAAAAAAGTTAAGTTCATCTCTAATTGGTTCCTTTACTTTTACAAGAATTTCTGAGTCAGAGTAAACCGTACTTTTTTTCTCAATAACTTTAGCGCCAGATTTTTCATAATTCTCGTTTTTAAACCCCGCAATTCTTCCAGCGTCTTTTTCAATCAGAATGTTATGCCCCTTTTGTATTAGATCTTCAACATTAGCTGGTGTTAAGCTTACTCTTCCTTCACCAGATTTAATTTCTTTAGGTATTCCGATAATCATACTCTACCACCAGATAGCATTTCTCTTAAATTTTTTTCCTTAATATATAAAATGAATTTAAATTGCTTTTAGCAACTTGGATGATGTTTAAACGGATTTTATTCTAAAAAGAGGATGAATTCAAAAGGTAGGGTATTATTGAAGGAATTTACGATTCAAGGCTGAACCATAGGTTCTTCCTTATCTTTTTCTAAGTTTTTTCTCCATTTCTGAAACTCTTTTGTTACTGATCCTTGTGATATTGCTTCATTTCCCGTTTCAGTCTCATACCTTCTTATTAGTTTGATGATTTGCTTTCTTTTCTCTTCATTTATCATTTCATTACTGAGCAGAAAATTTTTGATTAAAAGATCATTTAACTTAATAAAAATATCTTTCATCAAATTTATAAATTTTATCGTTTGAAAATGCGGGGTCTCTACGAATTATCTGAGGGCAATGGTAAGATAATATTGGTTTAAATTTGCCCTTTATAATCTATCTCTCTTCTCTTCTACTGGTAACTTCTTTTTCCTATTAAGGACCTTTTTTTTTTGCTTTACGCTGTCTCTTCTCATTCTTTCAATTATTTCAGAAAAATGGGTTGCTAAACGACTGATTTGTGCCTTTAATGAAGCATTTCTCCCAATTTTTTCATAAATAAATCTCCACAAGAGAGTTAATATAGCGGTAGCGGGAAGAATAAAGAACCATATTTCGAACGCATTAAGCATCTGAGGAAAGAGGAAAAAGAGAACATGGTGGCCTAAGAATATTGAAAACGAATAGAAAGAATAGTAAATAAATAATCGATAACTTTTTTCTAGTTGGTAAACTTTGTCGTCCTTTAACCATAGGAGCAAAGCAAGGCCAAGTAATTCAATTCCAAATATAAATAAATGGGAAGAAAATGTCTCTTTCGATAAAAATGCGGGAAAATAAAAGAGAATCCCAAATATAGTTAGAAAAAAGCCTCCTATTATGTAAGGTAAATATACTTTTTTTTTTAACTGTAATTTTCGTTTTTCGGGGGGTTCAACATAAAAAATCTCGTATAATGTATCTCCAATAACGGTCCCCATTAATAAGAATGGAAAGTATCCTAAGATTGGATTCTGGCTCTGAACATTATATAAGATGTGGTATAATAGTCCAAATCCGTTTGCCTGGCTTTTAAATGGCAGCAGCCACAAAAAAATAAATTCGTTGCCAATCCAGATTGAAAAGGCGAATATTACCCTGAGGGTCCGTGATACCTTTAATAGGGGCCAAGCTAAAATTAGCGAAATTCCAATCGTTTGAAGTACAAACCATAACCAAATACCTTTAATGCCCATATCGACTAATCCAAATAATACCGCTCCAAAATTCCAAATAAAAGAGACTACTAAAATTAAGAGTGCCCTAAACATGTATTCATCTCTAATAGATTGTTTACTAAACGCATGGGTATGCTTATAACTGGACATTTTAAACCGATAGGAGAGTGCTGCACTTATTCCGGATATAAGCAGGAATCCTCCTCCTCCAAACGGTGCCCCCAAGTTCCAAAAAATCTCATATAACCAATAATCGCCTTCAGTTATCCACCATTCAATTTGATGACCGACAGCCATATAGAAAATACATAGCCCACGAAAGATGTCAATTGATTTTAAGCGTCTCACTCTCTTATACCTCTTTAAATTTAAGAAAATACTATAATATAATTACTTTTGTATGTATTAAGCAGTATGATTTTTAAAATTTGCAAAACTTAAGATTGATAATCTTTTCTAAACATTAAAAAGAAATAAATCTGAGTTCGTTCAAAATTCAGTGATGGAAAAATAAAAATTTGAAAAATCGGATCTAATTTTAATGAATGTTTAAGAAAATTATCCAGAAGTCCGAACACTCCTTTATTTCCGGTGGAGAGTGAGAATTAGGTGAAGAAGATTTAAAGGGAGCCGATTCCTCATTTTAAATATGCCAATACCTAAAATGAAAAGAAATCAAGCTCCCATTAATACAAAGCAAAAGACTCTTAATAAATATTGCCCTAATTTACCGGACGGTAAAAAGCATAGTTTAGTAGCAGAATTAGAGCGGCGA
>JAWOCD010000123.1:0-3151 GCA_046483985.1 Promethearchaeia archaeon
ATATATACTTTTAATGGAATAATCAAGGTGAAAAAAAAATGAAGGTACGTGCATGTTGGAAATGCTGGCAGTATATAACCATTCATCCTAATGATGCGAAAAATCAACTAAAACTTCAAAAATTTGAAAAATCCCACGCTGGCCATGGATTACTCACTATGGAATTGGATGAAGTAAAAAACCGTTATGAAAATGTGAGTTATCAATTTTCTGAACAGAGAAATTATAGAGTAGCCCCTCTCTAATTTAGATATCTATTTTATAGAAAACTCAAATATTGTGGAAATAAATAATAGGGCGATTATTTATTTTCCTTGATTTCTTACTTACTTGCTATAGAAGAAGTTAAACCCAAGATTAAATTATAATTATCAATCATAATGGAAGCTAAAGACTCAATCTGTTTAATTGGAATGCCAGGCTCTGGAAAATCGACGATTGGAAAAAAATTAGCTAAGCAAATCGGATATAAATTTATAGATATTGATGATTATATTGAGCGCGTTGAAAAAATGACACTCCAGCAAATAATAGAAAAAAAAGGAGATAATTATTTTTGTTCTATTGAAGAAAAATATATTTTAGAATTATTACCTCTAAAACATCATGTAATTGCCCCTGGAGGAAGTATAATTTATTCTGAAAAAGCAATGAGGCTATTGCAAAAGAGCAACGTTATTGTCTTTTTAGACGTTCCCTTACTTGATCTAAAAGAACGTTTAACTGATATGGAGTCAAGAGGGATAGTGGGATTGCGGTCTAAAACATTAAACGAAATATACAACGAGAGAATATCTTTATACAGAAAATATGCAAATATAGTGATAAATTCTGGATCTAAAAGTCCAAATGAGATTATCGAGGAAATTGTAAAAAGAATAAAAGTTATTTAATTTCTAATGGAATAAAGACTACTAAGATATTAATATTAAAATAAGATTTAGTTGTTTCTCTCAACCAGCGTAAGAAAATAAAATTAAAAAACTAAGGAGAAAAGAAAAAATTTACAGAAAGGACTAATTTTTAGATCATAAGAACAAGTTTTAAAATTAAGCTAAAACCTTTAGATAATATGTCAAATATCGAATTGAAGATCAATAATAAAGATATACCTTTAAATGATTTGATGCAAGAGATGCTGGAAAATTTGATTAAGGGTTATATTAAGAGCGCGAAGGGTATTCCAGAGGATATAGAGACCATTGAAGTGAAATTAAATCTTTAGGATCTTATTAGTAGTTTCTTTTTTCTTTTTTTTCATGAATTTTAAAACTAATCTTTATTTTTTTTAATTTCATCGGTCACAAGCCATGTGTGGCGACAAAAATAACAAAAAGTTGAAATATTAGGAGGATCTAAACTATTATTATGAATGCATACTTAATTTTCATCTCAATCATTTTATTCTTGCTTCTTAGCATTACTATAACGATTCAGAGGGATTTTAATGATACTACCTCCATTATCACTAAGTACATAACTTATCCCGAGGAATTGGACTATAAATGCATGACATGCGGGGAACAAGTAGAGTTCTGCTATCCCTCCGGAGGGCATACCTATACGGGATTTTTTGAAAAGATAAGAGAGATTCGGAAGTTTTATCGTTGCACGAACCCCGAATGCCCGTTATTTGATAAACCGCTAAATCCCGCCCCTCCAGATGTGCTCCCATTTAAACGTTTTTCTTTGGCAGTTTGGAAATGGATTGCTAAAGAAGCGAAGATTTATGGGCAAAAACCCGAACAAATCTGCGAAAGAATCCGGGGGGATTTCGGAGTAGAGATTTCAGAAGGCACCATTCGAAACTACATAAATGAAATAGACGTGTATCTTTCCAATCAAATTGACAAGAGAACGCGCAAAATCTTGAAAAACCAAGGGCAAATCATCTTAGCTATGGATGGTCAAAAGCCAGATGATAAAGGACGGGCTTTATGGCTTTTTGTAGATCTTCTTAGCAATCGAGTGGTTAAGATATGTCTCTTAGACACGGCAGACCACCTCACGCTTCATTCCATTGTAGAAGAGATCTTAAGCACTTTCAAGGTGGAACTTACGGGCTTAGTGTCCGATAAGCAGAATTCAATCGTTAAAATGCGTGATACCTTTTATCCCAAAGTTCCGCATCAATATTGCCATTTCCACTTCCTTCAGAATCTTTGGAACCATATTGAGGTAAAGGATGGAAACTTGCATAAAGAATTAAAAAAGACAGTCAATAATCTATATATTTTGAGTGTTTCTAAAAGTGTTAAAATTCAATTTGAAGGATTAGGTAAGGCAGCGATCAGAGATGTATTCCAAGAAGTAGAACACACTTTAAGGTCTCTCATAAAGGTCCAGACGAGAAAGTTTAAGCGGTTAAGAGGTATTGAAGTCTTTGAAAACTTGAGCAATTATGTGAGCGAGATGGAAGAAGCTCTTTCCAAAGAAAAAAAGGGACGCAAGGTTGTGGATCTCATGGAAAAAACCGCCACCTCCTTGAGAGAAGCCTTAGACCGGTTAGAGGGTCAATATAAGGATTGTCTCGAATTAACTGAATTATTTCAAACCATTCGAAAAGAGCTTGGCAAAGAGCCCGCCCAAAATAACAGAGCGGCAACAAATCTCTCGAAAGTAAAGGAGGCAAAAAGAGATGCCTTGGACACTCAATTCGCGGATATTTGGGAAGATGTAAAGGGAAAATGCGGGATTACGCAAAAATCTCAACTAAAGTCGTTTCAACCCCATAAAGACACGCCAAAGGAGAAGATCAAGCAAGAATGGGTAAGATTGTATACATCCTACCGACGGGGGTTATTTTCGTATTATGATTGGCCGATCTCCGCCAAAACAAACTCTCCGATGGAGGGCAAGTTTAGCAGGGAGAAATCCTTGTTTATTAGCCGCATCGGGAAGCAAAGAGTGGGTTCCCAGATACGCATTCGCGGAGCTCCCGTGTTGAAACAACTGTATGTCGGAAAGACCGAAGTTAAAGAACATGTGAAAAGGCTGGGGCATGATTATGACCGAAATGAATTAAAGTCCGGTTTGGAGGCATTAGCTCGGCGCACTCATGAGGAAACACGGCTCTGGAAAGATAAAATCGACACGACTTCAAGTTTGGAGTCTGTGTTATCCATAGGAAAAAAAGCTCAAAATACAAAGG
>JAWOCD010000096.1:0-10516 GCA_046483985.1 Promethearchaeia archaeon
AAAAAGAAGTGAAAAAAATGTCAAATATATTAATAAAAGATGGTAATGAACTCAACGGGCAGTTTTTTTGTAATGGCTGTGGAGAGGTTCATTTTGGAGAGAATTTAAAAGTTTTAATTTTAGGGGATAGTAAGAATTATCTCTGTAAAAAATGTTATTCAAAGTTAGAAGATTTAATTATCGATAATTCACCTTATCAATGTGAATCGGTAAAATCAGAGGACCCCAATAAGATTTCCGCACTTTTTTGTGAAGGTGAAGACTAAAATGTCAATAAAAAACATATGCGATAAATGCGGAAAAAAAATTAATTCTATTTCAGGGTTGTATTTAGTCCAAACTCATCCCCAGGCACTTCATTATTGCTGGGTTTGTTGCAACGAAGAAGATATCCGAATAGACCCTTTTCACCAGATCGCCGAGCATTTAGTCTAAAATATAATTTTTACTTTTTTCTTATGTTTCTTATGCTCTCTACGAGTATATGCATAAGACAAGGGATATACCCTTGCCTTGTAAAAGGGAAAAAAATATAAATAAAATTAATCAAGAACTACTCAAGATCTAAGTTAATTTTCAGTTAGATTTATATATGAGAAAAACAATAATAAGAATATAAGGATTTAACTTAAAATTAATCAAAAACTAACTGAAAAATTATGAGTAAAACGAAAAGAAAAACACTTCAATTGGAACGAGATATTGTTGAGAATGCTGAACAAATTGCAAAAAGTAAATTTGAATATCGCGTCATTAACTCGACAGCCGAAGCAATTAGGGAGATCCTAATTGATTTTATCAAAAAAAACCGTAATCATCTTTCAAAAACTGAAAAGGCCAAAACAACACCTTAAACTTTAAGGAGGTTTTTATAAAAGTTGACTGTGCAGAAATTACAAAACAAAATGAAAAGGACTCTCTCCCGCGTCTACAAACACGCGTTTGAGATTTGGGAGCGTGCCCATCAAGACCTAAAGGAATTAATGAAAAAATATCCTGCGGTGAAAAATACTTTTTTTGAAAAGCAACTCGATATCGCAGGGACCAAGGCACAGATCAATTTAATGAAATATGAACTTACCGATGTCGTGCCCAAAAGGGCAACCCACAAATCACCAAACCACACCGGGTCACGAAGAGATATTTTTTTCATGATCTTTGCTCTTATTTTTATTATCGCTCTAATTTGCTTTGCCACCGTAGCTACCATAAATTTGTTTTTCTTTTTAATGGAGGTATGGTACTAATGTTAGAGCAAATCGCAATTCCCGAAAAAATCCGTGAGGATGCCAAATGTAACTGCGGCAATCGGCAATGGACTCAACAAAACATTGAGATTAACACAGTCCAAGTTGGAGGGATAATTATCGCGTTTGAGATATCGCTCGGATTAAAATGTACGGAATGCGGGCTATATTCTCTAAAACTAATCGGAACTTTTGATAACTTAAGGAATCTAAAACATTTAACTACTTTTCCATATTGCCGAGAACTTATCCCTGAATTGGAAAAGTATAAGGGCCACATTCTCTCTTCTTTTGAAACACTTAATAAACAACATAACGGAGGAATTTAGAAAAAAATGATGGCATCGAAGAAAGCGAATAGTCAAAAGTCAAAGACTAAGTTTGACAAAAGAAAAGGGATTAGGATTAACGACTTCCAGAATTTTGGGTGGGATCCAGAATATATTAGACAAAGGCTGGATCAAATGTCACACACAAAGTTTGACTACCTAAAACAGAAGTTGTCAAACAACCATAATCACACTATCCGCCTAACCCAAAGCCAAGCCGAGAAATGGGATCCGGACATTATTCATCATTTTCTAAATGTCAAACAAGACGTTTGCCAAGAACCAGATGTCAAACATATGGACAAATCAACAGAAAAGAATGAAGGCATGGAAACAGCTTTAGTTCAAATGATCACTTTTTTTGATACTCTTTTTCGTGAAAAACTGGGAGACCTTGGGATTTCAGATTCTGGACTTAAGAAGCTATTTAACTTGATTGATAAGAACTTAGATGAAGACTTAATTGAGAAAATGAGGAGGGAACTATTGTGATGTCATACAAAGAACAACTGAAAGCAGAACTGAAACGACGCGAACAAATAAAACAGAAAAGACAAAAAGAAGCCAAGAAAAAGGAAAAGAAAAAGAAAGAATGTCAATGGTGCGGCGAGCAATTTATTAGGCTTTCAACCCATTTACCACATTGCCCACAAAGTCCTTACAATAAAGAAGGAAAAGACATAAAGGACCCAATAACACCGTCCAAGATCATCTCCGAGGTAAAATCCTTTCTTAAAGAAAAAGACAACGTCGACTGGAACTATATTGAGAAAGTCCTTACTACCGACACATCACATAACTACAAATATCTCAGGAGGAAACTCAAAGATTTCGTAGAAATTCTAATCGCAATGAGGAGGATTGAGTAAGGTGAATTCACACGAGTTAAAAGACCACATAAACGCACTTTTAAAAAAGGTTTCAAAGTTTGCAAACGAATTCAAACCGGTTGATGTTCTTACAACAACTGATAAGAAAAAGCAAGATAAAATAGTTCAAGAGTTATTAGATTTCTTCCCGAGCAGTTGGCCGCATGGAGAGAGATATAAAACTCTCAAGGCGTGGCTGAAGGGAACTGAAACAGACGAGCAAAAGATAACCCGAACGCTCTATGAACTAAAGACTATGATTAAGAACTATTATCTTGATGAAGTGGAACAATTATTAGAAAAATTAACAACATGTGAGGTTTCAGAGTAAAAATGAACTTGACACAGACTATGAAGGACATTAGAAAAACAGCTCTTTTTATTATTGTTTTTCTCACAGCATTTTTCAAAATCATTTGTTTATATGTATTCAAATTTATAAAAAAATATTTTATTCAACTCATATTAATCATAGTCGCTCTTTTAGTTGGCTGTGAACTGATATGGTTAGCATCGGTATTCGATATAAGCGTGCCATTATTAATTATTCCTCCACGGGACAATTTTGAGATAAGTAGCGCTTTTATCGGCCGAGAAGTAGTTCGCATTTCGCGAGCGTCGGGAACATCGCAAAACATGTTTCTTTTTCTGTACCGTTTTTATCCCATTTCAAATTCAAATTATATATTCTTAACCCTGTTATTATTCTTATTCTGTTATTATGGGCTTACATCGTCATGGTCGTGTGAAAAAGATTACTTGAGTGTTTTGCGACCCCAAAACGTAATCTACTACAAATCAAAATCAAAATCAAATCAATTTAAATCTAAAATAAACGAGGTAAAACAATGAATATTAAATTAAAAAATAATTACGATATCAGAGCTTTAGCATCTTCCCTTTCAAACGCAAAGGGCCCGCAACTGGAAACCGCGCTTAATATTCTCAAGCAGATGCATTCCCAACTTAGTAACAAAGACTTGCAAAACTACATTAAAACAATCATCGAATATGATTTACTTCCGCGGACAAAACAAAACAATTTCTCTGCGGCGGCGACAAAATCATGCAAGACGGTGATTAAAAAACTTAAACGGTATAATACAGAGGTGTCAAGCTAAAGAGATGACCGAAGCCGATAAACAATTTGAGCAACAACAATCAATTAAGAGAGAAGAGATCATCTTAGAACAAGCAATAACAATCTATGAAACCGCGCTTGACTCTGATGTAATTTCATTCCGCGAAGCAAAGATTAGAAAACTACGACAAGCTTTAAACAAACTAACTGGAGATCGGTATGCGCAGTTAGATTCAAAACTCGCTACACTCGAAGCCAACACCAGAAAGATGAAGGAACTGAAAAATGCGGAACTTCGAATCAATACCGACAAGGTTAATAACACAGACACAAACAATTTCAGAAAGTTCGTGAAGCAGTTAGAAATCTCTAAGATACAACGAGACATAATGATATTATTGAATCGAGGTCCCATGCCCAGAAGTAAAATCGTGACAAAACTTGGTAAGCCCAGGACAACGATCTATGATAATCTCCGAAAACTACAAAAGAAAAACTTAGTTGACAAGTATCCGTTCAACAACGGAGAACGGGGCCGACCGATAATAATGTGGAAACTGACAAATCAAGAGGGGGTATAATCATGTTTAACTTTTTAAAGCGAAAACTAAAATCATTAGGGAAGTCATTAGTCCTTTCTGATTCAGAAAAAGTTAAGCTGGTAAACGCGGATACGTACAAAGCTGAAGCCGAAGAATTAGCGTGGGCAAATAAACAATTACATAACCAAATCCAGAACTTACAAAATAAATTAGAGTATCATAAAACAGAAAGAGAGTTACAATTGTTGGAGGGATTTTAAAGATGTCAGAAAATTTGAATTTGAATGAAACAAAAGAAGAGGAATCATTATGTCTTTCTGAAAGCGACAAAAAGAAATTCATAGAGAAAGTCAAAGAGAGAACACCGTTACAAAACGCATTATTCTTTATCAATATAATTTGTATTATTATGGACTCTAAGGATCTCAAAATCAGAATTAATTCGAAAGCTCTCTAAATTTTTTGTAGATCGACCTGATAAATTAAAAGATATTTTGAAGAAAATTAAAAAACAAAAAAGGTGAACAGATTAAAATGTTTAATATCAAATTAGAAAACCCCAAAATTTTGAAGACGATTATTTCGGCAATTGAAGGACTCATCGATGAGACGGTAATTCGGATAGCACTCGATAAAGTCGTGATTAATGCTATGGACCCCAGCAAGATCGTTCTTACAGAGATTACACTTCCAGAAGAAACTTTTGACGACTACAACGTTACAGAACCCGCAAACGTTCCACTGAATTTAGAAGATCTAAATAAAATCTTGAAACGTGTAAACAATTCGGACTTTTTGAGACTTTCAATGACCGAGAACGCGCAAAAAATAAAGATAAGCGCATTTGACCCTGAGCATCAGCGTAACCGAGAATTTCATTTGGCATTATTAGATTTAGACATTGAAAAAGCCGACATGACGACGTTATTTGATATCCATTATCCCGCAACCGCAACACTGTCACCCGGGCTGTTTCTCGAAGCATTAAAAGACTGTGAAATCTATTCGGAAATCATAAATATCAGCGCAACCGAGGAGACACTTTATTTTAAAAGCGAAGGTCAAATCGGTGAAGCAAACTATGAGCTGTTCGGAGAGTATCTCTCTAACTTAAACGTAACATCAGACGCGAAAGGCACATACGCAATCGAACATTTAAAAAAGATTCTGAAACTTATTGCGATTACGGAGAAATTTAGCATAGACGTAAAAACGGACCACCCGATAAATCTCACGTTTGATATTAGTACCGGAGGCACGGTTCATTATTTTCAAGCGCCCCGAGTTGAGGAACCGGAGTTTGACGAAGAAGAAATCTTGGAGGATCTCGAATTAGAAGAGGAAGAAGCAGAATAACAAATCAACATCATTTTTTTTATTTTACTCTATTGTCTCGCGTCTCGCGACCAAGGAGTATTAACAATAAAAAAAGAAGTGATAAAATGGTTCAAATAAAACAAAGACCAAATTTTAAACCAGCAGAATGCAATCACAACAATACGATATTTCGTAATGGGTTTAAAGTATGTACCAATTGTGGAAATATAATCGATAAACACCTTACATCTGGGCGATACCTCAGAGGCGATACACAAGATATTCAAAAATATGGAACCCCACCGAGAGCAACAGCATTAGGAGATACCCAATCATCTCTTCGAGAAGGAACAACATTCAGAAAAAAAGACATATATAAAACAAACAATTCACCCTTATTTTTCAGGCTAAAAAGGATCGATAAATATCGATATAAAGACCAGGAAACTTATTTACGTATATTTAAACGATTACACAAGGTGTGTCTCCGTTTGGGAATTCCACGACATATTACCGAGGCGGCGGCATACAGATTTCGGAAATTAAAAAACGGAGACTATAATATCATTAACAATTCAACCGCGATAGTATATTGTCTCTGGGATACTATTCGATTTTATAAATTTAATACAAACCTAAAGAATCTTATTAACGCATTTAAAGAAGAGGGTACTCATATTCGAGGTAGACTCCTAATTCGCGATGGGGCCCTTTATAGTAAATATCTCAAAAACGAAGGTATCGTAAAATCAAAACCTAAACATGCAAAAGATTATATTCCAACACTTATCGCAAACTTCTTAGCAAATAAAGAGAGAATCCAAGAACGTCTTACTTATAAAAGTGTACCCATCTCCCCTGAAAACTATATTTTTACATTAGAGCGTTTTGCGTTTTATATTATTGATATTATAAATATCCCTCTCAGATATTCAAGTCTTAATCCATTTCAAACCGCAAGTACAGTATTATATGTTGCGGGAAAAATGGTCGGAAAAATAAAAGGTTATTCATCAACTGTATTAACCCAATCGCTTATTGCAGAAATTACAAACGTCGCCATACACTCTATTCGAGGGGTATATGGAAAACTACTCAAACCGATTCTTGATGTAATCCTATTTAAATTAAAGGAAGGTAAATATGACACAGAGTAAAAATCCAGGGAATGTTATGCCCACTACATATTATTGTCCCGAGTGTCTGAAATATTCGGGAGTTTTAGACCCAGTCTCCAACGAAACAATCTGTGAAAAATGCGGTCTCGTGCTGGACGATACAAACATTAAAAATTGCGAGCGACCAATGTTTAACCGAAAACAAATAAAATCACGGAAGCGTACAGGACCCCCTTCATCACCGTTATACCTTAACAAGTCGACGGTGTTTAAGAAAAGAGATATCTTCAGTTTGATAAACTCAAAGGCAAATCAACGAAAATTCTCGAGACTCTATAAAAGAAATTTGTATCTTAATTCTCAGAATCGGAGCTTAAAAAACGGGCTGGACGAATTTAAAGGGATTATGAACCACTTTCAGATCCCAAGACCAATACGCCTACGCGTCTTTACGTTAGTAAAACAAGCGCAAGCAAAGAACCTTCTCCAAGGACGAGCGTATCATACAATTATTCCGGCACTGTTATATTTAGTATGTCAAGAGCGCAATTTTCCGCTGCGACTGCGAAAAATAACATCAGAGCTAAAAATCTCAAATCATATTTTTTTTAAATATCTTCGTGTTATGGCTGCGGAATTAAAAGTGTCACATAATAAACAAAAACAAAACATGCATGTTACGAAGACTTGCGCCGAACTTGACATTCTATTTCTTGAACGCGAAGTAGCGTTACTACTACAGAAAATTCCGTTTTATATCAAGAACGGAAAAAAGCCAGGAGGTATATTAGGCGGAGTTATTTATTATTTTTCTCAGAAAAAGCATTTAGGAATTACATATCAACAGATCTCGGATATTGTAAAAGTTACCGAGCCGTGCATACGAGCTCGATTTCGGGAAATTAGAAAATGGATACAACAGATCAAGGAGGGAAACAATCAGAAATGACCATGTGTAGATATGCGGAGCTATGCCCACATTATAGACTAAAATCATATATATGTAATAAAAACCCTGGGCCATATTGCGGCCAGTATAAAAGACTTCAGAAAAAGGAAAAGAGGATTAGACAACGGAAACAAGGCAAAGGCAAAGCAACATTCTTCACCGAAGAGCTGGAAAAAATGTTTGAGAATTTAACTAAAAAAGTGGTAATAAGCAAAGGGCTGAGTAAGCAGAATCATCACACAGTTTGTAATCTTATTTTTATTGGATACAAACCTGGATGTTCAGCTCGTGAATCGCAAAACTGCGAGCATAATCGAAACGGTATATGTATGCTTCACCAAGATTTAAGCTGTGCGGCTGTTCAAACTATTAAAAAACGAGAATTACGCATGCGGGAGGAATTAATTAAAAAGTGACGATTGAAAGCAAGGAAATTAAACATTATACAAAAGACGACATTTTAAATCAATTGGAAGTTTTTAAAGAGACGCGATGTTTTCTGTGGGGGAAAGTGACAACTCAAAAATTCTGGGATATTCGAAGCGAAGTTGGGCGTGATATATTTCGCGAAGAATTAGGCGTGCATTTGGATAAACAAGCCGGCGACTGGATTGCCAAAGTCCGCATTGCTCGACAACCGCGCCAGAAGAAGATATATATTCATAATATATCGATTGGAGATCATGTTTGGATTCAGAATGTACATCCTAATACAAATATTGGTAACGGGGGCTTTCGACGAATTGGAAAAGTAGTAGAGATTCGAAGCGATGGAAAATTAAAAGTAAGATATACTCGAAGTGACGTTGATCAAGATTTTGTCGAGCGTATAAATCTATTTGTTCCTATTTATCTTGGTTATCAGAATCATGATAATTTAATCTCAGGTAACGTTGCGAAAAGAGAAAAGTTTTGGAAAGTAAACTATAAACTTATTAAGGAGGATAACCTAGATGCGGTTTAATTTAGAATCATACAAAAAATTCTATTCTCTCCCTGAAGAGATTAATTATAAATTATATATGCAGATCGCCCAAAAACGCGATGATCTTCTCTGGTGTTATCACGATTGTCTTAATGAGATTACCCGGTTAGCTCGAGAAGTGGTAGTGCCAGAATTCACTTCGAAGGAAGCAAAATATTATCGTAGACATTTATTTGACTTAATTGAACTTTTACAAGAGCGTCCGAAAAAGAAAACGCATCCACTCTATAAACGAATAAAACACCAGAAACGACAAAAACAAAAATTGGAGGCAACCCACTAAAATGACTGGAAAAAAACCACTCTTTCAGAAAAAAGGCTTTTTGGCTGTGTTTAACATATTTAAAGAGGATTCATTTCACGCTACAGAAATTCTCTATAAATATTTTCTTACGCTTTTACGCGGAAGAGGGGCGGAAAGCGCATTCTATACAGTAAAAACAAAATTGGAGGAAAAGAACATTATATCATTTTATGAATCAAACTTGGGCAAAGTAATTAAATTAACAAAAAAAGGCCAACAGATACGACAAATTATAGGGCTTTTACAGCAGCTTTTAGATACCGAAACCTATTTGTTACGAGCAGACCATAAGGTTCATGAGCGTAAGATTAGCCATGTGCTTACTATTTTAATGAAGCTCTTGAGAGGGAAAGACCCTTTCGATGAACTTGAACAAAAATATTCGGAGGTATTAAAACATTCAAAATGGAGATGAAGGCACATAACTTCCAATTTGGCAAAAGGGATATCGGGTTACTTCAAGATATTAAACCCTTGATTAATGAGAACCTCTTTGAAAAGCTCAAAGAACGACTTAAAAAAAAGGAGGGATTATAAGATGGAAATGGGCACAATTAGAAAAAGATTAAAAGAACGGTTCCACGGCGAGAATAAACGCCGCAAATATCGGGCCGTATTTGAGCGATTCGGCTCACGTTCGGGATACAAAGGGCCAGTCCGAACAATACTCTTAAAAAATCTTGTCGATGGAAAAACACATAAACCAATCGCCGATCATTTATGGATTGATTGCGGAAAACGGTTTGACAAGATACATTTAACTTCTGGCGATTTAGTTGAGTTTTACGCCCGTGTCGATGCCTATGAAAAAGGTTATAAATTCAAACGCATCGATTATCGGTTAGTGTATCCCAGTAAAGTAAGAAAACTAAATGTTGATTATAATCTTAAAAAATATTTTAAAAATAAGGAGGAAAAATAGAATTGACAAAAACAATAAAAAAGCGCATTAGAAAGATCACCTTATCATCTCGAACACTTCTGATTGACATCCGCAATCATTCGGCGATTCTTAAACCATTTGATCCGAACCTGAACGGATTTGACTGGAGCAGACCGGTTACCATTACTATAGAACAAGAAGCGATTACTCCAATATGTAAGCATTGTAAAGGTCTTGAGCATTTACGCAAACAAAAAACAAATGAGGTGAAAAAACGTGACTGAAGAATTTGAAAAAATAAAAAGTGACTTCGTGGACCTTGAAGTAAGAGAATTTCTTTCCAAGAATTTCGAAATTATGATGAATTCGGGGTTGGGTATGAAGGGATTTAAGCGACACTTTTCGGACTATATCGAGCGCATGAAGGAATCCCAAATTGGAAAATCAAAATGGTATTGTAAGCAATGCAAGGAAGAGTTTATACGTCCAGATAAAGAACATAATTGCCCGTGCTGCGGAGCTCATGCAGAGTTAATTCAGCTTGTTTGGTGCCGGTGTGCGGATTGTGAAAAATATCTCGAAACATATCACGCGTGTGACGCATGCGGTGGGACGATGGACCGTGAAAATTCAAAAGAAGAATGGTTTTGGTGTCAATGGTTTTACCCAAAAGAGGAGCTTTATAGTCAGTATATTAAACCTAAGGAGCTGAGCGAGAAATGAAACATGCACGACTTTCGGAGCAGATAAGTATATGTGCTCGATGTTATAGATCCACTAAAGGAAGATTTTTTCTCTTTCAATCTTGGGGGCGGGAATCGGTATTTTGTCCGGAATGTGTACACGATATGAAAAAAAAAAGGGAATTTAAACTTATGAAACGAACATATAT
>JAWOCD010000104.1:0-3022 GCA_046483985.1 Promethearchaeia archaeon
AGCCTTTTTATTATTGCCGCATGCAGTCAAATTTCCTCATCTGATAGTAAATCACAAAAAAAGAGCTGGGCTTTTCCGGGATTTGAAAAAGTGGACAGTCTCAACCCCCATCAGAGAAAGCAACTACTGCAAGGACTGCGACAGATGCATCCAAGCGTGCCCCGCAGACGCGCTCGCAAACGGCAACTACAACAAGGCAGCGTGCTTCCACTATAACCAAGGGCACCTCCGACACCTCTCGGACCACTCCGTGATCTGGTGCAACAAATGCATCGAGGCGTGCCCAGCGGGAAAAATCCAGAAAGAATAAAGAGGAGTCCACACTATAATATATTAAACTATACACATCCATTCTATACATATCCATCGAGAAACGCTGTGGTATGCGAAACGTATATCAAGAAAAAGAAAAGGAAAACAAAGGAAAATGACGACCGAAGGGTATATCGCCGAGGTGTTCTCGTCTCTGCAAGGGGAGGGGGGCTCCGTGAAGGGAAGTTGCATGGGAAAGCGCCAGATTTTCATCCGGTTGTATGGGTGCAATTTAGTGAACGGAAGCTTCGGTTCGGGGGGCTGTATTTGGTGCGATTCCCCGGATGCCCAAAAATCCCGCGGACAAGAGTGTTCCTATGAACCCGCTGCCGCTCCGGAAAGTCAAAACGACCAAAAAATCGAGCGCATAAAGAACCCAGTCACACCGAAAACTCTCATCCCCATTCTTCAAAAGCTGCAGACCCCGGATTTACATTCCGTGAGTTGTACCGGCGGCGAACCATTGACACAATTGCCATTTCTCTTAGATTTGGCAAAAACAGTAAACGAGCACCTCGATTTCCCCTTGTATTTGGAGACGAACGGCTCGATCCTCCCGAATCCAAAACAGATAAAGAAGCTTGGCGACCTCTTTTCCTACTGTTGCTGCGATATCAAAGACCGCAGCGCACGAGCCGCATCAGAGGAAAAATGGCAATCGCTCGTTGAGACGGAACTCAGCTTTATCAACTCCATGATTACCCAAGGAGTGAGGACCTTCGCAAAGATTGTTGTCACTCAAAAGACCCAACTCTCCGATATCGGGTGGATATGCCGGAACCTGGCAAAGATTAAATATCCAACGGGAAAGCCGGTCGGGTTTGCCATCCAACCCGTCCATTTACCCGCAAACCAGATGCGAGAGACCTACGGTCTCTCAAAGGGCCACCTATTCCGTATCTTCCAAGCCGCAGCGCAGCACCTCCCGCCGGAAAGCCTCAGCCTCAGCGTCCAAGCTCACAAATATCTCAACCTCCGCTGAGGGGTGCTGGGAGGCGGAATGATGCCATGTCTTTGAATACCATTTTCAATTCTGCAGTTCAAAGGGAGTCAAATAAGAGATTTAACTTTCGAGTTACCTCATTTTTTAAATCGGGGCCAATAGAACCTAATTTATGTTTTATCAAATCGCCATGGAGGGTGGCAATTTTATCCAAAATGAGTGCAGAAGTCTTATACAAACCCGTTCTCTGGAATTCGGGATGATCTTCATTAATAATGATCCAATAATCATCCATTTCCTCCGGAATTTGAGAAGTGATTGCGCATATCAATATGTCATTTCTTCTTTTCTTCTTTTTAAGAACTAACGCAGGGCGCAATTTAGCATCGGAGAGATCGGTGAAGGGAAACGGAATAAGGACGATATCCCCGCTTTCTATATCTTCAAGGTTCATTCAATCAATTCCTTCTCCATACTCGTTCTTATATAAATCTTGATCTTTATTGTACAACTTTTCAAATGACTTTTCGCTAATGGAGCCCCACTCCTTGGTAATTTTATCATCCGTAAAATCAAAATCAGTCTTGATGAGTCTTATCTCTTTAATGGAAACCATATGGTCTTTTGCTCGACTTCCTTCACGGATGATATAGGTTCCAGAAACAAAGATCAAATCTTCGGTGACTCTCAAGTCCGAGATATTAAAATCACCTGCGAAAGAATCTTGAGTATAAAAACATTTAACCACCGTCTCCTGATTTGTTTCAAGTAGAATATAGGGACTTTCTGTGGTGGTAACTATACCTCTTACGACTCCCACAATTTTTTGTTGGCTAACTAGTTCGGATTTATTCAAACTTTTCCATGCTCTCAAATGAGAACGGTAGGAATTATTTAATCCTTTATAGATAATTTTATCCTTTAACTCTGGTGATGTATAAGTTAAATCGATAATACTCTTGGAACTCTCTATGGGACATAATTTTAAGAATTTGTTAATTACCTTTTTTCTAATCTCCCCATTGGGCACTAAATTCTTAAGGAATTTATAAGTTTCAATTGGAGTATTCGATTTTTTTAGCTGATTTAAAATCTTAATTAAATTTTTGAACGGAATGGAATAGACATCTTCTCCAGTAATGGATTGCTGAACATCTGGATTTACTAATTTGAATGTAGCATCACTAAAATTGAGACTTTTAAAATCCAGTTTAAAATGTTTTAAATCTCTATTAATCTCCTCTTTAGAATTCTTAGCTAAGTGAAAGTATAATTTTGCTAAAGCTCTTAAATATTTTGTGGCATCTTGAACTGGTAACGACTTTTTATACCTTAGATCTCTGATAATGAGAGTAATAATTCCCATCTGGAACACCAACAAAAATGAATGGAGGAAATATTTTATCTTTATCTATTTAAATGATGATTTTATATTTAAAGTTAGTTTTAATTATTTATTGTATTTTAAAAGTTTAGAGAATTTATGGGCAAAAAAATTCTGGATATTATCTCCAATTATTTAAAAGGAGGGAGCATTGCAAAAGGAAAAGAAAAATGTATAAATTGGTATGATACCATACCACATGGTATTATAAAACCCTTCCGCTGGAGACTCAGTGAATTCACCCATAGACTGTTTCAATTGGATTGATATGATCTATTATTGAAAGGAAAGAGCCAGCTTTTTCTAAATGCTTTTTCCAAACTTCCTTATCAGTTAATCCAATAACAGAATATTCGGTTCCAATAAGTTCCGAAAGGTTTTGC
>JAWOCD010000044.1:0-20496 GCA_046483985.1 Promethearchaeia archaeon
TTGTGATTCTTTCGTTTTTCGCGATTCTTTCCATTTTTTTCAACTAATTTGAATACCAAAAACCAAATATAAAAATGTTTGTATAATATACGAGATTCATCCGACAAAAATTACTTCAAGACTTTCTTTTCTTGTTGTGCTAAATTAAAATAGGAAAAAGAAGATAGTTATCTTTATGTCGAGTAAAAATATCTGCTTATGGAAAAATCCACGTTCTTCTTTTTCCCAATTAAATATAGGTGCGAGGTTTAATAAAAGGTTTTTGGTCTATATTATTAAGTCGTTTTGTAAGCCGGTACGGAAACGATATGACGGACACTCGAGCGAGGAGTTTCCTATCGTTACTTTGTTTTAATCTAGTGATTATTTCATCGCCCCATTTGACCAGAGATCATAAGCCTTCTGTTCTTTTTCCTTGGACTCGACCAAGTATTTCCACAAATATTTCCCTTGTAGCCTTGCCGGAGGGAAATGTCCGTGCTCCGAGATATATGCATGTAATACAAACTCTTGATGCTGATAAACGGGGTCGGGCTGTTTTCTAAGGTTTCCATTCGCCTTAATCCGGGAATGTTTTCCCTCTACCACGTTCGAGGTCAAGTGTTTTCCCTTAAAAATTTTTAACAAGGGTGTTAACATCTCCGTCATCCACGTGGAGGAGCCGGCACGCAACGAGACCTTGCCGTTCTCGGGATTTACAAATACTTTTGCCGTCCCTTCTCGCTTTTTCTTGTATTCTTTATACTTCTCGTATTTTTGCCGCCATCGGGAACCGCAGTATTCCGTCCATGCGCGTCGGATTTCGTCCTTACTGGGACGCCCCCTCCTGGAAAAGAGTTTCTTGTTTTCCTTGGCAAAATATCTTCGTGTTTTCCTTGGCAAAATATCTTCCAATGGGTCTTAAGTTGATAATGGAGCAAATGCGACCCTAAGCATTCGTGTTTGTTGATTAAGATAGTGCCAAGCTTCTCGGGATCGTGTAATTGCTGGACATGAATGACGTCGGGAAAGTTCCGTGCTGCATATTACTATATTCTCTCTCATTTTATCTCGTTTTTTCAGTATGTTATAATCCTATACGATTCCGATAATTTATAGTTCCGAATATCCAGCAATTCACATAATCATACCGGACAGACTCGGCCCGTATGAATTAACGGTGTCTATTTATAAATTGGTTTTAATATCTAAAGGGCAAAATGAGGTTTCTAACCAGAGCAATAATATCGAGTTTTTACTAAATCAATTATAGAGAAACAAAATCCTCATCTATGATTTCCATCTCTTGAATAAGATTATAATAATTCTTTCTTAAAGTGAATTGAATATGCGTCATATCTTTAAGAACCCCTGAATAAAATATATCTTTTCCGGCGGGAAACGCGCCTCTCACAGATTTTACTTCAAATCCAAGATCATATGCTAAGTGGCAAATAGTTTCCACGATGGAATTATCTAAATAGTGATAAGCTTCTTGATTTTCAATAGTCCAATTCATTTTTTCCAAATAATGGTCATATATTTCACGGATCCTAAGAAATAACGATTGAGCAGGCTTCCCACAGAAACACAGGCAATTAATTAAGTTTATATTTGCTTTCATTACTCTAAACCGAATTCTATTTTTTTCAGTAGTAAGTTTCTTCCGTGTTATGAACTTAGCCCACCCTCTTGCGTATAAAGGGGCATCTTGAAAGAAATATAATCCCGTGCCTAACCAATTACCGTTATGGGTGGACAAATGGAATTTTTTTGATTCATAATCATTAAAGCGTTCTTCCCAATACCCATGATATCCAGTCACAGGACCGATATTTTTTAATGAATCGCGAAAAAATCTTTCAGCTTCTTTTTTGGAATACTCTTTGAAGAATTTTTCGGAAAAAGACATAGTTTATTTCTTAATTATTACTCATCTTCAAAATCATATTCATCAAGGAATTTATACATTGGAGGTTCCTCGCATCCACCCGCTTCATCTTTTATAACTATTTTATTATCCTTGACGGATAACCCTCCCAATTCAATACATTTTTTAAACGAATATTCAGGATGCTCAAATACCTTATCAAGAAATCTCTCTTGTTGTTTCTTAATTTCGGAATAATCCACAATCCCTTTTTTTTTATCTTTTTTCACGGACTATTGAACCTCTATTACTATTTATAATAACTTTTATGTGCTTTTAAATCTCACTATAAATAAGGTATTTTTCCTATAAATGTTTAAGTGTTAATAATATTTTTAATTAATCCATTTGCCCATTTGAAGATAATATTTTAACAATATTAATTAAATATGGCAATGTTAGTACAATTGGTGGGAGAGATTCGACAATTATTCACTCTATGGATTCTCATACGGTTAGAAATATTATTACAAATGATAAGGGATTAGAGAAAGTTGAGTTCATTGAAGTCCATAATCCATTGAGTCAACTTAAAGAATTCGATTAATATTAATTTTTTAGGTTTTTAATGAGGAGAAGACTTGATTCCCAAGAGGAGTAATTTTCACCTTAAACTCATCGAAATTTGAGAGATCACTTGGGTCATTAGAATTCAAATCGAATAGTCCAAAATGCTTGAATAAAAGTAATAATTTGTCCAAAAAGAGTCCAAAATAATACAGCCTTTTACTAAAACCAAGGCTTTCTTGAACATTTCTATCCACCAAGGCGAGAAAGCTCCTAATAGGGAACCATTTATCTACAGGGATGGTTGAGAATGAATCTGAAAGGAGATACCTATCGGCAAAAAGCCATCGTGGGCGACCAGCACAACTATATTCATTTAACCGATACCAGCTTATTTTATCCCATAACCCCCGAAATAAGATCAAATATTGGTGCTCTGGGGTAAATTTTAAATAATTCTGAAATAATGGGGTTGTTTTGAACCTCATCTTTGGCGTGTATGTACAAAATCCCAACCTTTTGGCGACCAAGAAAAAGAAATGTATCAAAACCGTGTCTTGTTGGTCCACATAGTCATCTAATTCTTCAGAATTATTCACCATTGAATTTATTTTAAGAATATCTTCCCTTTTTAGACAAAATAACCCATTAGTTAGGTTTACTCCCTTTTCAAAATTAGATATATAATTACAAAATATTTTAAAATCTTCTACGATGGGACGCATATTGGGAAAAAGGCTTTCAGGTATGCCTTCAATGAATCCCTTTTCCGCTTCTAATAGGGACGTTAATTCATGTTTTAAATCTTCTTCATTTTTTACATCTTTATCACATAACCATCCTTCAAAATCCTCGTTCCACGTCTCAGAATCTGGATTAAGATCAATGTACCGCTCAAATTTTTCAACAAAGACTTTAGGATATTTATATGTCTGCTTTAAAGAATCGTATTGGTCTCGAGAAATTATTTCGGAATGGTAAAGAAAACTCGAAAACTTCTTAAATTTCCTCAACATAGGTTGGATGTCGCCTTTACCAAAATCGCCAATCTTACGAATTGCCCAATCTCCCAAGAAATCTTGGATTGTAATATCATTTAAGTCCGATAGATGTTGTCCATTATAAGGGCTCAGATAAGCATCTCTAAAAAACTTAAAAAACCCGATGTGGTCGTTAATGTATTCCTCTCTATGACCTTTTTCTTCTAAATATTCTTTATATTCCTTTAAGATTGTCATATTTTTATCATGAAATATTCTGAAAGTTAAGTTCTATTATGCTGCAGTTAATTAAATCATCTTCCCTTAATTAAAAACCATATTAAAGAGAAAATAACCTTTTTTTTGATAAACTTATGAAATTTTTCTATGGCTCGAGAAATTTAGGAAGCTACTTCTTTTCTGTAATACCTTTAGGCATGTTCCTTTTATCATTTGATATGCGAGAAAAATGAATAAAAATTTAAAGTACTTTTTCTACTTATATATTGTATTATTTCAATATGATACCCAATGAATAATTGAGGCTGTAAATTGGATATCATTCCAATAAATCATTTGAGTTATTATGAGTAAAGAAAAAGTGGAGTTATTTTTTGAACGAGCAGAGAATTTTTTAAAGGGGGCGTGTGAGCGATTCGAGGATGAAGACTGGGATCTTACATGTTTTTTAGCAGAACAATCCGCTCAACTTTATTTAAAAGCATTAATTTTAGAACAGACCGGCGATTTTCCGAGAATACAAGCGTGACGGATATGGAAGGGATGTTGAATGGAACTGCCTTCACAACGGCGAATTATGACAGCTTGCTGGTTGAGTGGTCCAATCTCACAACCTTGCAAACCGGCGTCACCTTGGGCGTGGGCGATGTGCAATACACCCCGGGGGGCGATGCGGAGAATGCCCGTGATTACTTGGTGAACACGAAAGGCTGGAAAATTAACTATTAGGACAGTACGGTAAAAATGAATTGGAAAAACGTGAAGGAATCTCTGCTTGGGATATTTTTGTTTCGCAATTCAAGGATTTCCTGGTTTATCTCTTGCTATTTGCTATTGCTATATCGATTTTTGTTGGGCTTTATGAACTATCCCCGGGGAATGAACCATCGGAATTTCTAGATGCCTTGGTTATTTCCATTATCCTAATAGTAAATGCGAAGTCTTTTTCAACTTTTCGGTATTATTGTCGCCACCTACAAGCCCAATAAACACTAAGACTAATTTGCTAATTTATAAAAAAAAAATTAGAAATAAAAACTTTTAACTTGTGAATTGGGTCATATCTTTCTTAACTCTAATTCTCCATTTTCGTATCTCGTCTACAACAAATACGCTGAATGCGGCTAATAGAAGAATGATCCAATAGTAGGGATGAAATAATGGAACTACATTGAATACTATTCCCAAAGGAGTATAAAGGATTACTAATTGTAATATGAAAGAGGATCCAGTTGCCCAGAATAGATGTTTGTTTGGAAACTTCCAGAAAGGTTTCACATTTGAAGTACAAGCATATACAAATATCAACTCACATACAACTAAGTTCGTAAATACTATTGTTTGGGCCAATGCGATTTTATATTCTGTGGCAGTGAATGCTACACCAAAAAATGTTCCTCCATTTAACAAGAATGGATCAATACCAGTCGTCTCCCATATTGGAAATATTACTGTCCATAATAACACATAAAGCAGAATGTCTGTAATTGCGGTGTATATTCCAATTAATAGAACTGGACCTTTAATCTCTGAAACAAGTGAAAATCCTTCTCTGGGTTCATCTTTCATGACATCAGGGTCCGTGGGTGTCAGCCCGAGTACCATTGCCGGAATCCCATCTGTCGCAATATTCAACCATAATATTTGGACTACTGTGATGGGTAAAGCGAGGAATATCCCTCCGAAAAATGCCATAACAACATAGGCTGTGAGAAGTAAGAAAATCTCATCGAAATTCGTACTTAACATGTATCTGAAGAATCCTTTTGTCGTTTCAAAAATCCCGCGCCCTTCCTCTATAGCAGCTACGATTGTGGAGTAATCGTCATCCAGCAAAATCATATCGGACGCTTCACGGGTGACTTCGGTACCCTTAATTCCCATCGCTACCCCTACATTCGCACCCTTTACCGCGGGGGCATCGTTTACGCCATCTCCCGTCATTGAAACCACCATTCTCTCACTCTTTAATGCTTTAAGGATTCGTAGTTTATCTTTTGAAGTGACTCGAGCAAAAATATCTACATCTTCAACTCTTCTGAGTAAATCACCATCGGTCATTTCTTCTAGTTCTGCGCTTGTTATTGCTTCCTCATTATCCGTTAATCCAATCTCCTTGGCAATTGCTATTGCTGTAATTTTATGATCTCCCGTGAGCATGATTGTTCGAATACCTGCTCTTCGTGCTTCTTCAATGGATTGCTTGACCTCATCTCTTGCGGGGTCAATAATCCCCGCCAATCCGAGATAAGTGAAACCTTGCTCAATATCCTCTTCGGAATAGTCTTCTTCCAAAGGTTTATATGCGATCCCTAAAACCCGTAGGGCATTTTCGGCAAATTCATTATTTTTGGAAAGAATTTTTTCCCTTACTTCTCCAATATCTTTTATTTCACCGTTATAAAGCCCTTTTCCAGCTTTCTCTATAAGCACATCTGGAGCCCCCTTAATCAATGAAAATAATTCTCCGTCCTTTCTAACCACGACGGACATCATTTTTCGATCGGAATTAAAGGGAATTTCATCAATTTTTTCTACTTCCGTGTTAAGATTCATTTTTTTGGCAAGAATTTTTAGTGATATTTCCGTAGGATCTCCGATAACATCTGTTTTATTTGTTCCGTCTTCTCGTGGGGTGACTGTAGAGTTATTACAATACTGGCAGACTTCTAAATATTTCTTTAAATGTTTATTATCATCAATTGGTACGCGCTTTCCCGAATTTCCTACAATTTTTCCTTCGAGAGTATATCCAATCCCCTCTACGTCATATTCTTCTCCCCCAAGAAATACTTTCTTAACCGTCATCTCATTTTTCGTTAAGGTTCCTGTCTTATCAGAACAAATAATATTGACCCTTCCTAGCGTCTCTACAGCAGTTAAAGTTTTCACTAAAGCATTTCGCTGGGCCATTCTTCGCATACCTATGCTCATAACCACGGTAATTACCACTACAAGTCCTTCTGGTACAGCTGATACAGCAAGACTAATAGCTAGTTCAAATGCATGGATAAGCTCTTGAATTTGATCCGGATCGAATGTAAACCCCTCTATTGCCAGTATGATTAATTCTACTATAAAGATAGAAAAACAGAGAATTAGGATAATTATACCTAATGTTTTTCCAAAACTATCAACTTCTTTTTGGAAAGGGCTTTTTTCATGGGTTTCTTCCTGTATTTTTTCGGCAATTTTACCCACTTCGGTGTCCATTCCGGTTCTTACTACAATCGCAAGACCATTTCCACGCGTCATCACTGTATTACTAAAGACCATGTTTTTTCTATCTGCTAACATTGTTTTTTCGTCATATAATTTAAGATCTTTCTTAACTGGTTGTGATTCTCCCGTAAGAATCGCCTCGTCAGCGTAGAGTGAATATCCTTTTATTAATCTTGCATCTGCGGCAACTTTATCTCCCTCATTTAATTTAAGTAAATCTCCCGGGACAATGTTTTTAGCATCAATTTTCTTAACTTCCCCCTCTCTAATCACTTTTGCGTAATGTGGAGCCATTTTCTTTAAGCTTTCTAAAGCTCTTTCCGCCTTATATTCTTGATAAAATCCTAATATAGCGTTTACTATAAGAATAACAGCGATAACAAGGGCATCTATAAATTCCGAAGCCTCTTCACCTATGGATAAGTTATAAATCCCAATAATGATGGATATAGCAATAGCAAAAAGTAATAGGTAGACCAGGAAATCTTTAAACTGACTTAGTAAAATTTTCCATGGTGAAACTCCTTTAGATTTCTTAACTTTATTAGTTCCGAATTTTTCAAGGCGTCTTTTTGCCTCTTCTTCGCTAAGACCATTCTCAATGGATGTATCTAATTCTTGCTCGATTTTTTCAACTTCTAACGTGTGTGCATGTATTTCTTTGTTTTTCATAATTATTTCAAGTATAATATTTAGTGATTAATAAAATATTTGAGTTTATTTTAAATTTAACTTCCAAAGTGGGTAAATATTTCCTTGCGTAGAGATATTAGATAGGGTAATTCAAAGAACAAAGGATAATGGAAAGAAGACTGTTAAACCAAGAGATATTTAGAAAATAAAATCTTTCGCAATGAGAAAAGATAAAAAAAAAAAAAAAGAAGTTCAAATGAAACTTTAAAAACGGTTGCTTATACCGAAAATCACTCACCTTCTAACATTTGTAAGGGAGGTCATTTTTTTATGCATTTAACTTTTCCATGGTAAGTTGGGCCATCTTTCTACCGAAACGATTAGTAACTTTCACATCTATCATAATAGTATCGTAGGTGTTTAATGTATCGAAAAGACTTTCCTCTATATAGACATCGATTAGTTTATTAAGTTCATTTCTTCCTTCGAATTCATTATATTGCCTAAATCGTTCTCTCTCCGATAACTCAGACTTAGATATGAGTTGGACCACATCTTGACAGTAATACCCTGATCAAGATCGGGTCGATTGCTGATACATCGCAATGACGAAATCTTTGTTTTTCTGGTCTTGTAGATGTTTATCAAAGTAATCGTTAATTATTCCGGTTGCTTGTTTGCTAATTGCTATTTTCATAGTAAATCCTAATTCCTTGTAGTTATATAATAAAACCAGTGAAAATTATAAAACATTTAGATTTTAAAATATAATAACGTGAAGGAAATCGCCTTATTTATATAATCTTATATTTCTAATCTAAAACAATATAAAATATCGAAATTTAATTTAAATACTATCATATTTGTTTTAAAAATCTACTAAAAAATGAAATAAAAATGGAAAAAAACAATTTTAAAGCTCATTCGTTAGAAGTTGACAAAATTGAGGAGTTAACAAATACGGATATTGAAACGGGATTAACAGAAAAGGAAGTAGAGAATCGTCTACAAAAATACGGGACAAATGAGTTAGAAAAACGAGAAGGCGTGTCCGCGTGGGCAATTTTTATCAGTCAATTCAAGGATTTTTTAATCTATCTTTTATTCTTTGCAATTGCAGTTTCATTGGTGGTTGGGTTTTATGAATTATCAAAAGGAGAACAGCCAACAGAATTCTTAGATGCTTTAGTAATTTTTATAATTCTGATCGTAAATGCGATTTTAGGATTTTATCAAGAATTTAAAGCGGAGAAATCACTAGAAGAATTGAAAAAAATGGCGCCTCATGATGCAAAAGTAAGACGTGAGGGAAAAGTTAAAAAAATTGATGTAAAAAACATTGTCCCGGGCGATATATTACTCTTAGAAGAGGGAGATAAAGTACCCGCAGATGCCAGATTATTCAAAGGCTATTCCTTGTATATTGATGAGGCAATACTCACCGGAGAGTCAAATCCAGTTCATAAAAAGCTAAAAGTATGTGAGGAAAAAACCATACTCGGTGACCAGAGGAATATGATTTTTAGCGGTACAATTGTGACCCGTGGAAATGGAGAAGGAATCGTAGTAGGGACAGGAATGAGTACAGAAATAGGAAAAATCGCAGAAAGCTTACAAAAGGAGAAACAAGAGGCCAGCCCCTTTCAAGTCGAAGTTGATAAGTTTGGTAAATTATTAGGGAAATTCATACTACTTCTATGTGCTATTGTTTTTATCGTTGAGTTAATCACAATTATTATCGTAGATGTAGATGCGATGGTAATCAGTGAAGAGGAAATTGAGCAAATTATAACTGCCCTCACAATAGCTATTAGTTTAGCTGTATCCGCGGTACCAGAAGGGCTTGTCGTGGTTATTACTGTCGTGATGAGCATCGGAATGCGAAAGATGGCTGAACGGAATGCCTTAGTCAAAACCCTCACCGCTGTTGAAACGTTAGGACGCGTAAATATAATTTGTTCTGATAAAACGGGAACTCTTACGAAAAACGAAATGACGGTAAAGAAGATATATATGGGAGGAAAGGAATATGATGTAGAGGGTGTCGGTTATGCAATAAAAGGAAGAATATTGGACGATTCCGGTGAACCCGTGGAAATGGATGAATACCTGAGGCGATATTTGGAAGTGTGTAGATACTGTAATAATGCAGTTGTGAACCCTAAAGAGGATGGGACTAAAAACACCGATGTTATAGGGGATCCCACTGAAATATCGCTAAAAGTGTTAGCCATGAAGGAGGGGTTTAAAGAAGATGTTGAAAAACTCGATGAAATCCCTTTTAATTCCGACAGGAAAATGATGTCAGTAGTGGCAAAAATCGATGGACAACTCTTTGGCTTAATCAAGGGGGCACCCGATGTTTTAATGGAAAAAGCGGGAAAAGCTGTAGATGATGGCGAAATTAAGGCAATCTCAGAGGTCAAAGATAAAATTCTTGAGCGGAATGAAAAATTTGGAAAGAATGCCCTTCGTGTTTTGGGAATTGCCTATAAACCTTTAGAAGAGGATTACGATATTGACACAATTGAAGAAGATTTTACTTACTTGGGATTGGCGGGAATTATTGATCCAGCAAGAGACGAAGTAAAAGCTTCTATTAAAGAAGCAAGAATGGCGGGAATAAGAACGATTATGATCACCGGAGATCACGAAGTTACAGCAGTTGCCATCGCTCAAGAGATTGGATTAACGGATCGGGATAATGCAATCACGGGTACTGAATTGGAAGAAATGACAGACGAAGAATTGAGTAAAAGAGTAGATGGGGTGGATGTTTTTGCACGCGTAACGTCCGACCACAAACTAAGAATCCTAAAAATCCTCAAATCAAAGGATAAAATCGTTTCAATGACCGGAGATGGGGTAAATGATGCTCCCGCAGTAAAAGGTGCAAATGTCGGAGTTTCCATGGGAATTAAAGGAACTGAAGTAACCCAAGAAGCATCGGATATGATTCTATTGGATGATAACTATTCGACAATCGTAAATGCGATCGAAGAAGGAAGGGGAATTTTCGAAACAACAAAAGGATTCTTTCGTTATATGTTAAGTACCAATTTTGATGAAATATTCTTAATTTTAGTGGCATACGTTCTTGCTAAAATTTCCGTGAATATGTCGGGAATCTTTTTTGGATTTCCGCTCCAACCCATTCAGATTTTATGGCTAAATATTGCCACAGACGGAATTCCGGCTATGGTTCTTGGATTTACGCCCACCGATCCAGATGTTATGAAAGATAAACCGCGTGAAGGATTTACATTAATTGAGGAAATAAAAGGACCTGTATTATTGCTTGGAGTTTATACAGCTATTACGGATATTACACTATATGTATTATTATGGACTGTCCTAATACCCGCATGGGCTGAAGCTGGAATTGATCCGAATTTGACAATGGAATTTATGAAGGCAGGGACTGAGGCACGCTCATACGCAATTTCATTAAGTCAGACGATTCTTTTCACAAACTTGGTAATTTGCGAGTTAATGTTTGTATTTGCATGCCCTTCTAATATAAAACCATTTTATCTCTTTCCGAACAAGCACTTATTCTGGGCTACAGGTATTTCGTTTATATTACAGTTAGTTATTCTATACACACCGTTGGGAATTGCGTTCCATGTTGTACCACTAATACATCCATATTACTGGATAGCTGCGTTTCTTGGAGCGTTTAGTGTGTTCTTGGTAGATGAGATAAGAAAATACCTGAGACGGAGAAAAAGAAGAGATCGAGAAACAAATCTACTCACTCTATAAAGAACTGACCTTTATTTTTTTTTTTTTTTTTTATTTTTTGTCTTGTAAATCTTTTAACCCGCTTGGCTAGATATTTAACTAAATTTTAATTAACCTATTCTTAAAAATAATAGAATCTTTTAATCCTTCCCAGAATTTGTGCTTCAATTTCCCTCAGAAAGATTATCCCCTAGACTTTGAAAAACCAAGTCAATTCCTATGAGTTTAAATGCGTCTTGTACGTTGACATTTTCCAGTGCTGAGGTTTCAATGAATAAACTTCGGATTTTTTCGGATTGGGTAAATCCTTCTTCCTTGGAGACCTCTCGTTGGTCTTCTAAATCGATTTTATTGCCCACTAAGACAAAGGGAATGTTTCCCAGTTCTTTTCGAGCATCTTTGTACCAGAAATTGAGTGCCTCGTCAAAGGTTTCCGGGCGGGTCACATCATAGACAATAAACGCGCAGTTTGCGCCTTCATAGTAGTCGTGTCGTACACGTTTGAAGAAATCCTGACCCGCCAGGTCATAGATAAGGAATTTGACTTTATCGTCTTTAAATCCTTGAAGATAATAATCCTTTTTCGAAATTGCGGTTCCTAAGGTGGGGCGATAATCAAGCACCCTCTCATTCTTTAGGAAACTATTCACCAAGGTGGTCTTTCCCACCGCTTTAGAGCCAAGTAGGATTAGTTTGAAATATCGGGGACGGGATTTGGTGGTTTGAATATGATGACTCATCTTTATATTTTCACCCTCCACTTCCGGATCTTTTACTGCAAAATTGGACAGCTTTAGGTTGTAATCGTCGGCGATTTTCAAATCCGGAATGCTAAGCGATTGGTATTTTGGGTCGAAACTGTCCTCTAAAATTTCAGCTATCTTCTCGACAACCAAGTAGGCAACGGTAAATAATTTGTTTAAATCGGTGTGATAACTGCAAACACATAATAAAATTGCATCCGGACCCGCTTCCAAATAGATGATACGATGGTCGGGCGTTTCAAAGGAGCCCGTCCCAAAACTTCCAATCTCATATTCCGTAGAAATTCGCTCTAATAAGCTTTCAATCTGGGCACTGATAGCTCCATGAATCGCATCTATATCATCATCATTTAATGTGGTTTCAGCAATTTTCCCGAATTTTTCAATAAGCAATCCCTCTCGTGAGTAAATAAATGCCATCTGCAGATCATCTTGGGAGAGGACAAAATTCTTTAATAATGTAGAGAGCCTTTTTTGTTTAGTGATAACCATATGTCTTTCAAATACCTTCTTTCAAATAAACCATATTTTAGTTTCTGATCTAATTTTTGGTTACAATCGTATTTAATTTTTAATGAAAAATTTGGGAGCCGCGCCTTCTTTTTTGAAAAATTTTAAATTTTTAACTAAATTATCCTTTATTAAATATTTCAATCTGAAGTTTATCTGTTCTAAATTTTGAAGAAGTGAAGCAAATAATGAATATCTCGCAAGTAATAAATAAAAAAAAGGAGATGGGGCAGACCGTACTTACGGAGTTTGAATCAAAAGAATTACTCCAAGAAATCGGAATTCCCATTCCCGCCCAAAAACTGACAAAGACCAAAGAAGAGACCGTGCAAGCCGCGGATGACATGGGATATCCGGTCGTAATGAAATTAATGGCAGAGGATATCGTGCATAAGTCCGATTCGGGAGCCGTAAAGTTGGACATTCAAAACGGCGAAGAGGCGGCGAACGCCTATGAGGAGTTAATGCAAATTCCCGCAGAGTCCGAAAAGAAAGTATCCGTTCAGCAAATGGCAAAAGAGCCCATCACCGAACTGATCATCGGGATGACCACCGACCCGCAGTTTGGACCCAGCTTGATGTTCGGCATTGGAGGAATCTTGGTCGAGCTGTTAGAGGATGTCAGCTTTCGCATCGCCCCCATTACCGAATACGATGCAAGGGAAATGATTCACGAGATTAAAGGGTTTCCGCTTTTAGACGGGTACCGCGGAAAACCGAAAGCGGATATCGATGCCATCGTGGAGGTCTTGATGAAGATCTCGGATTTAGTAATGGAACACGAAGAGATTTACGAGATGGACTTGAATCCCGTGTTTATCTACGAGGATGGGATCAGCTGCGTTGATGCCCGCATTATCTTGAAAGAAAAAGATTGAAGTCACTCATTTTTTACTTATATTCTAAATAGTGATAATTTTAAAATAGTAAAAAATCTGTTTATATAATAAATTAAATTATTCAAGATTTAGATTTTATTTAAGATATGGAAAAGCAGAGGATACTACGTTATCGGGAAAAATTTGATTTTGTTCAAGAGAAAATTCAATATTTCAATATAAAACCGGAAAAGAAACTCGAAAAATGGGGTTTGTTCTATGCGGTTCAAACGTCCATAGAATCAATTTATGATTTAATCGCAATGCTTGTAAAAGATATAGGTTTACAAGTTAAAGATGACGAAAATAATGTTAATGCTTTAATAAATGAAAGAAATTTAGATCCAGAAATAGGTAAACAACTAAAAGATGCAAAAGGAATGAGAAATGTCATAGTTCACCAGTATAACGGCGTTAATGAACAAATTGTCCTGGAGTCTCTCCCAACATTGAAATCATTAATTAAGACATGGCTGAATGAAATTGAGGTGATTTTGAATGAAATCGGAGTTAAAAACCAAGATTAAGCAAGATTTACAAGAACTGGGGGACAAATACGAAGTGGTTGTATACGGGTCACATATAAGTGGAGGGACTCGTCCAAACTCGGATATAGACATTGCACTTATTACCCGCGTTCATGATGAACAAAAAAACATCAAGATCTGGAAAAATATCATAAGCTATAACTTGCAGCCCTATGATATTAAGATTTTTGAATTATTGCCGCTTCGAATTAAGATGTCAATTATTCATGATTATGAGGTCATTTTTGGCGAATTATTAGAGATCTCTGAATATTTTTATAAATACCGGAAGATATGGGAGGATTGCAAGCATCGCATTTTTGCCAATCAGTTTCAAAGTATCCAGGCAAAACAAGAACAAAGAAAGAAGTATCTTGCACGTCATAACAAATAATAAATCCGGGTTAGAAAGGAGGAGAATACGTGACATTTACCTTTTTCTTCCCTCGTTCACGCCATTTTCTTAATTGCCTTTCGGGAATGGTATTATAAAGAATATATCCTTCGCTGAAGATATGATGCAAAAATGAATTTCCCTGTAGGAGGTTTTTCTTCAATTCGGAAAAAGTAATGGTTTTTGGCTGGACTAATCCTTCACTATATTTATACGATTGGAGGAATCGTTCTCTCCGGTCCGTAAACTCTTTATCATAAACACATAAAACATCTATATCGCTGCGCTGGGTATATGTCCCTATGGCTAAGGAGCCAAATAAGAGGATTAATTTTAGATTTTCTTTCTCTATCGCATTAATAAAATTCTCCAGTTCATTAAGATGAGGATAATTTTTCAATTTTTTCCTTAACGAATCTATTGATATACTCTGCATATTTAATGCACCTCTTTGCGACTTTTTTATTGTAATATTCTGCAGGGTGACCGCTCGCAAACCCGTTTGGATTTCGGGGTTGGATATAATGCCTATCCAATTCTTGACATCTTTCTTTTAAAGCTTTCTTTTCCTTTATAGGTTCTTCATCCACATCTTCATAATTTCCTTTTAGTGCTTGATTTATTTCTTGAAACAAATGAATTAATCCGTGCCCCCACGAATCAATGTTTAAATATAAAAGAAAGGCTTTTAGATATTTCTCCGCCGATTGCTGTGCTTGAAAACAGGCCCACTCAAAATGTTGCGTCTTTTCACTATCTTGTGCTGCATTAAGATCCTTTTCAGCTTGTTCCAGCCAGTCTTTATATCTTTTCATGTTATTAACTCTATTGTTTTCTTCTTACTAATCTCTAGACAATATTACCTTTTAATTATACCTCTATGTTTCTTTTAAAAGGGATTTGAATGGCAATTTGGCATACTTATTTTACTATGGTTCCTATTAGGAAATATATAGGAAAAAACTTATATTTAAATAAAACAGATACAGAAGTATAGAATAAAGTTAGAGATGATAATTAAAAAATATGTCAAACATCGGAAAACGAGCCTTGGTGACCGGGGCGTGCGGATTTTCTGGAAGTTATGTGGTTGATCTGCTCCTCCAAAAAGGCTGGGATGTGGTGGCAACCGATTTAAAAACCGCAGATCGAAGTGCTTTGGAGCAATTCGGGGACGAAATTGAATTTATTCCCGCAAATCTCACCGATAAAAAGTCGCTAAAGGCGACGGTGAAAGATATCGATACCGTCTTTCATACTGCGGCGGTTTTTAGTTATTCAGCGCCGATGGATATATTGCGGGCGGTTAATGTGGAAGGCACGGAGAACTTAATCGAAGTAGCTATGGATGCCGGGGTAGAAAAAATGGTTACATGGAGTTCCGTGGCTTTATACGGAACTGCAGATTCGGATTTTTATGAAATGCCAATTACCGAAGATCAAGAACTGAACCCGGAAAATGAGGGGAAATATGATATCAGTAAACGGGAACAAGAAACCGCCGCCATGCGATATTATGAAGAAAATGGCTTTCCCATCTCGTTCATCAGACCCGCCCCCATGTATGGACCGAGATCATATTACGGAATGTATACGCTTTTTAAGTATGTAAAGCAAGGGACGCTCTCCCTCTGCCCGCGCTACTTACATAAATATAATATTCCCTTAGTTCACGTGGAAGACGTAGCTGGGTCCGCCTTATTTCTTGCCGATAAGAACAAGTTCAATGGAGAGGCCTACAATGTTGTCGACGACTATGAGTTGGACATGGTACAGACCTTGAAATTCATCGCAAATCTGACAAATTCGACCATGAAAGTCATTTTGCCCATTCCATTGGTGATCTTTAAGCCGTTTCTCAAATTATTGGGAAAATGGTCATACTGGGAAGCACAGCATCTCAGAAAAAAGATCAACGGAAAAGCACCAGTCCCCAAATTGGAGTCGGATTTATTGGTATATATGTTTGGCAATTATTTCTTTTCCAATGAAAAACTCAAGGACGCGGGCTATGAGTTTAAATATCCGGACCGACGGATTGGGTTAGTGGAGACATTGGTATGGTATGATAATAACGGGTGGAAACAGCCCCAAAAATAATGGAGGGATTATAAAATGTCATTTTATTTAGATTGGTGGATGTTGATAGGGATTGGAGTGTTTATTGCTCTGCTCTGTCGGATTTTCTATAAGGAAGATAGTTTTCTCATGTATGAATTGGGTGCCTTGGCACTCGTGGTGTTTTTAACCTTTTCAATTGCGCTGTTTGCCGAATTAAACGCGTCCGAGCACGGATTTTTGGGACTTTTAAATGAAACCTTTTTTGACATTGTCAAATGGATGTTTCCGGAATATTATGAAGCACATCCCGACGCTACCAGTGCAGAATTTATGTTTACGTCGGCAGAACAGTGGTTAAAGGATTTGTATGAGAGTAACGGGTTTAAATTCAGTAATTTGCAAGATCTGACCCAAGGGAAAAATAAACTCCTGCTTTTCTTCGGCGTGGCCATGTTTTGCACTTATCCGGGATGGTTGATTCTGGGTGTCAAAATCGGGTTCTTATTATTCGGTCGGAAAACCGGAGATAAGGGACTACTCGGGTTACTCTAAAACGTGAGAAAACTCAACTTCTCAAGCAAAACTAATTTCTTTCTTTTTTCATTTTCATTTCCATTTTCATTTCCATTTTCATTTCCATTTCCATTTTCATTTTTTTCCTTAGTGTGCGCATTATCGGGTGAGATTTATTGTTGATCTTAGTTTATTATAGGTCCCCAGAAAGTTCTACGGTTCATTCCAAATGAATCCCGAAATTAAATCTCAATTCAAATATAGATTAAACAATTTAAACTAGAGATAGAAGAAGCAAATAAATAAGATATGAATCTGAATATGATAAATTAAATAAAATAATAAAAAAGTTATGTTAGTTTTTCGTATTTCTTGGCCTTTTTCTTCAGACGCTTGACTTCCTTGGTCATCTTCGTCTTACCGAGTTTAAAGGTTTCGGAGGCTAAGGTGGCGGCTTTACTGAATTTTTTCGCCGCTTGTGTGTAATCCTCTTGTTTTGCCGCTTTTTTGGCTTCTTCTTCCAACCGTTCCATTTCTTCTTCGTGGGAATCCACCTTAATTATTCTGATTTTATCTTGCATTTCCATAAATTTCCCGGAAAGATCCCAACTGGTAGCAATCATGGCGGCATTTTTCAAAATTTCTATTGCCTTCCCGTAGTTATCATCCTTTCTCTGTTTCTTTGCTTTTTTTGCGAGGTTCTTGATCTCCTCTTTTGCATCATCAGCGCTATCAAGCACAGAAGTCCCTGTTTTTGATTGAATGGACTCCGTTTTAATTTCGTGGCTCTCTTCTAAACTTGTGAAATATGCCTCTCGTTCAGCCGGTCCCATCTTGGCTAACTCCTCGACCACCGTTTCCTTTTCCTCTTCGGAGAGATTCGGTAACTTAGAGAGCCTTTGTTCAATTTGTCGGTATTCTTGCTGAGAAACTTCCCGTTCTTCCAATTCGCTGATATCGATCGGCACCAAGATATTTTTTTCGCGTAACTCCTTAATGCCCAGAAAGATCTCATCGGTTCCTCTTTTGGATTTTTCTCTTGCCTCTTCCAGGAGCGTTGCAATAAAGAAGAAATCACGCTTTGAAGTCTCCACCAGATCGTTCGCCATCTTTAACACCGCCTTGGAATGGGGACTTTTTAGTTCCTTTACTTTGGAAAACTTGTAGGTAACCTCGTGCGGAAGGATAATGGACGTGTTCAATGTCTCATCGACCAATTTTCCCGCATCTCGGAATACATCAATCTGTCCTCTCCATTTGGGCAAGATATTGCTGTAGCGATCCTCAAATTCCTTGATAAACTCCGTTAAATGTTTACGCAGAATGACCGAGGCTTGTTTTGCCAATACAAGGGCCACCCTGATATACTTTCCGTCCGCCAGGAGGATCATTTTATCGCCGTATGAGATTTCACTGAGCGCTTCTTTTGATTTCATCTCCCTGCCGAAGGTCGACACTGCGGTGATAAGACCCGATACCATCTCGGGATCGACCTCCTCAGAGGCAAACGATTTAAAGTAAATACACGTTCCCGAGCCCTTATATAGGACTAGGATATGCTCGAGGTTTATGGCATCATCGAACATCGTCTTGACTTCGGCCATCAATCTCTGTTTCTTCAATTTTCTGGGCTGAATTACCCCTTTATAGACGCCGACTGCGGCAAGCACTACGCCCGCGGCAACGGCGGCGAGAATGAGGTAAACCATTAAATCTTCCCACGCAATACCGGATTCAATAGATTCGACTTCAAGGTCGGCAAAAGTCTGAGAAGTTGCATTATAATAATATCCTGAATCCACCTCTATTTCAAGATCTAAAACCTCCGATCTGCTGGGAAGTGTAAATCCGAACTCAACGAGACCATTCTCATCGGTTATGCCCATGTCCGTCTCATAGTTCTCTCCGTTTATATAAGAGATAAGCCGAACCGATGCTCCCGAGAGAGTCTGCCACTCTTCAGTATCGTTTGCGCGATATTCTACCTTTAAGACAATGTCAAACCGTTCTCCTGCGGTAATATCCTCGGTTTGCTCTTGCACGGAAACTCTTACCTCATATTTAGAGATGATAGACACATTAAAGGTAAAGGTTGCATTCTGGTAATTCTTCTTCTCTGCGGTAAGATTGAATGTATAAAAGCCAGTCGTGAGATTGGAAAGGTTTAACGTCCCACTATGATTCCCATCGTCTTCTTTAGGTGTAAATGGAATTGTGCCGTTCTCTCCCGTCTCGTTCTTCACATAGGCCACATAATATGCATCCGCTTCGCCCACTATAAGTTCATCGGAAAAATCGGCATCCGTCATATTGAATTTGACCTTTAATTCTGCATCGTAGAAAATCTCATAGGCGTCATCATCCGTCTGATTCAACACATCGCCCAAGGGATCTCTCATGGAGATCAGGTTTATCTGCGACTCGTTGCCAATTAAATTGAAACTGAATGGTTCCACGCTCCAGTTGTAATTCGGATAACCCGAAATATTGAGTATGATATCATACCATCCAGAATCGTAGTTTTCGCTCTTCACACTGATGTTAAGCGAGTAATTTCCCCCTCCCCCATCTAATTCCTCTAAGGTCCAGTTATTTTGCCAATTATCTTGCGTAGCTTGATTAATTACGGTAATATTTTCTGTTTTCAATCCCAGAACGGGTTTATCATTCACCGTGTCATTTACATGAAGGAAGACCTCTTGTGTCGGATCGTCCTTCCGGTACAACGACTGATTCCATTCGTGGATGGTAACGGCGGTCTGAGTTTTTTGTATGTCGAGCGTGAGACTGACATTTTGCGGGGCTTTTGCGACTTTCGAGACGGTGAAATTGTAGTCTAACGGGGAGTTAAGTACATTGACTTGACTGGTATTCAGGTGGATGGTATAGTTTCCCTCTCCAACTTCTTGAAAATGCGATTGAATGGAGTCCGGTTTATAGTCTTCCGTAAGTAAAGCATCGGTTATGGGCGTTCCGTCTTCTTCTTCTTCTTCTTCGGTATAATTGAAGGTATAGGTAATATTTTGACCTCTAATCGCAGAAAGGTCCGTTTCGGGTCCATCCAGAAATGTAGTAACCTCCTCAAGTATAGTAAGGTTAACTTCTTGGAATCCCGCTGCGGTTTCATTATTCCAGAGGGCTTGCACCCGAAAATCGCCAAAATCTGTCACATTCTCCGCAACATCCCACTCCGTTATATTTATCTCAGTGCCACCCTCGAACTCAGAGAGTTCTTTTGTGAAGTTGAGATGGTCGCTTTTATTTTCTGGACTATAGATGCTTAAATTAACATTCCCGCTATCGGTAGGGATAAACTGGGAAAATGACACATTAAATGTAACAACACTCGATTCGCTGGCATTTGTTATCTCTTCGGTCGTGCCTTCGAGGTACATATCAATCGACTCAATCAAGTTGGGCGAGGTGGCATTGAGGAACCAATAGGTGCCGTTGCCGGCGTTGTACACGGTGACATCGCGGTAGCCGTTTTTCGGATCGTATTTAGCGATATCATCCGTTCTATTTTCAGTGCCGTTCCATACCTCAATGTTCTTCCAAGAGGCGGGGATGGTGAAATTGATCTTTTTATTGGTAAACCCGTCTTCAAAGAAGTT
>JAWOCD010000068.1:0-18785 GCA_046483985.1 Promethearchaeia archaeon
GTTTGAATCAAAATTTGGAATGAAAACTAAAAGATTCGTCGAGAAATGGAATGCTAAAGAAATCCCTGAACCAGAAGATCACCAACTTTTAGAAGAGTTTTTAGAATGGCAAGGATTATTTGAAAGTCTTCAAGATGTTGAAAATGAGTTGAATGCGATTGAAAAGCGTATTAAAGAGAGCTGAAAAAGCGTCAAGAGATTTAAATCAATTAAAGCTTCAAGATGTAAAGCTTACTCGGATTAAAATAGCTGAAAATAACCCAGAAACGGGAAATTTCAGGCTAAAAGGCTATTTTTCTGAAACCGAATTTATTGAAATTTTCCAATTTTACTTATCGGGCAAGCTATTAAAGTATTCATATGTTTATATAAAGGATAATAACTCCATTTTGCGCTATGATAATGCTCCACATCATGAGCAATTCAAATCCTTTCCAGATCATAAACATATTAAAGAAAGAATTAAAGGTTTGGAAGACCCCACTTTGAAAAATTTTATAGCTGAGGTATTAAAAATCAAGACAAAATGAGTCTAATAAATTATGCATTAATTACATCTATATTATAAAAATAAAGCAAGTAAGAGAAAAATACGATACTAATTTTCCTACAAAGGAATTCACATATAAAATTATGACCGTTACTCCAACCATTAAAGAAGAGAGTTTATATTACCAATTTAAAATAAAATGTACTTGCTCTGAAGATATATTCGATGGAATCAATATGGATAATTATAAACCAATTGATAAAAAAATCGTTTGTTCTAAATGTGAAAATCTTTTTAATATACCATACGATTTTTCTTGTTATTACGTTTTTGAATCAGCTAATCGTTACTGAGATTACTACTTCTTTGTCTTGGGGTGATATTTTCTTAATAGAACAATTTACATCCCGGTTCAAGGAATTAGCAATTGTTTGTTCAAGTACTCCTGCGACGATATAAAAATGATTGTGAAGTTTTTCGGACTTTTCAAATAAGTCGATATTGCTTAGACAATACAAGGCCTTCTTTCCCTTAACTTTACTCTCCACAGTGGGACTTACTTCATAAATAAAATCTATAAACGAAAAAGAATCCCCTAAATATCTGAGAAAATCTTCAATAGAATCCTTTTCGTTCGGAAGGACTTTATCCGGATATTTAGAACCATAGGGAAAATTCAAATAATGCGCAATTTCCTTTCCAAAATCTTTATATTTCTTTTTATCTGTAAATTCCTTTTTAAAAAAAGATAATAAGCCTAAATAATAATTATCCAATAATTTCTTGGGGATGAGACGTCGTTTTGTACTGGAATAGAGCGTATAAGAGCCCACTTTTTTACCGACCACCCTTTTTCTTGCTTCTAAAATCCCTAGGTATTTACTAACGGTGTTATGAGATGCATCAATCGCATTACAAATATCGGTTATAGTGGAACCAGAGGGATTTTCCAACAGGTATTCTAAGATCAGCTTTTCATAATCTCTTCGATTTCTATTTTTCTTTTGTTTATGCTTATTCTCTTTCCATTTTCTTTTAATTCGGTAAAAATAGGACTTGCTAACTTGTTCAATCTGACTTTTGGCCTCTTTTAGTGAAATTTGGGGATTATTCTCCAGTAGGTTTACAATTTTTTCTTTAATTAACATCCTTTAAAAAGTCCACAAAAGTCTACTTTGATCTTAATGTGTACAGTAAGATTTATATACTTTATCATAAATTAATAGTATTAATAATAGTTAATTATCAAAGTCTACTTTCAAAAAAAGTATACCTATTTAGTGAAACTAAATGTCATTGAATCAAGAAATTGAAACCTTTCTTAAAGAAAAAGGGGCACTTAAGGTGGGATTTGCAACACGAGAATCTTTAGAAGGTCCACCGAGTGCGGATATCACTTATGTTATACCAGAAGCACAATCTGCCATAAGTTATGCACTGCCCTTTGATAAAAAAATAATCCGAGAATATCTTAGCAAAAAAAACTTTGCACATCATGAAAAAAATAGATTTGATTTAAATTATAGATCAGTCAAGATATCTCGTGAATTAGCTTCAATTTTAGAGGAAAAGGGATATGAAGCAAAAGCAATTTTATCAAATAATAATTATCGAAAAGAAATCAAAAGCTGGAGAGCTGATATGCCTCCTATTTTATCACATCGATATGTTGCAGTAGCCTCAGGTGTGGGCTCCTTTGGCTGGTCGGGTAATGTTGGAATGAAAGGACGCGGTACAACTATTCTTCTTGGAACAGTTGTCACTACGGCTAAACTGGAACCTACTGATCCAATTCCTTCCGAAGAATCCTTCTGTACGAAATGCAAATTATGTACAAAAGTATGCTCTGCCAGTATGTTTGATAAAGAAAAAGCTGTTGAATTTACAATTGGCGGAAAAGAATACTCTCACGCTCGTCGGAATGGGTATGTACGGTGCCAATATGTGTGTGGAGGTTTTACGGGGCTGCATCCCAGTGGTAAATTTTCTACCTGGTCTCCCGGCAGATTTCCAATTCCAGAGGATAATGCTAGGATCTATAAAATGATTGGTAAAGCTATGAAACGCTATAAAGATTGGCCCGATCGGACGGATGCTGATGGGGGGTATATCAATGAAGCCGCTCCAGGTGTCAATATAAGGCTCACATGCGGGATGTGTCAAAATATCTGTTGGGGCGATCCCAAGGAAACCGCTAAAAATTATAAAATGTTGGTTGATTCGGGATGTATTGTCCAAAAACCGAATGGAGATTTTACAGTATTACCGCCCGAAGAGGCAAAAGACTATTTTGAATCTTTACCCGAAGAACATAGGAAACTCTATACTTTAAATTAATTATATTTTAATACCTCAATAGAGCTAAAAATATGGCTAATAAGAAAAAAAATGTGCTATTTCTAATGACGGATCAGCACCGCGCTGATCATATGAGTTGTGCCGGCAATAAAGTTCTTAACACTCCCAATTTAGACCGCTTGGCTTCAGAAGGAGTGAGATTTACTAATGCGTATTGTGCCAATCCCATGTGCATGCCTAACCGTGCAAGCATCTTTACCGGCTGTTACCCAAATGTACATCATGTTCGAAGTAATGGAATTAATTTACCGCTGAATACAGAAACATTTGTAGAATCCATGCGAAAAAAAGGATTTATTACATCAAAAATCGGGAAACCGCATTTTCAATTCTGGATCCCTCCTTACAGTCGAAAGGATAAATCCTTAGAAGCAATCCATCATTGGATGGAAACACCCGAACAAGCAAAAGAGGAGTTTCCTTTTCCCTACTATGGTTTCACTGAATGTGAAACTACCTTAGGGCATGGAGATCTTTGTGCGGGCCATTATTTAGATTGGTTAGAAGAGCGACGTCCCGGATCAAGGGAAAAAATGAGAGAAAATCTGAACATTAATGAATTTTTTGGTGTGCTGGGAAGAGAAACGGAACTCTCAGTTGCCGATTTCCCCACCTCATATTGTCAAGAAAGAACTATTGCCTTCTTGGAAAGATATGCAAAAGGAAAATACGGGGATAGTCCGTTTTTTTGCTGTTGTTCCATCCCTGACCCCCATCATCCCGTCACACCACCAGGAAAATATTATGATATGTACAAATTGGAAGATATAGAACTTCCCGAAACCTATAATCATATTGAAGAGCTCTATGAGCACCCCTTTTTAGGGCAATACATTAAGAATCCCGTATTTCGTGGGGCAATGCTTCGAGAATCCACAGAAGAAGAGGTGAGGGAGTTTATCCGATTAACTTACGGTTCAATATCGCTGGTTGATGATGCCATCGGAAATATTTTAGCGGCCTTAGAAAAATTCGGATTAGCAGATGATACGATAGTGGTATATACCAGTGATCATGGAGACTTAATGGGAGATCACGGTATGCTTCTTAAGGGGCCATCTCCTTTTGACGGAATACTAAGAGTTCCTTTGATAATAAAAGCTCCTGGAGTCACATCGCCGGCTGTGACAGATTCATTGGCAAGTTCAATCGATTTGTGTAAGACATTAACCAAACTGGCGGGATTACGAGAACGCCATCTTGACGATTTTGTGCAAGGCAAAGATTTAACTCCTGTATTAAAGGACCCCGAAAGGTCAGTACGGGATTATTGTTATATTGAAGAAGATGAGGAGGTTGGTCCTTTAGTTATACGGTTGAGACATCTTATTACAAAAAACTATAAAATAACTACTTATGAAAGGATGGAAAATTTCGGAGATATATATGATCGACAAAACGACCCACATGAGCTTCATAACTTATGGGATGATGAAGAATTACGATTAAAGTTACTGCAAAAAATGCATCATGCAACCTTAAAAAGTCTTTCAAAGATTCCCGAACGGCAAGCCTCCAGCTGAAGAAAAATATACAAATCAAACCTAAAACTTTAAAAATACTATAGTGATTATTACAAGAATGAAAAAAATTAAAGAGGAAAGTTTAACGGAAGAAATAAAAAAGCTCGCCATAACCCATGGCGCAAACTTGGTGGGTATTTGCTCAGCAGAATCTCTCCAAGATAAATTTAATAGAAAAAGATTCAAATATAGAAAATCAAAAAAACAATGCAAAAGAAAATGAAGTCAAGTCCATATGATGTCATCATTGATAAGATGAAAGAATATCCTAATGATATCCCTCGGGACGAAGAAGGGAATGTTTCTGAAGCTTTTAAAGAATATATCAAGTTATTTTTTACCCCCGAGGAGGCTGAAATTGCTCAGCATTTAGAGATTATGCCCTTATCCGTGAGAAAGATTGCAGAAAGACTGGGTAAAGACCGAAAAGAAACAAGGCGAATTCTGAAAGACATGGCAGATAAGGGAATAATTCAAGATATTGGAGGATTTTCCTATTTTATTACAGTTGCGCATTTGCTTAATATAGGATTTAAATATTCTGAATCATTAAAGCGTTTGGGCAAGAAAGGGGCTGAATTGTACCAGAAATTTTTTATTGAAGAGAAATATTATAAACGTTATGAATCCTCTGATAAGGGGACCTCACTTACAAGAATAGTTCCAATTGATAAGGCAATAGACCATCAATCCATCATAACAAATGCCGAGGAAATCCATAAAGTAATTGATAATTGTTTGCCTCCCATTGTTGCTACGGATTGCCCTTGTAGGAAAAGAACCGAAACCTTAGGAATTCGGGAATGTAAGGATAAATATCCTATTGAAGAATCGTGCCTACAATTGGGTCCGTTTGGGAAATATTTTCTTGACAGAGGAGAGGGGACTGAGCTAACCCGTGAAGAAGCACACAGATTAGTAGATCAGCTTGCAAAGCTAGGGTTAATTTTTACCACGGAAAATGTTGTTCAAGCAAATCACCAAATTATATGCTGCTGTTGTGAATGTTGTTGTTCTTTATTACGCGGAATGACGCGATTTTCTGATAAAAACGAATTTTGTACCGCCAAGTCCAATTATATTTCCAAGGTGGATGAAGATCTTTGTAAGGGATGCGGAATATGCGTCGAACGATGTGTCTTCAATGCAATTTCACTAAAAAACAAAAAAGCTAATGTGGACACAGACAAATGCTATGGATGCGGTTCATGTGCGGTCACTTGCCCCTCTGAGGCAATAAAACTCTATCGAAAAGAGAGGACTCAGATTCTTGATAATTTTAAAGAGCTTACCGACACAATATATGAAGAAAATAGGAATTAAATAGTAAAAGAGAGGATAAAATGACTGAACCTATGAATGTTATATTTATAATTACCGATCAACAACGAAGGGATCATCTCAGTTGCTATGGAAATCCCACGTTAAAAACTCCTAATATCGACAGTATTGCAGAAGATGGAGTCAGATTTGAGAATTATATATGTAATACCCCCATTTGTATGCCCAATCGAGCAAATTTTTTTACAGGATGTTATCCAAGCGTGCATGGTACAAGATCAAATGGCATTAATTTAGATCCCGAATTTCCCATCATCTCAGAGATCCTAAGACAGACAGGTTATTATACTATTTCAATAGGTAAAAATCATTGTAATTTTTTTAGTCGCCCGTCAAAGCGAGGGGTTCATTCAGATGAAAATATTATTTCATGGTTACATGGAGATATGAACTCTGATAAGTTAGATCTTCCATGGTACGGCTATGAGGAGGTACATATGACTGTGGGACACGGTGATTGGATGGCGGGGCACTATTCAGAATGGTTGGAAAAAAAGGGGTGGGATCAACACTCTTATTCAATTGAAAATCCCCTCTGCCTAAATGAATATTATTATGAAACGGAAATGCCCGAAGAATTATTTCCCACAAATTACATAACTAAGAAAACGGTTGAATTTCTAGAAAATTATTCTTCCAGTGGACACGCAGATAAACCATTCTTCCTACATTGTTCGTTCCCAGATCCACATCATCCTGTTTGTCCCCCAGGAAAATACAAGGATCTATATAGCCCAGATGATATTGAATTACCAGCTAATTTTGAGGATGGTGAAAAATTACTTAATCATGGATTTCTTGGAGAATTACTAAAAAATCCTCGATTTCGTCAATTAATCCCTCAAAAAGTATCCAAAGAGGAGGCAAAAATGTTTACAGCGCTTACTTATGGTTCAATTTCAATGATTGACGATGGGATTGGTAAGATTTTACATGCTCTGGAAAAATCCGGAATGACAGATAATACCATGGTCATTTTTACCAGTGATCACGGAGATATGGGAGGGGACCATGGGCTTATCCTCAAGGGCCCTGCTCATTATCGCGGGATAATTAATATGCCCTTATTATGGAAGATTCCAGGGCTCACAAAAAAGAGTACCTATGAATCCTTGATTTCCACTATTGATTTATCGAAAACAATCTTGAATCTTTTAAGGATTAAAGAAAAATATCAATCTCCCTACTTTCAAGGATATGATTTTACACCCATTTTTGAGAACCTTAATAAACGAATCAGAAAGCAAGTTCTTATTGAGCATGATGAGGAGATAGCTAAAGATTCCATCATGCGTCTGAGAACTTTGGTCACCGATACCTATAGATTAACTATTTATGACGGGGAAAAAAATATTGGGGATCTATTCAATTATCGGGAGGATAATTTGGAAGTAAATAATCTTTGGGATAGAAATGATGAAACACGAGACAACTTAATTGAACGACTTCTTAGAGAAATAATTAAACTAAGACCTCGTCTGCCAGAACGTGCCGCCTATAATTAATTAAATATCCTTTTTTGTTCTTATAAGTTAATTTATTTTTTTCTTTTATAACCAGTATCTAAAAGAATATTCATGTTGATCGGTTATTAATTTTTTGAAATCCCATATATTAATTCGTCATCTGATTTATTTAAACTGTATAATTGATAATTTTGAGCATTAGAGAGAATTCTTTTAATTTTTTCGGAATTAGGTTCTACCTCTCTCTGACCTTCTTTAATCAAGTCATTGATGTGAGCTCGGGAATATTCTAAACATTTTTTTAATATTTCTTTATCTGAAAATTGTTTAGAATATTTTGCTTCAATAGTTTTTTTAATCTTAGCGATGATCTCTTCCGGGTCTTCCTTTATACTGGTCATATATTATTAATAAGGAAATTTAAATATATAATTTTATTCTAAATTTATATTCTAATTTTCTTATAAAAAATTCCAAAATAAATCAGGTATTGGGCCATTTTATAGCTGAGGTCTGAGTCTTGCTTTTGGTGCACCCATACAACATACGGCTCACTAACGGAAAAGGCTCTGGTTGATCATTCCCTTTAATAAAAAATAAATGAAACCTCGGAATTACCTATTTGTTAAGAAAAAAGATGGCTTCATTCTAATATTATATTAAGTAAAAGTTTAATTCATTGAATTTCCAATATATTATTAAGAGAAGGTGTTGTGAAAATGGGAACATTAACAGAAAAAGAAATAAGCGATTTACCAAAGCGATTTGATACGGTTCCATATAATACATTTTTTAAGTTGTGGTATGCCCTTCAAAAGGCTCTTCCTGACGATGAGAAGACTAAAATCCTCACAAGAATTGGGCGTACGATTGGAAGAGAATTTGACAATTCTAATATTGAAGATATCAATGATCTTCTCTCTCGCCTGCGTAGATTTTTAGAGACGGAATGGGCGATTACTGATAACGCTAAAGTTGATATTGTAAGAGATGATGAAGGCAATGTTTCGAAAATTAGAGCAAAACAAGATAGTTGTAAGATGTGTTTTGCAAATACATATTATCGATATCACGATTACGGGACCCCATCATGTATGTTTCCGCAGGTCATGATGGGGATATTATCAAAAGTACGGAGAAAATTAGGGTTTTCTAACCTCAGATTTGAGGGCGTCCAGAAAGGCGGGGTTGGCGAGTGTGCTATGGTATGGAACGTTAGTTAAAATTTTTTGTATTTTTTTCTTCAATAGACGATATACATTCTATCTTTCTTAATCTCAAAACATAAGCTATCTTTATTTCATAAACCGAAAATATAAATAGATTACATGAAATCTAATCTTAAAGATGAATCTAAAACGAATAGGTATAGCAACTTTACTCGGCGGAATTTTAGGGGTTTTCTGTATTTTAGGGGCAAGTGGAAGATTAGGGGGATGGATTGGTAACGAAATCCTTATAATCGGACTATGGTACAATCGAGTTGTTATGGGACTCATAATCGGATTAGCTAGTTCCTTAAAACTAGTTAAGGACGGTAAGATGAATAAATGGCTAAACAGTATTATTAGAGGAGCGATTTTAGGTACATTTATATCCTTACAATTCTACCTGACTACCAGTTTTCTTGATTTTATGAGTTTCCTTGCGGGGATTCTCTACGGAGTTATTATTGATTTAATATCCACATTGGCTACTGAAAAATCTTAAAAATCCTTACTTTTTATTTTTTTAAATTTGGTTGCGACTGTGCCATCTAATAGTATATATTTCCTTTTTAAATTGTGGTCAATTATTAGGTTTGTTAAGTTTGATAAGTTAAAAGGGTTTATGTCTGAGGGGGGATTATCTCATATTATATTACCGAAAGGTGAACATGAAAAAAGATGAAATCCCACAAAATAAACAAATATCTTACCGTCCGCTTGGAAGGCGGTAGGACGATGATTTATGTCAACGAAAAACCATTCCGCTCGTGTACCACCCTCATTCTGAATATCCCGGCGGATCAAGCGGAAGAAACACACCAAATCAATTCCATTGACGAGGCTGCGGAGATCTACAGCGAAAGACTCGACTCGGGCAGATATGGCATCCCGCCGGAAACCGAGTTCTGGGCGCATTGCTCCAACCTGCAAGCATGGGCGGAAAATGACTACGATACCCGCCTTCTCCACAGTAATATTGCCTTTCCGCTCCTAAAAAAGCTCGTGGAAGCCGGAGATAAAAAAGCACTCGCCGCCTATAAGGATGAGATTTTCAGCAGAGCCGAATATGGCCATATACCCACCATCAAATTTCTCATCTGCAACAAATACCTCGAATATCTCACCCGAGAAGAGCGGGTACAAATCTACGAGATGGTCCATCAATCCTTCAAGGAAGAGTTTACAAAAACAGCCACCATCAAAGATCCGCACCGATTAGATCGTGAGGTCCACCAACTGATTACAAATGACCCGTCGCTTCCCAAACCGATGATTCAAGACTTCATTTTATCGCTCCCCGAGGAAGCCCGAACCAATCTGCTCATTTCAATTGAGTATATTCTCAGTAATCCTCCGGGTGCGGTAATATCCGACCATTTTTTCGAGGATCTCTATGCCACCCACGCCGTACATCTCGGACGACGCCCTCATTGGAAGAAAAATTGGAGGAAGTTCCTACAAAAATTGAAAGAAATGAACAAGTTTCTACCCTTCTCCATAACGATCAACAATCAGATATACAGAAGTAAAAACCAAGTTCTTGACTTATCGGATGCAGCCATAATGCGCCCAGACGAGCTGGACATCGAGCAATTAAAAGCCCTGGAAAAACTACGCATCTTGAAGGTGCAAAACCAGAAACTCGCATCTTTCACCGGCCTGGAACCCATGAAACACCTTACGGAACTATACCTCGCCGACAACCAACTGAACGAGATTGACCTTAAGGCCCCATTAAAATATGTAAAATATTTAGACCTCAGCAATAACAATTTCACCGGCATTGACTCCTTGGAGCAATTTCCGGCACTCGAACATCTTATCTTACAGGGTAATCCGCTGGATCATATTGACGGACTAAAAGAAAAAACGGGTTTATATATTTACTTATGAGCCATTCTTGCACTCCATGGATTTGATCCCCATTTCACGATTACTTTAATTAATCTTGCAATAAGATAATCCTGGTTGCCCACTCATCTTTTCGATGCTATAAACCCACAAATTTTAAATTATTGAAATCTCTGAAATCTCTGAAATCTCTGACCCATTTAGGTCCCTATTGATGAGACTAATGATGAACATCTGAATTTAGAGATCAAGAAAGCACTTTAGCATAAAAATTGTATTTTTCTTCCAACCGCCGCACTAAATCTCGCTCCTCGAGGAACACCATTACTGGGAGAAAAAATCGATTTTATCACTTAGCCCTTTCATAAACTCATATATTAATGAATTCAGAAATATTAATTATTATTGACCTGGAGAATCCTTTTAAAAAAACAGAAATCATTAGATTATACTAATTTTTAATAGTCCAATTGTTTTTATAATTATAGAGATAAATTTAAAAAGAGATAGATAGATATAAGTATCCAATTAATCTAAAGGAATAATAATGTCTGCGTTCATTAATCCAAAAGTATTGAAATGGGCTAGGATCAAAGCCGGGTATTCAATTGAGGAGGCGGCAAAATCGTATGTAAGTCCCGAAAAGTTAAGAAAAGCAGAAAAAGGGGAAGAACATCTTACATTCAAACAATTCAATCTCCTTAACGGAATAGCAAAAATTTTTTCAAAAGGAAAAAATCCATTTTAAAAATATCCAAATAACAATGCTAAATAACAAGATCCTTTGTCCCTAATTTTGTCAAGTTTGTTACCCCATAATTGCAGCTTAGTGATCTTAGCAAATAAGGCGTTTCGTAACAATTTAAAACAGAGTAAAATATATGAATTATAATAATAATTAAAAATTAAAAGAGAGTGAAATTAATTTATGAATCGTGATGATTATTTAAAAATATATTTGGCACTAAGAACGGCAGATCCAAGATATGCTACGGCTGCGATCGCAACTTTACGTTTAGATATGAATAGAAATTTAGGTGAGGAAATTCAGAAGCAGATAATAACCGAGGGTAATTCTATTAGCATAAATAAAAACGATTTTGATAATATCCCCTTAGAAATCCAAAACGGTTACTTCTCGTACCTCATGATTGAGGGGGGATTGGATCCCGAAAATCTAAATGCTGTCACTCATCTCCTTCGTGATATTTTCCTGCCAATTGATCAGGACGATGACGGGTCTGAGGACCAGTTAATTCAGACTTACCAAGAGTATTTAGATGAAGAAGATTACAGCAATGCGAGAATAATTTCTAATAAACTTCTTGCGCGGGCACTTAGAAATCAAGACCAACCTCTTGCGAGAGATGCAATAAATATGACATTGGAGGCATTAAATCAATGGCCAAGGGCTAGAAATAATCGGGGATATGAATTCGAGCAAAATAATTGGATTAGAGATAATATTCAAGACTTGATGCGTACAGTCGATGGAGCCACACAAATAATGGAAACAAGCATTGATTAATTGGGTTTATATATGTTTGCATTATAGAGAGACCTTGTACTTTAATTCTATCATAAACCTTATCACCGACAATAAAGGAAAGCCCTGTAGGTCGAGTTTATATTCCTAAGACCAATTAAAAGAACCCTATCGACTTGGAGATTCCCTAAAAACCTTATATCATCCTACTTTTAATCTTTAATTTAAGCCATGTTAATGAAGAAGCTAAACCTTTTCTTAACTATTCTATTGTTTGGAGACTGTTAAATTAGAGAAGGATTATTTAGCATTTTTATGTTCTATTAAGATGCTAAAATTCGGAAATCTTATGATATTAACCACCCTCTTAATAAAGCAGAACCTTCACATAAGGTTTAATATTCCCTCCCACACGCGAAAGATTTATTATGTTTAACTCCAATTGCATAATATATAGCTTTTAACTAACTTTTTTAGCAAGGGAAAGGCAATATTCCTATGCAATATTCTTGTATCATAGTTATAATCGACCCACGCTTGAAGATTTGAACAATCTTTTGATATATTATATATAGTGTTTGAGTTTATTAATGTTTGGATTCCCGGGAGACGTTTTACACTACTCTTTCACTTACGATTAACATAAGAAGTTTTACTTAAGCAAGATGAGCCGCTCTAACACCCCAAGAGTTATAAGTGCCTTAGCCATCGTATGCCTCAAGAAACGCTCTAAAGATTTCCGCGGCTTGCCCTCTCAAAATTCTTGTCCCCCGTCCAAGCACGGTGGTATCAAACGGCCATTCAATCTGTTCTAAAATGTCTGGCAGAATTTCCCAATTCGTATTATCCGTGAACTGAAGCGCTTTTCGAAATAATCGACTCTCCGAAACACTTCCTGCCGCTATAACAGGCTTAAGATCGGTCCGTATGACGTGAAAATTATGAAGAATTCGCTCCGGAACGGCGTGGTAATCAAGGCTTTCTCCGCTGAACCGATAATCAAACACCTCTTCAATTATAAAATAGCCGACTAAAAACTTACCCAAGACCTTCCGTTGAATTGGTCGCGCCAGGGTCATATAGAAGGCCAGCATATCATTCTTTCGTAATTCGGATAAGGTCTTTGCTTTATTATTAGAACCCTCTCCGTAGGTGCAAGTTATGAATTCGGGGTCGTAATGCGGGATATATGACCGGATCGGCGCGCCGAGATATATCCTATTTTCCAAAAAGTCCCCCAGTGTCGTGAGATTCGGATATTCTGGCCACTTTTCAACCTCAATGTGCTCGTAGGTTCGTATATCATACTTGTTATTTATCAATCTTTTATGGACGTAGAGGATATTGCCCAGTTTCTTGACATCAGCTTGTTTCTTGAGTGAAAACTCTGGAATGGGAATATAGTGAAATCTCCCATCATCCATCACGGGGGAATATTGCCGTCCCGAAGAGGATTCGATTCCAATCGGAAATATGGCTACCTTCATTGTCTTACCCTCGTGTTTCCGTTTATGTTATACCTTTTGTCATTTCTTTTCATTATTATCGGCCCCCTTTTTTTGCTGTTCGCGCCTTGCATCTTGTCTCTGTGGGTGCCCTCCATTTTTAAAAAAACCTATGAGTGGATACATAGGATTGGTGAGTAAGAATTCCACGTCCTTGATCTTTGAGGTAAGGAATTGTTTCTTTTTGGAGCTTTCGAAGGTCCGTTCCCGTACTTGCGTATATAAACGTAATGCGTGCTCATAATGGATTTTTCCCTTTTCCAAGATCTCGCCGTATTCCTCCATTCTACCCCCTTGAGGACCTTCTCTCCCAAGTTCATAACAATCTGCCAGTGCATGATGAACTTCCGCGTGCTCCAAAGCGGGAAGGTCGCATTCTCCCTCATCTTGAAGAGCAAGCAATCGTTCCAGATACTCCCTGCTTTTCTCGTATTCCCCTAATTCATAATGCAAATACCCGAAGGTGCGCAACCTGTCGACTTCGCATTCCGGACACAATGCCTCAGATAAAACCTTCCGTAACGGCGTCACCGTACCGGAAATCCGTTTTCTGATGTATTGCATCTTTTCTTTATAACACTCCGGTATGGCCTTCTGCTCAAATGAACGCACATAGAACAGATAAGACCTCATCAACGAATGCCGCCATTGAGCCTTGCCCTTCTTTTTTAACTCCTTCGAGCTAATGCCCGCCGATAGCTTATCATAGGCTGCTGCTAAGGTTTGATAGATGCCAGCCCACCGCAGTTCGGAAAAGGTTATATCATGCTGTTCGCAGAAGTCAATTAAGTCAAGATAATATTCTACTGCTTTTAGGTATTTCCCTTCTTTCAACTTATAATATGCATAGCATTCCATTTTAAACCACCGCTTCTCGAACCCACGCTTTAATTTACACACTTCATCAATAAACCGAAATACATTCCTAAAATCCCCTTTCAGCTCAAAAAACCTTATTTTGGCTAAATAAAAATCTTTTAAAATCGACTTATCGAGACGCATATCGTGTTTAGTGATCAATCGCTCCACTGTTTCCAAAAGATCTTCAACCTTCTCCAAGTCTGCGTTCTCATCTAAATCTATCAAATTTATACAAATCCCCAAGTAACTCATTATGAGACCGGACCGATAACCATTTTCTCTATAAATCTCCAATCCCTCTCGGTAGAACCGAAGAGACTTAGGGAAATTTCCTATTTTATAATAAGCACGTCCTAGCAACTCATAAATTCGTCCTTGGATAAACCAGACGGGAATCTTTTCACCCCTGGACTGCACATATTCGCCGTGTTTCCCACTATACGTTTTTAGCTCGCCAGATAGATAGGAAACTAACTCCTTTAATTTCCCTTGTGATAAATACTCGTCCATTTGAGCGGAGATTTCTTCTAACATGCCCAATTTTTTTTTTGTTTTCAAATTCATATTTTCATATCCCTCTTGAAAAATTCTTGCCTTACATTATGTATTAATCAACACGACTATAAAAATGTTTACCTACAAGAAAAACCCCTTTATTTTTCGAGAACATCAGAGAGATTGGAGAGAACCGTCCCGCCAGTCATTAACCACGACTTTTACCCGGTAAAAAATTCCGGCTCAAGGAAGTGAACCGAAAATTCTTGTCTTCAGCAAGCCGATTCTATTAATATCCTTAGCTGAATCACACGCTGGGAGAAATGAAGAAAATCGATCGGGAAAAAATTCAGAGCGTGCACTCTCGAGCCCCCTCTTATTTACTATGGATTTTACAAAAATAAAAGTCATAGAAAAGTAGAAAAAATAAAAAGGGGTTATTTTTGGGTAAGTTGGTTGGGTTTTCAACCATGAACTTTGGATGCACCTTTCAAGAGAACTCAGCCTTGAACTCTGCGAAAATGGCGGAATCTTCTCCTTCGAACTGACCGTGGTCGATGCCTAGCGTCCATATTCTGTAAATCTAAGCCGCTGAGGCCTTCTAAATTTTCGATGGACTGGGGGATTGTTGAGATGTTATTATAGCCCAGTCGCAGAGAACGCAAAGAAGTCAATTTTGCTATGGATTCCGGAAGATTCGTCAGCTTATTATTCGCTAGGTCACATCGTCTAAGGTTTGTAAGGTCTCCAATTGAATCGGGAATGGATGTCAATTTATTATACCTCAAATATAGCCGATTGAGTTTCTTTACTGTAGTAATGGTGTTGGGTAGTATCGAGATTCTATTATATCCAAGAAACAATTTATGTAACGATGCTAGGTTACCCATCGATTTTGGTAATGCGGTGAGGTTATTCTCATTGAGGTCAAGCAAATAAAGTGAACTACAATTCCCGATGGTTTCTGGAACTCTTTTCAAGTAATTCCTCTCTAGAAAGAGCTCATAAAGGGAGGTTAGCTTCCCTATTGAGGAGGGAAGGCTCTTTAATTTATTCTCTCCCACATCCAGCTGTTCAAGTCGTTTCAGGTTCCCGAGAGACTCCGGAAGTTTCACTAGTTTATTATTGGTCAAATTAAGCCTTTTGAGAGAGTGTAACTTACCGATAGAGTTTGGAAGACTCATCAATTTACAATCATTCAGTTCGAGGCTCACAAGTGTTGTTAATTGTGATATCGATTCTGGAAATTCGGAAATACTATTTCTGCTTACATCTAAGTGATGCAAGGATTGAAGGAATCCGATTGATTTAGGCAGACGAGAGAGGCAATTATCTCTGAGATCCAAGCCGATGAGACATTCTAATTGTGATAGAGACTCCGGCAAGCAGATAATACGGTTATTGTTTAGTAACAGATTTCTGAGTGAGGTAAGATTTCCGATAGACTCCGGTAACTCCGTGATGGTATTATCCATCAAATTGAGGCTGATGAGAGAACTGAGTGTTCCAAGGGACTCGGGAACCGTCGAGATATGATTATGTTTAAGGCATAATTCTCTAAGCGAGGTAAGCTGAAAAATGGAATCGGGAATCTCTGTCAATTGATTCCGTTCCAATCTCAGCTCTTGAAGGCTGCTAAGTTTCCCAATCGAGTCCGGAAGGTCCTTTATCTCGCAGTTATAGAGCCCCAGTCCGACGATGGTACCATCTTCCACAACAAAACCACACTGGGTATACCGAGAAATCTCAGATTGTAACCTCAATTTTTTACCGGTAAGCTTTTCAAGCTCGAAAACTACATTGATCTCTGCCTTGGAAAGCCCCAAGATATCAAATACCTTCCGTTTATATTTCTTGGAGAGAAAGGAAAAACATCCTTTTTCTAATCCAACATGGATAATATAAGCTCTGGGTTTTTTATCGGATAAGTAATCAAGGAGCAACTCTTGCAAAACCTCTTTAAAGGCATCGCTTGATTTTGTTTCCGACTGGAGTAACATTAAGATCAATTTTTCTTTGTCCATATCTTGCTTCATTAAATCGAGTTGATCGCGTAAAAGGTCTTGCGCTTTTTTGTTTCCCTTTACTGACCAATATCCCAAAAACGATATAAGCGCCTCTGAATTTTCTTCTCTTAACTTCTCTAAATCTAAAGATCCGAGGATGATATTGATCTGTTTTTTTTTTAAATAACCCAAGTACCCTTCATTTTCAAGAAAGCGCCGTACTATACGATTCCCACGCAGATAACGCTCCATGATCTCACGCCTGAACACCCGCTCTGCCTCTTTGCATCTCGCCTCCGTCAGCTCCTTAAGTAAAGGAAATGCTAGGTTCCTATGCAGCAGCTTGGTATCGTAGTTGTTCTCTACCCATGCTTGTAGATTCGAACAATGCCCCTTGAATTCCATTTCAGGAGAAATTTCAAGCTTTCGATATTCACTTGTTCGGTCTTGCTGCTCTATATCATCGATGGATCGTATCTCATCGTACTGTTCCAAGTTGTTTACATTTAGATGAAATACGAGGTACTTGCATTGACGAAAAAATTTTCCATTCACATAGATATTCGTTTCTCCACTTTCCAATTTAACGGTAAGATACTCATTTATTTTATATGTTTTCATTTATTTCAGGCCCTCTGAATTTTATTGGTTCTTTTGATGTATTATACATCGTGTTTGAGTTTATTAATGTTTGGATTTTTAGGAGGCATTTTACACCGATCTCTCTTTAATACTTACTACTATAAGAAAATATCTGTCAAAAAAGCGAAGAAGAGCGCCAAAAATCCATGGAAAGTACTCTATCGACTTAGATATTTCCCGAAAACTTTACATTCCCCCACATCCTATCTTGAATTTAAGCCATGCAAATGGACAATTTAAAGCTTCAATTAACTACTCTTTAGCGCTTGTGGACCTAGCAAAAGAAGAGCATTAGATTTCCATAATTCTTGATGAAAACTCAATTTTCAATAAAATCTGGACCGCCCTTTCCAAAGTTTTGTCGGACAAAAGATTTAATAGGAGACGGGGGTGTATTTTTATTTAGTCAAATACTGATTTAGGATTTTCCTCCTAATATAACAGCTGGTATATTTAAACTAGATGCCGTTTCAAAGATTATTTGAATTATGCTTTTTGTCAACTTGAGTCAAGCTTTAGAAGCAAGTAACCAAGGAAAGACCTATAACCATGAACAAGTAAAGGAACAATCTCGAAAATGGTTACAATAAAATGGACTGAACCTGCAAAAGAAGATCTTAAGGAGATTATTGACTATTTATCCCAAGATTCATCCCAATATGGGGAATACTTTCGATATAGAGTTTTTGAAGAAATTGAAAATATTAGAGACTTTCCTCTAATGGGAAGGATTAATCTTATCCAGTTAAAGAAGAACTGGAGCGACAAAGAGATCAAGTATCCGAATATTTCACATCTTTTGAGAATCTTTTTGTGGAACTCACTAGAAAAGAGCAACACTATGTTACCCAACTAACATATAAATGGAAGCCAGATGTCCTTCCTAAGAAAAGCATAACCAAATAACTCAGTGATTTAAATTCCAACCTTTTTGGCATAATTTCGCAAAGATTTCTCATCTGAAGTCATTAGATTTCTATATTCTAAAGCCAGTCTTAAAAAAATATTTGTCCATTATGAGGAAAATTATGAATATTATCTCAATTGTTTTTCCTTTTCTTTTTATTGAACTTCGGGAAGAGTGCCCCCGTGTTCCTTTTATATTCCGTGTATTTTTTTCCGAACCGGCGCACTAAATCCCGTTCTTCGACAAGAATCATTATTGGGAGATAAAAAAGAACATAAACTACTAAAACAACGAATAGAAATAAAGAATTCACTAATAAAGCCAATGCGGGAAACATGGGAAATTCCCCTAAAGCTTGCGGGTGGCGAATATATCGATAAATCCCTCCGAATAATTCAGTATCGGGAGATGGGGAAGAAGATTCCGCTCCGGCGTCTTTCATTCCGAGAAACATGATGAGCCCGCCTATACTTAAAATAATAGCTCCAATCACCAAGCTTATCCACGCAGAAGGGAAAATTGAACAACTCAGAGAACGCACGGGAAACCACCACCATAAAACAATATTTCCAAGACAAATAAACTCAAAAACCATAGCAACGGCCCGAAATTTACTACAAATATCCCATGCGCTTTTATCCCAAAA
>JAWOCD010000014.1:0-7921 GCA_046483985.1 Promethearchaeia archaeon
CAGGGGTTACCACTAAAGTGCGAGAAAGCACCGTCCTTTAGGGCGGGGAGACTTCAGGGGTTACCACTAAAGTGCGAGAAAGCACCGTCCTTTAGGGCGGAGATGAATCGCGTAGGAATTTTTCGGATACTTGAAATATTCGACATAGAAAAATGATAGGTTTTTAGTATAATAAAATATTTAAAAATAATATGCTCTTGTAAAGGAGTATAAACACATAAAAAAAGGTAAAAAAAAAAAAAATGAAATCAAAGTATACATTTATAATTGGTTTTCTATTGGTAAGTACCTTGGCGTTCGGAGTGATCAGCGTGCTAGCTGCAGATTATAGCGTAGCTGTAGAAGAAGGAGATGAAGCTGTTCGCGAAGTAGTCAAGGTAGATGAAGATGTGTGGAATGATATATATTCATCCGAATACGATGAAGATGAAATGGGTGCCGAAGGCGAACAATCTAAAGCGGTAATTACCGATGTGGATGAAAATAGTGATGAGGTCATAGTAACCTATAACTATTGGAACTGGACCGATGAGGAATTTGCCGCGGATCCCGATGATGAGGAGAATATGAACATCTCTTTGGTCCCAGAAAATGCTACTGAAGAGATGTTAATACCTACTCCAGCTGCAGATTATATTCAAGACATTGCCGATTCAACGGAAGAAACATCTGATAATGTTACTGCAGAAGTAGATGACTTAACCTTAACGATAGAGTATGATTTGGAGTATTTTAATCAAACAATAAACTTTATTAAGGAAATAACCTATAATGAGGATGGAGTTCAAGAAAACATAAAAATTATGGACATAGACGAAAATATTGCATATGAGGCAAAGCTTGTGGCTCCTTTTATTCCTGGATTTCCTTTCCCTGTTTTTTTAGGCGTTTCTGCAGTTGCCACAATCGGGTTAATTTACACCATCATGAAGAGACGAATGTAAAATAAAAAAACTAATCAATATAATACCATTCTTATTTTTTTTTTATATTTCCTAATTTTTTTAACGACATAAATAATCTTTTTGGATTCCTTGCTAAGTATGAGTATTCCATAATGGGAATCACCTTAATACTATCTTTTCCCTTGTGCATCTGGTTGGTAAACCGGTTTTTCAAGATCATTTAAAAAAGAGCAAAAGAGCAAAACATATTTTTCTTGTCTTATTTTCTAGTATGAGTTGTTAGACCCTTGATAGAGGTAGAAAACTATGTCTTTTTTGCCATTTTTTCCCCGCTAATTCTCATCGCATTGGTGGTGCTTCATCATTATCGGGATGAAGACTACCGGTATTATCGATTTTTCTTGATCTGTATGGTCCTTCTGGTAGGACATATCCTTTTGCCCTTTTTTGACGTGGGTATTTTCCCCGAATTGAGAAACGATCCGCTTTTTTATTCCATTCTCTTTCTGTTGGGGATGGGATTTACGATTCTTTATATTGTGCAGATTGAAAATATTTCCTTTCGGCAAATTGGATGGAAATCTGAGAATGTGATTAGAGATGTGGCAATCGGAATATTGACTGCGGTTGTGCTCCTTCTAATTTCTGCATTGCTTGAATTTCCGTTTTTAAGGTTAAAATTACCAAATCTATCCGTGTTGAAATTTATAACTGTTGTCTTCTTCGCTTTAGGAGGAATTTACGAAGAGTCTTTATTTCGAGGATTATTGCAGACCGCTTATTTAAAGAAGGATGACTTCAATAGCTATCAGAGGATTCTGATGCAAGCGCTTGCCTTTTTATTCATTAATCTGTTCTATTTTCCCTTTGATATATTAGGGCTTATTACTTATCTGATCATGTTTCTTTTGGCAATAGTAACGGGATGGCTAGCACAGCGATATAGTCTCATTAGCAGCTCAACCGCTCATGTCTTATTTGTCTTGTTGGCGGGATTGTTAAGTTAATATATAAAGGAAAATCATAATTAATAGTAGAAGAGGAAATTTATTTATGGATTTATCAGCCTTTACCCGAAAAAAAACGAAATGGTTACTGTTTCTGATATATAATATCTTGCTGTTCTCCTTCTGGGCAGTTTTCATTTTGTGGTCGGTGAAATCTAAAATAATCTGGGCTCCAGAAGAATTCCTTCTTTATTTGGCGGGACTCATAATCCTAACGGGGATTCCATTGCTCTTTTTCGTGAAGGGATTAGGGAGAGTCATTAAATCCATGAAAATCTCTGAGAAACTGCACTTTACCAAGCGATTTATCTATTCTTCTCTTTTCATCTCTGTTATCTTCAGCGCGTTTTCACTTGTTGCGCTTTTTCTGTTCTCAGTGCCCACTGCCTCATTCTCGTATAACTATGATGACGGTCCCTACCTCATCTGGTCAGACGATCCCAAGACGACGATGACGATAATTTGGACTACGGAAGAACCTTCTACGTCAGAACTGAAATACGGGGTCTCAAAAAATAACATGAAGAATGTAGATAACCAAGCTTTTTCCAATCGGCACGTGATTAAATTAGAGGGCCTAGAACCCGGGAGGAAATATTACTATCAGATTCCAGAATTTTCAGAAGAGATTTATTCCTTCCGCACAGCTCCCTCGGATGATCAAGCATTTAACTTTACAGTGATTGGCGATACGCAGAATCCCTCTTCTGCGGTTCCTTCCAATTATGGCGCCGTGATTGATGCAATGGCATCGTATCAATATGATTTTATTCTTCATGCGGGGGATTTTACCGTGGATGCCTCAGATATGGTTTCATGGCATACCCTATTTACGAACATGGTTCGTCATGGTACTTCTCATCCTTATATGCTTGCGATAGGCAATCACGATTACGGGGCGGATATCTTTGGACGGAATTTCAAGTACTTTTTTCCTTACGATTACGTAGATATCTGGGGACACTACTACAATTTTGATTTCTCCAATGCTCATTTTGTAATGCTGGATATATTTCAAAATCAATTAGACTGGGGCGGTTATATCACCGAATTACAAGAATTATGGCTCAGAAATGAATTGAAGAACAACCAGGATAAATGGTTAATTGTAATGCTACATGCAGCTCCTTTCAGCACGGGAGATTTTAACATGAATTATAAGTTAATCGACCAACTAATCCCGATTTTTTATGAATATAAAGTAGATGTGATCCTTTCTGGACACGATCACCATTATGAGTCGTTTTGGATGAATTCCACCGAAGAGTGGGGAGGCACCTATTATTTTGTGACCGGAGGTGGAGGAGGAGACTTAGATACCTCCATTATGCAGCGGGAACATAATCCGTGGCACCATACATGGCATAATGCATCGATAGAGCCCTATCAAGATGATTACTATACGGTCCACAATCAGTTATATGGAGAATTGTGCCACCATTTTATGCACTTTACAATAGATGGGACAACCATGGATATCCAAGCGATTCGGACTAACGGCTCAATAATGCAAGAATTCCATATCACAAAATAAAAAAGAGCAGTATGTACAATCGAACCTCTGCTAGATGATATGATACTTTTCCGCAATAGTTAAAAACGATTCGGTGAAATATTTGACTTGTTCCCACGTGAGCCCAAATGTATTGAATTTCATCTCTTTCGTTATGCCGGGGAGCATTCCAATAATTCCCCTCTCCTTAAACTCATCTCGCAAGAAAAACCCCCTCCGGTCGTGAGTTTTGGCAACTTCATGGAAGCAGTCAGTTTTCACATTTGTCAATGGATGGACTTTTGGGAGGGTTCCGCGAACGGTAATGCCGTCTATAGGCTTAATCTTTTCAATAACATAATTCGCTTTGTCAGATTCCTCATTGACGTATATATCTTGTGTCCGTTTTACAACCTCCGGGAAGCTGGCCATGAGCGTAATAAGCGGGGCTCCATACACGGGGGGACATCCATTCACCATACAAATTTTATTATGAAATGACTTACCGGTAATATCCCCTTCGATTTGGGAATGCACCATGATATCATCGTGAAATTTGTCCGAAAATCCAATCAGCCCAACTGGTCCCGAAGCCGCCATAGATTTATGCCCGCTGCATGCGATAATATCGACATTATTGTCCTTGCAGTCAATAGGAAGTACTCCGCCTGAATAAGCAGCATTCAAGAGAAAAGGGATTCCAAATTCCTTGCAGATTTCTCCAACTGGTTGAGGGTCATTCAGATTACCATATTTGTAATCTACATGCGTTAATACTGCTAAGAGCGGAAGTTCCCCCTCCTCTTCTTGAACTTTTTGGATGACCTCCCGATAGTCCTCTGGATTAATTTTATTTTCAGGTTCTCCCGTATTGGGGACTTCTCTTACCTTGAGATTATTATTCTCAATTGCTAGATAAGTGGTATAATGAGCGTTTCCGTCTACGATGACAGTTTTCCGTTTTGGATATCTCTTACTCATGGCTTCCATTGCCATACGTTTTGTTTCCCGTGCAGCTGCTGTGGGCATAATGTTGTCAATCTGCAAGTATTTTCCCATATCCTCCAAAAAGTTAACCACTGGAGGGTTTTCGATCTTATCTATTCTCCCCTTTAGACAGTTGTCACAGAGGCTATATCCGTCGCCATAAGATATAAGAGCTTTATATGCTTCTGGCGTAAGAATCCCTCCTCTTTGAATGGGATGGATGTTTATAAACTCTTCATTAATACTTCTGGTGAGGTGGGAATATCTTTGAGCTAACTCGTTTGAGTATTTTAAACCGGTCACTTTTTCCACGACTCGTTACTATAAAATATTTTCTTAAATATTGTAAATATTGACCAATAATAATTTTTATTAGACCTCTAGATAAATTTTTATTGGACTAAAAAATTTTCAAATTTAGAGGGATTTGAAAAAGGATTTCAATGCTTACTCGAGATTGAAAAACCGCAAGGCGGATGGCCTCAGCGCTCTAATTATCCCGATGATGATTTGTATTTCAATTATGTAACATTAAATGATGGGACGCTTAATGATGTGATCTTCTTGCTATTAAAAGCCCATAGGCTCTTTCCTGAAGAGGAAAAATATCTAAATGCAGCCAAACTGGGATGTCAATTCCTGCTCCATGTCCAAGGTAATGGCGTATATACTTCTAATACCTGCTTAGAGTTCTTTTAAAATTGCTTAGAAACAGAAAATTTTCTCTTAATACAAAATATCGTATAATACACGTCCAGATGTATCTGCGGGCTGTGGAATATCCAACATGTGTGAAAGGGTTGGTGCCAAATCTACAAGATTAATGATCTCATCTAATTGATATCCTTCTTTTATTCCTGGTCCTTTTAGTATTATGGGGACACTATTTGAGTAATTTCCGAACTTTTGAGTCGGCAAATAATAGACGTGCGCTCCGAAGCAATGCCTTGCGGGATAAGCTTCTGGTTTTTCCATGTATTTTGGGGAAATAAACGACGGATTTAGCTGCTCCAGCACTTCATCATAGATTTGATAAGGTGGGTTTAAAAAATAGACAACATCACCAACCCGTTCGCCGTTTAATCCCAAAATGTCTGCTTCCTCCTTTCTCATGGCTAGCTTAACAATCTTATCACCCGTGTTTGGATCTCTCATACCTTCCAACACCTCGATTACACGGTCTCTGATCTCTTCGTATTTCGACTCACTTACAATTCCTTGGGGATCTCTTCCTTTTTTATTAATCCAGATAAACGGGGGTTCAATATACGGAAATGCAGAAGTATTTTTCCAGTCTACTTGATATTGCTTTTTGGATTCTATCCATTTATAATTGAGGAGATCTGCTCTGACCAACGTTTCAGGGATGTTTGCGATTTTCCATGCGGGCATTGCTCCATGATCAGAAACAAATGCTACTATTGTTTCCTCATCCACACAATGCTCTAATAAATATCCTACCATTCCATCTACTATTTTATACGCATTTTCAATATTTTGATTTGCCTTTTTTTCCTCCTCCTTAGAATATATCGGGGCATCTTTCAAAGTATATGCCAATTCTTTATGGTTTACAGAGTCTAATAAATGTACGTGAAAGTAACACACATCCCAATTTAACTCTTTTTTTGCATAATGTACTGCCTTTCCTATCGTATCTGTTTCTTGCTGAGCGTATTTAAGATAAGAGGCTACATCATCAGAGATTTTATATTCTATTTCTACCTCTTGGGGCATAAAGTTATGACTCAAGACATTTTTAACGAATTTTTCACCTAAATCAGCGGGTCTGGTCCACCCTTTTGTATTGAAAACAGGGGAAAAATCCAATTTTAAGTGGCTTCCGTCTTTTTCTAGTTGTCCTATTCTTGCCTTGAATAGGCACGGTAATTTCCCGTGTGTAGTCTCTAATTCGATGGAAATCCAATCGCTCCATTCATTATTTGTTATTATGTCTAATTTTTTTTCTTGTTTGCTTTCTATAACTATGGAATCGTATCCCTTTCCGGTTGAATCAATTATATAGGAATCTAAATAATAAGGCTCCTTTAATGCTATGAAGTCAAATGAGATTTTAGTTTTTAATACGGCTGATAGGCTTCTGATCTCTTTGGGCGGTTCTTGAGCATGTTTGATTTTCTTTTTTTCCATTTCTGCATCTTGGTTAAAGAATTTAGAGGATTTTGGTGATAATGTCTGGGGCAATGTATTTGGGATTGGCCAAGCTAACACCGCCATACCTCCCTTTTTAAAATCAGAATGCCAGCCACTTGGATAATTTGTGACGAAAGGGGTCATCCCTTCTTGATCCGCGACATCCCAGAGATATTGAGCATTACAAAACTTTGAAAGTTGTGATCGGGATCGTTTTTCTAACCCTTTCTCGTAGGGTTCCCCTGGTTGATGAAGATAAAAACTGGTTGCTCCATGAACTCCAGCGGTCGCTCCCGTAGCTACTGTTGTCCAATTGGTGGGAGTATCACAGGGTGCGCAACAATATGCCTCTCCATAAGTTCCATCTTGCACTAAACTTTTAATATGAGGTATTTTATCTTTATTAAGAAACTTATTAACTAAATAAGGAATCGCTTGATCTACGCCAATTATTAATAATTTCTTAGCTTGCAATTTCATAATTTCCAAGTAATGAAAATTAATATTAAATAATAAATTAGTAGCTTATCTTGATCTAAATAGACCTTTTCTTTATTTTTTCTTCTCATTTCTATTTTGTAAAAACTAAAGAATAATGGAAAATTTGCTATTTTAAATTTATTATTAATAAACCTTAAACTGAAGAGAATTAAGTGAAAGTAAATGTCAATTATTATGCCAAGCCCCCATAACGGAAAGGAACCCAATATTCACGATTCTGTTTTTATTGCACCTAATGCAACAATTATTGGAGATGTAACCATTGAAGAGGGCGTGAATATTTGGTTTGGTGCGGTTATACGCGGCGATTGGGGTAAAATCAGGATTGGAAAAAACACCAGTGTTCAAGAGCAAGTTACTATCCATGTTGAGACTGGTTCAGAGGTCACGATTGAAAACGATTGTATTATTGGACATCACGCGATGGTTCATGGACCATGTGAGATTGGGGAAGGGTGTTTAGTGGGAATCGGTTCAAATATACTAAATCATTCTAAATTAGGAAAGGGTTCCTTGCTGGCAGCGGGGGCCGTGTTAGTCAATAAAGAAATACCGCCACGCAGTATGGTCGTTGGTATCCCTGCTGAGGTAAAAAAGAAATTAGCCGATGAAGGACCACTCATCGGAAAAAAAACGACTGGAACATATGTTAAAAACGGAAAGAAATTCAAGGAGTATTTCCAAAAACATTCTAATTCTGTAAAATATTCCAATACTTCCTAACTTTTCTTTTATTTTTTACCACTAGAGGGCGAGAAAGCACCGTCTTTTAGGTTGGGATGAATTGCATATAGATTTATAAGTGATACTGTCCATCATTTAGGTAACAAAAATAAGGAGAAGATCAACCAAATGATTCAGAACTTCTGGAGTTT
>JAWOCD010000017.1:0-110023 GCA_046483985.1 Promethearchaeia archaeon
CGCTGCCGCATAAAACATCCCGATTAATAAGGGGGGTTGGCCCATTATATTAACAAAATATAATAAATTCAAATTGACTAAAATACTTACCACCGCCTATTTCCCGCATTAGATAATGCATAGAAAGTCGCCTTTCGCGTTGATAAGGTGCGCAGTTCCTTTTAGTTTTTCTTTGGACTCTCGTTATTCAATCCACACCGGAATATGGTCATATCCCTCAATATATTTATAACCAAGTTCATCCCTAACCGTAGAGACTACGGGATTGGCGTTTGGAGAGGAGGTAAAACCGAGGTTATCTATGTCGGCGATTTTCGATGAATTACGAATCCAGTCTCTGCCTCCTCATTGATTAATTAAGACGATAGCGATTGTACTACCCGTAGCAATCAAACCTAATGTCTGGATATTGCTCATAACTGTAATTATATTAATTGAAAGCTATTGATAGCTGTTGATACAAGCCGTGGACTCATTTTCTGTTTAAGATATATAGGGCTTTCCGTATGTTAGAGAAGAAAAATCCGTGAAACTTAATAAATAAATATTAATACTCTCTAAAATACTTAATAAATAAATATAAACAGAAAACGATGAATATTCTAATAGATTTCGAGCCCATTTCGAGGAGAGTCGAGCTTATCTCATTTGATAAAACGCTATATGAGATTTTAACGGAAATCGATGTAAAAATAAGATCTGAGTGTGGCGGGGCTGGTAAATGCGGACAATGTAAGTTAAAAATACAAGAGGGTTCCCAATTTCTTAATAGTCCCACCTCCTCAGAGAAAAAGTTACTTGATCGGAACCAGCTAGAGAAAGACATTCGATTAGCATGTCAAACTAAAATAAAAGCAAAGTATGAACAGGAATTGGGCGAAAAAAAACCCCCTCAAATTAAGATTTATCTTCCAGAAGAATTACTAATTGAAGACTTCACGATTTTATCGTCCGGAAGCGGAAAAGGTATTGAATTAAACACCGCCGTTGAGAAAATCTTACTTAATCTTGAAGAATCTAGCTTGGAAAAGCCCCTGGCTGATTTAGAAAGAACTTTAACATTTATCTCTCGGGAAAGACCCGAGCTGCAGATGCCCCTTAATATTGAATTTAGGTTATTAAAAGATTTGCCCCAACTATTAAGAAATAAAACGAATAAGGCAACTACCACGATTTGGAACGGTAAGGATATTATTAATATCGAAGCGGGAAATCATATAAATGATAATTATGGAATTGCCTTTGACATCGGTACTACCACGTTAGTCGGATATTTAATTAATCTTAACAACCAAAAGGTTTATGCAATAGATTCCAAATTAAATCCTCAAACTGCTCATGGGGAGGATGTAATTACGAGAATAACCTTTATTAAGGACAATGAAAATGGACTTCCACTCCTTCAAGATTCCGTGTTAGGAGCTTTGAACGAGATTATTGATAGGGTGTGTGAAAAGGCCGAAATATCTCCCTCTCAAATTTATGAGGCAACTATTGTGGGTAATTCAGTGATGCATCATATCTTCTTAGGTTTGACTCCGATTCATATTGGCTTAAGTCCATATGTACCAGTAGTTCAGCAGGGAATGCATATAAAGGCTAAAAAAGTTGGTTTACAGATTTCGAAATATGGGAAAATATACACGCTCCCCTTAATTGCAGGATTTGTTGGAGCCGATACCATGGGAGTAATTCTTTCTTCTGAAATTTACAAGGAGGAGCCCTTAACTTTAGCAATTGATATCGGGACAAACGGGGAAATTATCTTAGGTAATGAAAATGTATTAGTCACGGGAAGTTGTGCCGCGGGTTCTGCTTTAGAAGGGGCCCATATAGCTTATGGTATGAGGGCTGCGGCTGGGGCAATCGAAGCACTCAAAATTGATCCCGAGACCTTGGAAGTTTCCTATGAAACGATCAAAGATAAGAACCCCATCGGGTTATGCGGTTCGGGCTTAATCGACGCTGTTGCCGAGATGTTAAAAGCAAAAATTTTGACAAGGAGTGGGGCGTTTAATAAAGAACTATTAGATCATAATCGATTTATAATACAAGATGATAAGAAAAAATTTATTATTGCGTATGAGCACGAGACCCCCATGGATTCCCCTATAACACTTTCTCTCCAAGATATTCGGGAGATCCAAATGGCCAAAGGGGCCTTTTATTCGGGTGCCCGATTATTGCTAAATCATCTTAGGGAAAAATATAATAAGGAATTTAAAATCGAGCAGGTGTTTTTAGCTGGAGCTTTTGGAAATTATATTGATAAGGAAAATGCTCGATTTATTGGAATGATCCCCGATATTGAATCAGACGAGATTTATCAGATTGGAAATGCAGCTGGTATCGGTGCTCAATATTGTCTCATAAATAAGGATTACCGAAAGAAGGCAACACAACTCTTGGAAAAAATCGATTATATTGAAATTGCCGTTGAGAAAAAGTTCCAAAGAGAGTATGCGGAAGCTATGTACTTTCCCCACCTAAATTTAGATTTGTTTCCAAACCTTAAACTATACGAAACTATACCAAAACGATAACTCAAGATTTTAAATAAATTTGTCTAGTTTCTTCCGATAATATAGAAGAAATTTTTATCATCCCGTTGTTTTATTATTTCTAAATTCGCTTCTCTCAGCATTTGAGTTAAATGTTTCATCGGCGGTAATCTGTGATCCGAAACGATTCTCTCCCCATCTTTATGAATATCATTAATTTTTTTTCTGGATTGGGAGTGTGCGATCATTAATTTCCCTCCTCTGTTTAACAAATGAGTTAATTTTTTAATTGTGAACTCTTGATCTAAGAAGTGGGGAAAGCAAGAATAACAAAGGATCACATCAACTTTATCTTCAATTTCAAGCTTATTGATGTCTCCCACAACGAACTCGATGGTAGGAGGGAGCTTTTCATATTTCTCCCTCGCAATAGCCACCATTTTTTCAGAAATATCAATTGCAACAACTTTTCCCTCTTTTTTTACTCTATCCGATAAATAGGGAATCATAACTCCCGTTCCGGTACCTACATCAAGCACATTTGAACCTTTTTTTATATTTAAGGCGTCAATAATGAGTCTTAATTTATCGGGATCATGGGTAACCTCCTCATCCCACTTTTCTGCATGGTTGTTAAAGTATTCTTTTATGTGTTTTAATCTGCCCATTTTTCTCATTTTTTCTATATTATTTAATTTTTATATTTCTTATTTTTTCAAATGGGTTTTTTGCTCCGTTTTTTCTCTCCTTCCTTTTAGTCTTTTGATGTTTAGGACTGAGGAGAACCGAAAGAGCAAAAATTATCGATGAGAATACAATGATCGAAGATGCAAACGGAAAATCCATCCATAATGATAAATAAATACCCCCAAAAATAGTTAATAATCCAACAATGGGAGAAAAGATAAATAATTTCTTTGTATCATACACGAATTGATACACGGTGGAGGTGGGATTAACAATCATTGCATACACCAAAAACGCTCCGACTATATTTATTGAAAATGAAACGGCAATTGCGGTGGCGAGTAAAATCAAAAACTTAAAAAAGGCGACATTTATTCCGGCGGCTAATGCCATTTTACGATTTAACAGAATACTCATTAGTTCTTTATAAAAAACGATTATTAGCAGAATAATTGAAACATTTAAAATAATTAATACTGTTAGCTCTTCAGTGCTTAGACCAAATAAACTACCCCATATAATGCCCATAGCACCTGCTGATGTTACGCCTTCTGGCATCAAACTAAGAAAAATAAAACCCAAGGCAATCATAAGTGAGAATAAGATTCCGAGTATTATGTTTGAATCCAATTTTGTTTTATCGGATAATGGACCCAGTAAAAAGGCAATTAAAATCGTAAAAAGCGTTGCCACATAAACGGGTTCAACTTGGCTTCCATAGGATTGTAGTAATAATCCAAGAGCAGCGCCAGCAAAAGCCGCATGACTCATGGAAAAACCTACGGTGGTTATCTTCATATGAACTACGAAAGTGCCCACAATACTCAGCGCAAACGCCGCCAAGCTGGCACTTACAATTATCTTAATCATCATATTTCTTGGTAAGGTGACAATGGTGAAATCTCTAAAGAGAATAGAGTACATTGATACCAGTAAGACTCCCAGTAGACAGAGCATAATGGCTGCAATTATCTTTTTCCCTCTCATTTATTATTTTCCTCTCTCAGTTATAATTGAATCCTCTCTATCTTTAATAAAAAAGTGTTCACATAAAGTGGCAATATGCCTTGAATTTTTCAGATTTCAATGCTGTTTCTGGTTTAGCGTCCAAAACGATTCTTCCTTTTTGAACCATAATCACTCTATCGATACCTCTCGGTATTTTACTCCTATGAGCCACACATAAAATTGTAGTATTGGCAAGACGGTTAAGCCGCAGAAATAATTTAAAAACTTTTTTTCGAGCATTTACATCTAAACTTGCGAATGGCTCATCTAATAATAATATCTCCGGTTCTGCAGCGAGAATATTTGCAATCCTAACCTTTTGTTGCATACCACCCGAAAGTTTCCCAATAGGGCGATCCCAGTAGTCCTCTACTTCCTTTTTATTTCTTATCGCGTCATAACAATATCTGGCAATTTTTCGATCATCGTTTGTAAGAAAATTAAATAGACCTAATCTCCCAGAGCGCCCGGTCAGTAGAGCTGTTTTAACCAGAAAGGGAGTATGAGGGCCAAACTCAACCCCTTGAATTAAATATCCGGTTTTCCTTCTAACTTGACGTGTATTCTTGAAAACTGACTTTCCATTAACCTTGACTGACCCCTTTTCGATAGGTAACATACCGAGTATGGTCTCAAGTAACGTAGTTTTTCCGGACCCGTTCGGTCCGATAATGAGAACAAACTCCCCTTTATGAATTTTTAGATTAATATTATGAAGGGTTGGATATCTTTCTCCTTCATAAACAGTATTTACATCTTCTAAAACTATGCATGAGGTGTCATCTTTTACTTGTTTTTTAGGGGGGATTTTCTCTGGAACCTGGTTGTTTATAGCCTCAAGAAATCGCTCATTATAGCTTTTTTTAAAAATCATGAGAATATGAATTTGAATTATTTTTATTTTTATTATATTCTTCTTTATGGTTTTTTTTTCTTTTTATCACTATCACTACAGCTACGGAACCTATTATTACGGCACCGCATATACCAATTATAAGAAGAAGTAAATTATCTTCCTTAGGTCTTGGGTCGGGATGCCCTTCAAGTTTCCATAGCAATAGGTCAACGTTCATTTCCAACTGCTCTAAATATGTTTCAGTTTCATAAACTCCCGGAAAGTTTAATAACGCAACACTTAGAATACCTAGATCGTCTGCAACCTCTTTTCCCACCTCCGTGCCAGAAGGATAGTTCATGACAATGAGTTCCGCATCATTTTCCTCAGCTTTATCGGAAAGAGCCGAAATATCAGAAGGATCCATTGCATTATCATTTTCCTCCCAAGAACCAACTATATCAAATCCTAACCATCCCATAAATCCGTCTTGATTACTATTAATGTATGCTTTTCTTTTATGAAAATCGTATTGGTCTGCCTTTTCCTTTAAATCCATTTTCGTGTCTTCAATTTGCTGCAAATAATCATCACGATTTTCTTTGAAGGTTTCATTAAATTGCGAATAAGTGTCATTAAGTTTATTAGATATGACATTAACATATTCAGGAGCATTGTTCGGGTTCCCCCATGAACTGAAATTTACTAAAGGCCCTACTGCACATTTTGCATCCTCATTGTCGGCAGCCTCAAGTAAATTATCTAAATATTCTCCTTCAAAGCCGTGACAGAATACAATGTCCACCTTTTCTGCTATATCAACATCGCTTGGAGAGTAATCATAATGTCCTGGACATGTACCCGATTCTATGAGGACCGATACCTTTCCCTCACCGCCTATCACTTGTTGTGCGTAATCTCTTAATAATTGTGTTGTAGTCAATACATTTATAGCCGAATCGCCAGAATCTTTTATGCTAGAATTCGAGTAGGAATCGATACCCCGATCATTCTGACCGCTAGGACAAGCTCGTCCAATCTGACCTGCCAATCCGATTAATAGGATTGTGATAGTTATTAAAAAATATACCGTGTTTCGCTTTTTTATGGGCATTTTAATTTAACTTTCCATGAAAATATTACTAAATTATAGAATAATATTATTAATAAGTATTACTCTTTTATATTTTAATATGATAAATAAATTTAAGTCTATTACAAGGTTTCGGAAATCATAAAATATTATAAATTATTAAAGTCTAAGTCCGAATTGCTTATATAATAACAATAAAAACTAATTATTAGACTACTTATAAGACTCTTTAAATTTTTAAATATGAATGAAGAAGTTGTTTTATATGTTAGAATTACGCTATCAGAAGGGATTGATTATTTTTGAAGGCGAATTTACCATCCCTCTGGCGAGAAAAGATGAAAGGATAAATAAATATGTTGCAGAAGGGATAAAATATAAAGAGATCATTAATTATCTTGAAAGTTCAGAAAAACCTTATCGGGATAATGTATTGGATCTTCTTACAGGACTTGCAGATCTTAATTCGAATATTTCATTACGCCCTTATCAGAAAGAAGCGTTAAAAGCATGGAATGGAGAAAAACGTGGTATTGTTATTATGCCAACAGGGTCGGGAAAAACAATACTTGGTTTAAAAATTATCGAGCAGATTAATTCGGCAACATTAATTGTAGTTCCCACTTTAGATCTGGTTGCCCAATGGAAGAATGAAATAAAGGAAGCCTTTGATATTAAAGCAGGGGAATTTACCGGAGATTCCAAGGAGTTAAAAGAAATTACCGTAACCACGTACGATTCTGCATATCTCAATGCCGAATATCTGGGGAATAAAGTTAGATTAGTCATTTTTGATGAAGTGCATCATTTAGCATCGGAAGGCTATCGACAAATCGCCGAAACTTTTGCAACACCGTTCCGTTTAGGCTTAACTGCCACCTATGAGAGAGAAGATGGATTACATTCGGTTTTACCTCAAATTGTGGGAGAAGTGGTTTATAGGACTGATATCGACGACTTGGCGGGTGAATACTTGGCAGATTATAACGTGGAACGCATTTCAATCGAATTTACCCCCGATGAGAAGAAAAAGTATGAAAAAAATCGGAAAATCTTCAGAAATTACCTCATTTCCCGAAATATACAATTGAATAGTGCTAGTGATTTTCAGAAAATTGTTATGCGTTCTGGAAGAGATCCAGCTGCGAGATCTGCTATATTAGCACATAAAAAAGCCGAAAAAATTGCATTCAATTCCGAAAACAAAATAAAATTTTTAAGAACTGTTCTAAACAAAGAAGATCGGATAATTATCTTTACAAAATATAATTCGATGGTGTATAAGATCTCTCAAACTTTTTTTATCCCTTGTATCACCCATAAAACCAGTGCAAGGGAAAGAAAAAGGCTATTAAGGCAATTTCGGGGAGGGAAATACACGGCTATTGTTTCATCTCGGGTGCTCGATGAGGGAATTGATGTTCCAGAAGCCAATATTGGAGTTATAGTGAGCGGGACGGGGAGTGCTCGAGAGTATATTCAACGACTGGGGAGATTATTACGGCCAAAGGAGAATAAACAAGCTATACTTTACGAGCTCGTAACGAAAGAGAGCACCGAAATAAACACAGCATACAGGAGGAAAACATAATGTTTCCAAAAAGTTTGCTAAATGTTAGCCGGAGGAAAGGCAATCTCTATCCTAAATATCTAAAATTTTCGGAATATGAGGGGATGGTAAAAAATGTTTTAACCCTCTTCCAATCATGTAAAGGGAAAAAATATGGGGTGCTAAAACGAGAAATTAAAAAACTCGAAAATCAAGTTAGTGATTATAAAATTGTCAGAGGGTTGAGTACCTTATTAGAGCGAAAATGTACTTTTAGTTCGCCTTATGACATAGAGAGTGAGAAAGTCCGTAACTTTTTATTCAACCACGGAATTGTCAAAACGGAGGAGCAGCGGAAAAAGGTCTTATCAAAAGCAAGCAAGTTTTTTGGGATGCCCCCTTCAAATATAGAGAAGGCAATGTTTGCCGATCTACCAAAAGAGCAAATTCTAACTGATTATAATCTACCAGCACCAATTTCATTATTAAAGTCTTATAATTTATCTCTTACCCAGACTGTGCTTATGAATTCTTTGGATTTGACTATTTTAATAGACTCTAATTTTCAACAGATATTTCGTCAAATTAATTATTTAGGATTAATGTATGAGACAGATGAAAAGAGCATCCAAATTACTGGGCCGCTTTCAATTTTCCGAAAAACACGAAAATACGGAAAAGAAATTGCAAAATTAGTTCCGATAATTTTACACGGTGATTCATGGCAATTAAAAGCAACTATAGAGTTAAAATATGGGTCCGAGGCAAAAATTTACGATTTTACTTTAAATTATAAGGATAAAGTTCCCCTTCCTAAGCGAAAGCTTAATGTCGAACCGTTTGATAGTAACGTGGAGGAACGCTTTTATAAAAAGTTCAAAAGCTTCAAAACCGGCTGGACCATAAAACGAGAGCCTACTTTCGTCAAAACGGGGGCGTATGTAACAGTACCCGACTTTGGATTCTATAACTACAGTAGGGAGATATTATTAGAAGTGGTAGGATTTTGGACTCCCGAATATCTAAAGAAAAAGATTGAAAAGCTTAAAAATGCAGATCAGCGCATTATTGCCGCAGTAAACAAGAAATTAAATTGCACGCGGGATGATTTCCCCGGAGAGGTAATTTTTTATACTAAGGAGATTCCGATAAAACCAATATTACAAATTCTTCAAAAAGCCGAAAAAGAATATATTCAAAATGAAGTTAAGAAACTTGACGATCTAAATTTAACTGAAGATGTAGTCTCTGTTAAAGAAAAGGCTCAAGAACTAAATGTAGCGAAAAAAACAATAAAATCACTGAAAATTTCGGGGTATCACTTGGTGGGAGAAAAATTTATTTCTAATAAATTTTTAAAGGAACTGAAACGGGAAATCGGTCTAAAACGGCAATATTCCAAGATTAAGGAAATACTAGATAAATATAATATCTCAAACAGCGTTTTGGATTTATTGGGGTATAAACTCATTTGGAAAGGATTAAAGCCCACCAAAATTGAAGAAATATAAAATTTTAATTATAATTAAGCTTAAACGGTTATTCCTTCTCTTGAAGCTCTGCTCGCATAAGAAACACATTGTATGGACCCCATTGGGTCATTGTGAAATAAAAAATTCTGCCATTTTCTTCTGTATATACAGGATGCATATACGCTCCGTATAGTCCCGGATAGTCTATGGCGGAAACTAACTTGAACGGCTTACTCCACGGACCCCACGGATTTATGGCTTTTCGCAATTCAATTGAATAAGTTCTTTCATTGAGATAAGTCATGATCCACCGTCCGATATATTCATTCCAGATGACCGATAATTCCCCCACCGGCGATTTTACGATCGTAAGACCGTTGCTATAATTGGGGCTCCAGATTTCTTGTTGACCTTGGAATCCCGATAAATATTCGTATGCATCTTGAGATTCAATCTTTTCGCTCGGAACACGCATAAGCTGAACTCCTCCAAATCTACCGCTTGGAATGCTCCAAAAATAGAGATAATCTCCTACAGGGGCGATTGCCGTTTGGATGAAATTGCTATCCCCGGGCCACGTAAGATCTTCAAGAATTGTGAAACTATTTCCATTGTCGGTCGATTTTGCTACACCGCAATAGTTTGCATCCCAATGACCGTGATCTCCCCACTGGTGAACAGACATAAAGTACAGATAGATATTTCCATTTACAGAAATGCCAGCCGTGGGTATTTTTGTAATTTCATCGCAATGAGAGGACGAGATAATTTGCTTCGCAACACCAGTTGAGTTCAAGATCATCCCATCAAATATGATACCGTCAGATGCGTTTTTATCACAAGTATATGCCATCGTATTTGAACGCCACATTTCTCCGCCTGCTCCGAATTGGTCTTCATGACGTGTCCCGAAGGTATCACCAAACACAAAATACATCTTCTGTTCATGTTTGAACATGCTTCCAAGATCGGTTCCGTAGACCATGTATTGATCTGTGTGACTAGGGGAATTCTCTCCTGTTAATTGTATAACTTTAGAAACCGAGGCTATTCTTTGCCCTTCCTCCTCATTAAACAAACGATGAGGGCTTACTATTAATAGTAAACCTCCCAGATCAGCTAAGATGAGGACAGAAATTACTAATACCGAGATATTTATTTCTAGAAATTCTTTTCCCATTTTCTAATCAAATTAGTATATAGGTTGGTTATCAACCTTAAATTAAAGTTCAGTTTCTTTCTATAATTACGAAAGATATTGATGCTAAGGTTTTTCTCAGAACCATTGTATAAGTATAAGATAGATATTAAGCTATTTAAGAATATGGTCTTAAAATATTTAGTGATTTAAACTTTTCCAAAAAAATGTAAATTAAAATACAAAGAACACAAATATAATTAATAGAAGTACCATAGAAGATTTAAATCAACCATCAATTTCTTCCTCATCCACCATGATGAAATTTCATCTTGAGCTGATTCCTGCCAACGGGCATATCCAACCCTACGAGATTCCCTACGGATATACCTTTCAGACCGTGATTTTCGGATGGCTCCACGAACACAATCCTAAATTGTATCACAAGCTTCATACCTACGAGGAGGTCCGCCCTTACTCAATTAACTGCTATATCCATAAAGATGAACCGAAAGTAGACTTCACAATTGTTGCCTCTAATCAAGCCCTTGCCTCAACGCTGTTGGAAGTGGTAATCCCAAAGAAGGGAACAGCGATTACTGTTGCAAGAAAGAAATATATTGTGGAAGGAGTTGATGTTGAATCCATCATCCTTGAAACCATGCTCAAGCAATCAAAGCCGGTAAAGAGGTTCCATCTCCAATTTGCTACTCCATGCTATTTTAATACGTTGAAGGGGAACTACCCAATTCGATTTCCGCTTCCAGACGCTCTATTTGGGAATCTTCTAAACATTTGGAAGGCGATGTCCGCGAGCACATTTACCTCACGGAAAAAGCAATTCTTATCATGGATTAAAGCACACATCTATCCCAGCAGTTATAAAATGAGATCCGCGTCCTATTTTATTGCACGTGAGAACCAAGTAGCTGGGGGTCAAGGGTTTGTCTCGTTTTGGATAAATTCACCCGATGACTATTATTATCAGCATAAATTAAAGAAAGATACCCTGACCGCCCGGGAAAAAACGGAATGCCGTCAAAATCATTTTCAAAATTCTCAACTTATCGATTTTTTATGTAAAGTAGGAGAATATACAAACGTAGGAGGGCATCGGACTGCAGGGATGGGTGTGGTTCGCTATTTTCCGAAAGAATATTGTCAGCCCGAAGATTCAGAGACCTTAGCCGAGCCCCTTTTACCAATTACTTGAAATATTCAATAAATCAAAAACCCAATAAACAAAAAAGAATTATTTTATTCACAAAACAAGAAAGGTAGATAAGAAATGATACAATTCAAGTTTGATCTTTATCCCAAGGATGGAAATCTCGGAAAGAGAATCCCCTTCGGCTATAAATTCCGCGGAGTCATAATGAAATGGCTTAAGGAGAGTAATCCAGAGTTAGCCAGCGCGTTTCATTGCCCCGAAAAAGTCCGTCCCTACGCAATCAATACAATCCCCCGTCGAGAACATTCCAAAATCGAGTTTATTCTCACCTCCTATAACGAAAATCTATCCGATACGGTCATCCAAGACTTATTAAAAAGTGAGAAGACAAAAATCACAGTTGACCATCAGGTGTTTTTTATTGCGAAGATTAGATTCGAACGCCCGGATTTACTGCAGATGAAAGCTAACGCCTCCCCCATCACGAAATTTCAGATTCATTTCGTCACCCCCATTTATTTAAGCACAATCATGGGGGATTATCCCTTGCGGTTTCCTATTCCGCAAGCTTTTTTTGGAAATTTAGTCCATCTCTGGAATGAGATGGCCAAAAAGGAGATTAGGATAGCCCGAGATGAACTTATACAGTGGATAGATGCCCATATGTATATTAGCGGTTATAAAATGAAAACAGTCAAAAGGCACATTGGAAAGTCCAGACCGCTCGCTGGGGGCATAGGAAATGCAACCTATCGAATTAAAAAAATAAACACCAACTTTTACAAACATCTCCTTGAAGAACTGGATAAAGAGGACCGGTATGAGGAAGCACAAAATCATTATAGGGAGAAGTGTTCCCTTATTGATTTACTCTGCAAGGTTGGTACATATACGAATGTGGGAGGAAATCGTACCGCGGGAATGGGTGTTATACGTTACTTTCCAAAAAACTTCTTAAAAGAATAGATTAGGAAGATTTAGATATATTATTTTTTTGTCCTTCGATATAATTGTCACTATACTTTTTTTCATCTTCGCTCCGTCCTTTTTTTAATTCTTCAAGGAGTTCTTCCCGACTTAATCCCTCTAATGGTTTATAAAATTCATCAAATTTTTCCCAATTTTTCTCTTGCTCAAGATAGCGGGTGATGAGAAAAGAGACGGCAGCATCAAAATCAACCCGTTCACCTGTTTTCTTCTGTAAATCGGCTGCTACTTTGGGTAATTTTCTTCCGATAATAAAGATGATTATAATGATATTCGGTCTCATCATCGTCAAGATCGTTATCATCTAAATCCTCTTCAATAATTTCATCCACGATATTAAAGGAAGTTTAATATAGATAATGGTCGGGTTTAGATTCTGAAGAATTCAGCTCAAAGCTTAGTACAATCCGAAGGCAAACCCATGTATCAGCCATGCTTTGGAAATATGCGGATAAATTCCACGGGAAATGATCATCTTTCTGTCTTCACTTAAGGGTAACTCTCCGTGAAACGCTTGTTTTATGATATTAGGGGTACGGGACCTGCCTAACTTCGAAGCTCTTTTTTCAAAGTGGGGGATGAGTGGTTCAAGAGAGCAGAACCCTAAATATTTTCCGTTCTTTTCTTGAACAGTAAAGGAATGAAGGATCTGGCTTTCGTTTGATTCTCCATCGCAACCGGGTCCCAAGATAAGTATCATAAACGGCATTTCAGTTTGTGTAAGGATTTTTACCATTTCTTTATCTCTACCTCTGGATCCACTTATCGCCCCCTCAATGATTGCATCCCCTCCGGCATCAACGCCGATGACCAAATCAAAACCGAGCGATTCAATATCCCTGGTTAATTGCTCCGAATTTCTTTTTTTACATCGAAAAATGTAGGGGCACCCACCATATCCCCGAGGGATGCTTCTATCAATCCACGTGTTGCGCATACTAGAAATCGGTCGTTTCCCTAAATCAATCTGCTTGGGGGGTAATTTGCAAATGTGAGGGGTTATGGGCTCCAAATCATTGTCAAATCCTCTTTTCGTATTGCCGTAGATTATTTCAGTATCTTCCAGAAAATCAAATAGAAATTGAGCGCTATATGCAGAAATAATGTCACACCCCCCGCCCAGTCCTAAAATGAGAATTTTATTATAATTTTGAAAATCAAATGTGAGTGGTTTGTCTAGGAATTGATTCATAAGCTACAAAGAAATTTTTAAAATATAAGATTTCTTAATAGAAGAAGGATATTTGGCTTAGAAAGATAACGGGCGAAAATATTTCATAGAAGAATAAGACTGGTTGGAATACAAGAATTAGTTTTAGATTTATTACCTTTCGAATTATACACAACGAAACGTATAAGAAATAAGATCTAATAATGGGGGACCAGAAATAATTTGATTAGCTATGTCAAGCGATTCCACTTACTAAAAAACAGAAAAATAAATAATAATTGGTTATATGTTATCGAAATTTATGTTAGGGTGGCGATAAAACCAGTTCCATACTTGAAACATTATGTATTTCACCGTTATTAGATTCTAACTTTTCCGTGGTGATAATGATATCTTTATACTCCACACCTTCCATAAATCGATGTCGTAAAATTTCGCAAACATCCACCGCTTGTGAGATTGCACGGCCGCGAGCCTTTACTACGCAATCCTCTTCCCTCTTTAAGACCGTCAGCGCAGCCATCACATATTTCATCGTAGGTTTCTTACCGATGTAGACGGCGTTCTCATCCTTACTCGTGGTTTTTTCACTCTGCTTAGTTGTTTCTTCTTCTGTTTCTTCTTCTGTTTTTTCTTCTGTTTTTTCTTCTGTTTTTTCTTCTTCTTTATTATTAAATAAGCCCATTTTACCTCACTTGTTTCTATTGTAGAATATTAGAAATTTTTATTTTGTATTTTTGTTAATTAATGATCTATTTAATAATTTTTTTGGAGAAAACTATAAATCTTTACTTTAGACCAACTTAAGATCACCCTAATACGGTCATTCAGAAAAATTAATAAGGCAAGCAGGGGATAAGATATTACAACCGTATTAGGATCAGCCATAGCTGATAATTGATTAACTCTGTCTTTTTTTATGTTACCGTCTTCTTTCAACCTCTCAAATCCAAAAAGATGTTTAGTATTTCTTTAATATTTATGGATTGAAAGACCAATTCAATGGTCAGAGTTTGGAGTATATGATGAAATCATCATGAAGTGGAGTTTTGCCGTCGCAGCTCACTTCTGCGGAAATGAATCTCATCATGGTCAATAAAAGATAGTGCACTTCTACGACGTCTAGCCGAAGGATCTATGTCCAGAAATTTAACGATGTCATTAATAACTCGGGCCGGCTTCTCAATTAAATCGGAAAACTCGACACATATATGTTTTTTACCCTCCACAAACTCGTCAATTCTCTTATATCCTTCCCGAATAACCTGGTTGTAGATCTGTTCATCGTTAAACATATTGGGTTTCGAAATAAATCTCTTGAGCAGCCTCCACGCAATATGGAGAGTCACTCGTAAGCTTAAATATTGTAAAGCATAGGATAAATGGATATACCAATTAGAGATATATGCCTGGTGGAGATGCGACTCTGCTACACTTTCCACATTACGTTTGAGGACTATATAATACGGATCGGTTAAAAGGTCTTCAAAATACGGCAAGCTATAAATAAGGGTTGGGTCTTTCCATCCCCATACTTTAGCCTCATGCCTCTTAATTAACCTTTTGATGTCTGGTCTATAAGCTCTCACCGACTTTTTGACTTTCTCGTCATCGGGAGTGTCTGCCCAGCTAAGTGAGTAGCTATCCGCATAGGTAAGTATATGGAAACTTAGTCGTAAAAAATCTTGATTCTCATAATTACCGTACTTATTCGCATGCCTTCCCCTTACTAACCCTTTATTTGTGCCCATTCTCACTCCCAACCGATGTAACATACCCGATAAGAGACTCGAGCCGCTCCGAGGTAAGCATAAAATGATGACAGTTTTCATGGTAATCCTAATGAGATCTAGGTTCTATGTCTAAGATATTTGATAGATAAAAATAAAGGTTTTCCCTATTCGAATTTCTCTTCTTTTTTTTTCTGAACACGTCTAAGGTGATTTTTAAGCGAGAGATATCAAAAAAAGATGTATATTAAGAATCGATTAAGGGATGATATACTTTATCAGAAGTTAAACTGTAAAAGACGGCTCGGTCCCTCGTTCTGCTTTTTTCTTTTTTGGATAGGAGTTAGCAAAATTAAGCGCCATTGAGCCTCATAAGGCCGATGTACTATTTCAATTTTTTTAGAATTACTCTTTCACCACAAAATCGCCATCAATAATTAAATTTAGCCCTTTTTCTTCTAATGCATCGCCTCTCAGAGTAATGAGATCGATCAATGTTTGCGGATGGACGCTGATTAATTCGGCCAATTTCTCGGTATTATACCGCTTAATCCGCTTAAATCGATTTAATAGTGCTTTAAATACGCGTTCTTCCACTTCTTTTTCAATTGGAACTCCTTTCATGGCAGATTGAATCTCCCTGCGGATTCCAGCGATATCAATCCCATAGGTCTGTCGTAGCATTTCTGAATTCGATTTAATCCATTCCTTAACGATATAACTGATGACTGATGATTGGGAATTCCCAAAGGCACCCTGCAAATTTTCGACAATTTTTGCGTCAATATAATCTAAAGTAGTGGTAATTCGGACTGATTTAGGCAAGTCCTCCTCTGCTGACGCAGTTTCTGCATTCGGTGCCATTTTTCACAAATCGCCAAAATAAAATTATTAAAACTATACTAACTATATCTGAATTCCTTTATAAATTTATCGGTGGTTTGCATCACATCTGATCAAGAAAATTTGATAATTATCTTGAAAATATCAAATTCTAAGAGTTTAAAAATCTTCTGATACAAAGTGCATCACAAATGATCATATTTATATATGAAGATATTCTATTAATATATATCAAAATAATATGTGATTTTCCCCGCCCAATAGAATTTTGCATAAAATGTGTGTGTAAAATGTTAGACCTCAAAACTTATAATCAAGAATATAGTCGACTGAATACCCGAGATAAAATCAATATTAATTTGCTTTTAGACGGCAAAAATTTTTTACTGCAATTTGGGATAAACAAAGAATTAGTGCAAGATACCATCTCTGTGGTATACCGATATCTCAAACGGACCGAGCGCGTGCCGCATAACCTCTATAAATTCTTCATTGGTGCATACTATATCATGGAGCGCCATCCCCAAGCCTTCCCCAAGCATGAACCGAAATCCGAGTTCTGCGAGATGTTCGGTATCAAGTCAAGTTCCTTGGATTACACCGTAGACAAGATAGTGGAAATCGTGGGTTTCAAAAAAATTCTGGACGATAAGAATTTTCCTTATTTTTTGGATATGGAATATGACTTAAATTTCAAGCTCATTAAAAATGTCATCGAGCAGCAAATTGACGCGGAAATGATGGACTTTCTTATGAATTCCCAGCCGAAAAACCCACAAATCATCACCGAAGATTTAGTCACAAAAATAGTCTTTGAAATGGAACTCTTTCCAGAGGAACTCTTCAGGCAATTCTATTATATTGTCTATGAACTGGTCGAAGAGCAATTTCAAACATATGATGAATATGTCCTTTTACAAAAGCAAGTATTTCTTTAAAGCATAAAATTTTAACCAATACTACAGGGAGCAAGATGTATTTGTGAGGTTATAAAGATGGATTGCATTACTTCTCATACGGATTCATCTCTTCGAGCAAGTTCTTAATCTTAGAAAACACCCCGGTAATATAACTCAACTCCTTTTTTGAGATGAGCGCCCGCTCCATTACGTTTTTAAACGCGTAAAATACCCGTTCTCTCTTATAATTGCGTACCTTAAGCGAATTAATAATATCATCAATGAATTCATAGAGCAACTCTCTATCCTCCTTATCGGCAAGTAATACGGGGCTTTTACCGCGCCCAAGGGTAATCTCATGGGTTCGCTTAAAGATTTCGTAGAGGATGATGCCGCACGCGTGGGATAAATTAAGGGTGGGATATTCGTTACTGGTCGGAATGCGCAAATTGATATCCGCCAGCGCAACTTCCTCATTGGTCAATCCCCGCGATTCTTTTCCGAAAAGAAGGGCAACGTTTAAAGGCTCTTCGGCACGGGGTAAGGTAAAATCTTCGGGAAAAATGCTTAGGCGCTTGATGTTATTATAGCGTTTTCCTTTTGCGGTAGTGGCGAGAATTAAATCAAATTGCTGCATAAACTTTTTAAAACGAGGTAAATGATCTCTCTCCCGTTCAATTAGAATTATTTTGGCATTTTGCAAAATATCTTTACCGTGCATGGCGAATCCTTGGGCTTCATAACTCAAAATGTTTTTTTTCTCTTCAATCGGGTTAAAAATGACGAGATCATTAAATTCAAAATTTTTCATCAATCGTGCGACTGCCCCGACATTCCCATAGTGCTCGGGTCGAACAAGGACAATGGTAAAGCAAAGTTTTTCGAATTCCGGCATTCCATGTGTTTCTTCAAAATTTTTTAATTTCCGATATATCTTCTTTTTATCCATAACGTTCTAAACCCCTTTCTCTTATCATTAATTGTAATCTATAAGAGGGAATTTAATTGTATTTAAGGAAAAATATAATAAAATAAGAAATTATTTCTTTTTTGCACCGGTCATTTTCGTTTTTAAAATCGCCCGTTTATAAAATTCATGCCTTGAGGTGTAAGTAGTTCAATCACTCTCTTTAAATGAAAAATGTGACCTTTCAATTAATAAAAGACTATATAAATAATTTAAAAAAGAAGTTTTATAATATAACGCATTATTTTTTTAAATTGAGAATGCCACAAACTTCCCGTAAGCAAAAGCGGAAAATTAATTATACCAATGCAGCAAAGCATCTATTTTTAATGGGTCTTCTAGGTACGCTTGCCTTGTATCAAGTTCTTTGGATTCAATCGGCCCAAAATATCTCTGTTTCTTATGATATTAGTGAATATAATATTGATGCCCCTGAAATAAAAAGTTTTGATGATTACATAGAATCTCTATTTGAATATATGCAGTCTTATCCAATTAATCTTACAAGTGCGGCGAATTATGTATATGATGAAAATAAAACATTGATTGAGAATATAGAGGAGGAATTAGGCTATAATATAACTGAAGTTCAGGAAATTTATGATGCGTACAGCAGTGGGACTCTTACGGAAGTATATGTCATACCATTTCTTGAGCAAATGTGGAGGTATGGGAGGGATCGCTTTATACCCGAATCGCTTCTTGAACCCTCTTATATAAACATAACAATAAGTGGGTGGGCATCCATCTATGATATCTCATTTTTTGGTAAAATCCATCTCCAAGGGAGGTCCGTTCTATTTCTGGAAAATCTTAATAATGTGCTTACTCCCGTTGATGATTTGATATTACAAATTACTATAAGAGATCTTGTTATTGCAATTATGGATATTGCTTTTGAGTTTTTCATAGATTTAACGGTACAGATTTTAGAAGACACTGGAGATGTTTTAGATTCGTTCCTTAATTATTTGAATGAATTCTTAAACGATTTTGATATCTCAGTTACCTTTAATGGGGAGGCATTAATCGGACTTCTTCGCACAGATTTTGGTTTTCTCGTTGATTTAAAATCCATTATTGATAACCTACAACTTGAGAGCGTGCTAAGTTAAGATGAAATTACTCTATTTTGATGCAGATAAAGGAAAATTCTTTGCGGTAATAGGGGCATTAGTATTAGCCATCCTCATCGGTGCACGAATTATATTTACCATCTTAGGGAATTTTTTCCCTATAATCGAAATAATTCTGAATTCGCTAACTATTACACTTTTTAATCGGGTGTTTGATCTGGATGGTGTAATTTTTTTAGCAATTATCTTTTATATATATCTCATTATAGACGGCTTTATCGATGGTATCCCGATGAGTATTGCACAAATTATCATTCTCTTGTTAATATTTTTTATAGGAACCGAGACCGGAAAAGTGCAACTGCTTTTTTCCTTCGATCTTCTGGATACGTTCATTATTCTTGATCTTTCTATTGTACTTTTTATCTTATTTTTTGTAAGTATCGGTTTGATTCTTTTTGAAATAATCCTTTTCCGAATGAAGGTGAGTTCGGACAAAATAAAAGATAAAGAGGGGAAAGAAAAAGAGAAGGGAGATGATTCACTCGCTTACGAAAAATTGACATCTGCTGGAAACAGTAAGGGATTACAAAAGATATTATCGTATTTACCATTTTCTACTGGTGGTAAAAAAAAGGAAAAATGGATAGATCGTAAGAAGGGCAAACTCAATCTACGCCAAGACGAGAGCCCGGTCTTAAAGGATTGGAAAATGCTAGAGGGTAATTCTAAAGAATCCGCTTTCCGGTTCTATATTATTAGTACATCTATATTACTCTTTACAGGCTTAATATATGGAATAATACGATATTTCATCTTTGATCTCCCCGCCCCAGGAGATTATTATAATAACTTTATGACTGGGTTGTTCTTTCCGATGTATGTTATTTTATTAACCTCGTTCCTCTCCATAAGACATTTTCTAAGGGCTTCCATTTTAACTATTCTGGTTATATCAATTAATTTTATACTAAGGGATATGGGAATTATAACTGTAGAAGGAATCTTCCTATTAGCGGTATTAGTAGATGTTCTTAACTGGTTTTTTATTGATTTGGCGCCCTTTTTGAACCAAATGACCAGCGAACAACTCTTAACTTTGTTGGTTTTTATTATTAACATTGTGATTCAAGTTCAATTTTTTCTTTTGATGTTAAACCTTTCCTTTCGTTATCTAAAAGGAAAAGGTTCTAAAATGGAAATATTTTCTTCGAATCAGTTCTTATATCTAAGAAAGAAAGAGAAATTTAACACTTGGATGATCTCTTTTGATTTCTTAACTTTGGCAGTTTGGCCATATAACCCCAATAATTGGAGGAATATATGGAATAAATTAAAGTTTAAAATTCACTCAATGCGGGAGGGAATCGAACTCAATTATGGCCGTCTCTCCTATGCAAACTCTATCAAAAAGATTAAAAAGATTAGACGAACAAAATGGAAATTTATTTTGAAAATTATACTGATCATACTTTTTGCTCCTATTATTTGGGCAATGTTCTCAATACCTTACTCTTTTGGATACGTGTTACTTATACTGGTTCTAGTTGAGACATGGAGATTTATGCACGGTACAGATAAAATTAAAATAAAAATCAAATTTAAATCCAAAAAGACCCAAGGATCTTTTTTTATGTTATCAAACGAGAATGTATTAACTTTATATAATGTTCCAATGGATGTCGCTGCGTTGATACCTTCCGTTTAAGGAAATGATTAATCAGAGATTTGTGCGGTATGTTATTTTATTCTTGAACTACTCATCCCTAAAGGCGGGAGATTCATATTCTCTAGTGCATGTTCATTTTTTCGTTTTTTCTCGCATCAGTTTGGCACGTAATACTTAAAATGCTCATCCTCGACCTTATATGCTTGAAAAAACCAATGAAATTTTTTCTTTTCCCATATTGTATCTATGTTTTTTATCCCCCTTTGTAGCTTGGTAATTAAGGTAAGATCACAAGGATATCGACCATGTGAAGGATATAATCTTACATCTTTATTGTTTTCGTAGAGTTGTGATATAGTTTTCAGTGAATTTAAGAGAACGGAGAACTCGCCTTTTGGTGGCAGAAATTGTTCGCCATAATATGCTGTATCTCCGGTAAAAAGCTCTCCTGTGGTGGTTAAAAGGCAGATTGACCCCGGAGAATGACCGGGAGTATGATGGATGTTAACAGAGATTCCCCCCAAATCAATTGAATCTCCGTGTTTTACAGATTCAATATTTTCAGCGGGAGGTATCATGAAATTAAATGGTTCATACGCCTCAACTATGTCAGCGGGAGAATCTTTTAGGAATGAAATATTGTAAGGACGCGATATTATTGAGATCTCCTTTACGTGAATAAGAACGGTATGAAAATCGAAATTGCCGAGGATATGATCCCAATGAGCATGCGTATTCACAATTATCAAGGATTTTTCCTGTATAATCTCTTCTACAATGGGTTTTATTGGTTCAATACGGCATCCTGTATCGATTAATAAAGCCCTACGAGACCCCATGAGAAGATAGAGGTTCAACGGATCGTTTTTATAGACGGGATGAATTGAAGAAAGTTGTTCCTTAAAGGTATAGAGATGCTCTTTAGGATGATCCAATTCGTATCTCTCGCTATTTATTTTCATATTACAAGATAGCATATTCAAATTATTAAATTTTAGAAAGAGTTCTAAAGAAGTTTAATTATTTGAAAATAGGCACTTCTCGCAGTGTTTAGGAACTATCTTATAAGAGGTGGATGCATAAATCTTTAACTTAAACACGAAGATACAACTGCCCAATCATTACCTATAAGAAGGAAAAAATTCTTATTCAATAAGAACGAGCCGCCCTACAAAATATACCATAAATATCCATTGGACAACTCATTTATGAAAGCGTAAGATTCGTACCCCTTAATGCATAATACACACACCATACAATATGGGATGGTTCTCCACTCCGAAATGATCGTCCCCGAAGGGGCGATGAACATGATTATACTTTTTAAGGATATTTATGCTTCCCATCCATCTCGGTCATTTCATTATCCGCATTGCCTATACTTGAATTCTCTATCACTCGGATTTCATTGAAGGTGGTCGTTATTTAAATCTTTTGGCTAATGCGGTTCTTGGGCTAAAATTGGGGTAAAACCATCCTCGCCCTCAGGGACGGGGTATTTTTTTGCCTTTAATAATAAATCTAATTAAAAAACTAATATAATAATTATATATTGATAGTAGTTAATTATACTAAAGAAGAACTACCTTCGATACAATTTGCCAGTTAAAAACCAGAGATTAAAGGAAAATCTTGAATTATTCTCGTTTCCCAGGTTATCTGGGACAGACAATGAGAAAAGAGCGTTTGCCCTCTTAAAAGACAAACTAAATAAGAAAGAGGTTGAATATTATACTCAACCTTTTTCTTTCTCCACATTTTATTCTCGAATATATCCAAAAATCTCGTTATCGTTCTGTTTTTGGCTCTTTGCTCTTTTTTTCTTTGCCATGTCACCGTTTATTTTTTGCCTTCAGATTATTATTATCTCGGCGGTTTTATTCTCTCTTATCTTGCTTACCCGGAGACCAGAAAACATTAATTTTGGAAAGGTTCTAGATTCCCAAAATGTGATTGTAAGAATACCTTCTAAAGGGGAGGAATTGAAAAATGGAGAAACCTATACGGATAAGACAGAGGAAATCTTTATTTTTGCCCATTTAGATTCAAAGAGTCAGCGTTTATCGATCCGAACGAGAATATATGCCTTCATGCTGTGGAGTGTATCTTCTATTACTATAACTGCCAGTATAATTCTGCGAATTTTTCTGCCTCAACTTCAATTTCTTTTTTATACTGTGGGGTTAATTTTTTTAGGTATAAATCTAATCAGTGTAATTCTTATTGTAGTAAACCGTACAACTAATAAATCTCCCGGTGCCCTTGACAATGGTTCTGGAACCGTATGCATTTTAGAAATCCTAAATCATTTTGAGGAAACTAATATGCAATTGAATAATTACAATATCTCGATTATATTTATCGGAGCAGAAGAATGTGGAACTATGGGGATTCGTCATTATTTTAAAAAAATTAATTCAGCAGATAAAAACACCTCTTATATCATTAACATCGATGCTGTCGGAGATAATCCCGCGTATTTTAGTAATTATATAAATCATAAAAAAAATGTGGACCTTTTTCATCAATTTAAGCGAATTGCTGATAAACTGAATTTGGATTGGAAATTGGAAAACGCGAGCTTTGGTGTTCGGAGCGACGGTTTATTCTTGAGAAAAGAAGGATTCCATGGTTTCGGTTTTGGGGACTTGAAAGTATACAAGTATGTTCACTCAAAAAAGGATACAGTAGATAAGGTTAGCATATCTGTGTTAGAAAAAATATGTAAATTTATTATTTCTGCAGTCAGAATTTTGGACCAAAGACAAGATAAGGATATCTGATTCAAACATCTTTCTCTTCGAGAGAGATTCGAGAACGAGTGAATCATAGAAGTGTTACTTTTTTTTAAATTATAAGATAATAATTATTAAATTATTCTTCATCTCTTTATTATATTATAACCTAAATTGGTGAGAACCAATATGCATCCATTGTATGAACAATTTGAAAATTATTTAGAGGCAGAAAATAAACAAAAGTCTGTTGATTTTATTCTTTCAAGATTGGAATCGGGAGAGCTCGATATTTTAACAGTCTATAATGAATTTCTTACACCAGCTTTGAATGAACCCTTTTGTCATGAGGGGGAAGAAATATGTATCTGGAAAGAACATATCCGAACTTCAATTATTCGGACCATAATGGAATGTTGTTATCCCTTCTTGATGAAGGAAATAGAAAAGAAAGGGACAAAGCAGCGGAATCAAAAGGTTCTTATCGCTTGTCCCTCGGATGAATATCATGAACTCGGCGCTCGGATGGTATCGGATTTTTTTACGTATGTAGGATTAAGTCCTATCTTCATTGGGGCGAATACGCCGAGAGAGCAAATCTCTTCTGCCATAGATTACTTTAAGCCAGATATTGTTGCCGTTAGTGTGACGAATTATTATCATTTGGTGGAGGTCCGTAAACTAATTGATTTAATAAAACATCAGAAGCAATTCACGGGAAAGATTATCGTAGGCGGTAATGCATTCAAGAAAGAACCTGACGTGTATAAAGATTTAGGGGCCGATGCGCTCTTGGAGAATTTTCAAGATATAAAAAAATTAGCGGAGGAGGGAATACAATGAATTTATCTTTAAGAGTGGCTTGGAGGTTTCTCAAGTCGAATAAGTCCCAAACTCTCCTAATTATCTTGGGGATTTCGATTGGAATTAGTGTACAAGTATTTGTGGGGATATTAATTCAATCGCTCCAAGAAAGTCTCGTTAACTCCACTATTGGCAACTCAAGTCACATTACAGTTTTGCCTGATCAAGGCGTTTCGTCCCGAATTGACGGATATGAGGGGATCATAGAAAAATTGGAGGAATTCGATTCGATGCGAGCGGTTTCAATCGCCTCAGATTCTAATGCTTTAACAAATGTATCTGGGGTGGATTACTCTATTTTAGTGAGGGGATTTGAACTCGATAAAGCCGATAAAATCTATGAAATTAAAGACAATATAATTAAAGGGAAAATACCCGAGAACCCTAATGAAGTTATAGTAGGAAAAGAGTTTAGCCAAGATTTGGAAGTGGAAGTTGGTGAGGAATTTTACATTCAAGGACAAGGACAAGAAATTAATGACCCAGTACAAATTGTCGGAGTGTATGATTTAAACGTAAAAAGTATTAATGAAAAATGGGTAATTACAACATTAGCGACATCGCAAGAGATATTTGCCGAGGGAAATAATACAGTCACCTCAATCGAAACGCAATTGGACGAAGACTATATCTTTGAAGCAGATACTATTGCTGAGGAGGTTGAAAGTGATTTAGATAATGACGAATTAAAAATACAAAATTGGAAAGATCAGAATCAAGAACTGTTAAGCGGGTTACAAGGTCAATCGATCTCAAGTTATTTTATCCAAATTTTTGTCATCATGAGTGTAGTCATCGGAATTTCGAGTGTCCTAGCAATTACGGTGCTTCAAAAGAGCCGACAATTGGGAATTTTAAAAGCTATGGGCATCACGAATAAAAAAGCAAGTATGATCTTTCTTTTTGAAGGATTAATTTTTGGAATTTGTGGAGCCCTCGGAGGAGTTTCCTTAGGGCTATTCCTATTGGCGGGCTTCAATTTCGGTACTGGTGGTTCTGTGATCACTCTCTCCATTGATCCGATCTTTATAATCATTTCTGGATTGATCTCAATTATCGCGTGTGTTATTGCGGCACTCTTACCTGCTGTGAAGTCATCAAAATTAGATCCCATAGATATTATTCGAGGTGAATAAAGGATGAAAAATGAAGTTATTAGATTAGAAAATATAGATAAATTCTATTATTCTGGTGTGGCCACGCAAGTTTTATTCGGAATCAATTTAAAAATCAACGAAGGAGAATTCTGCTCCATAATTGGTCCTTCGGGAAGCGGAAAGTCCACCCTAATGAATATCATTGGAACCTTGGACAAACCAACAGAGGGAAAACTCTATATCGATCAAAAGCGGACGGACAAAATGAATGAAAAAGAATTATCTTCCTTGCGAAATCAGACCATTGGGTTTGTGTTTCAATTCCATTATTTACTTCCTGAATTCACTGCAATTGAGAACGTGTTGATGCCCTTCCGTATTAGTGATCAAAAAGTTACCAAGGAGGTCAAAGAGCGAGGTGAAGAACTGTTAAAGTTGATGGGGATCCATCAAGTAAAAGATAATTTAACGCCCAATATGTCGGGTGGACAACAGCAGAGAACCGCAGTTGCCCGTGCGTTAATGAATAATCCCAAAATATTGCTTGCTGATGAGCCCACGGGAAATTTAGATAGTGAAGCAACGGATAATGTCTATGAATTATTCAGAGAAATTAATAAAAAGTATAAGACTTCCATTATAACTATAACCCACGACAGGAAAATTGCAGAGCGAACAGATAGGATAATCGAATTGAGAGATGGCAAGATAGTCTTAGATGTTGAAAAATAATAAATTTTTATCCACTTTTTTTTTAATTTGTATAATTTGAGCCAGCTGTTATATAAAATTTCTCTTTTTGAGCAAAAAACGGATTTACTTTATTTAAAGCATATTAATCCGAATCGATAAAGATAGGTTTTTGGAGGCCATTCTACATGTATTCCAACATTTTTAGCCGTTTCGCTGACGTTTATCCCCACGGCTTCCATCGAATAGCGAATATCCTCTGGAAAGCGGCAAGCTTCTCCGTCATCATAGGTACACGGTTTATTTAATCTTTCCTCACATAATTTACAATATCCATCCCATAACACTAATATATCTCCAAATTCAGAGGATAGATGAGAAATGCACTCTCTCATTTCCTCTGCAAATTGAGACCTCACAAGCTCTTTTCGATATATTGAAGTGATAATGTGTGATTTTTTCCGGTTGGAATGCTTGGCGCGTATTTTCTCGATATATTCTTCCAAATTGAATTTCACATACACCAAGAGGTATTTTGAATACTTAGAGACATCCTCCTCCAAATAAGGAGCTTCTGGAGGACACGCCCATGAATGTCCGTAATGAGGGCAAGTAAATTCCGAATTTTTGCAATAGGTCTGTATTGCTTTATTAAAAACAATATCTTGGAAATTGATCTCAATTGAGGGCATTTTTCTTAAAAAGGAAAAGCATTCATTATATTGAAATTTTATTATATTCTAGGGATATTGAAAGTTTATAAATAAGTCTCTATATTAATTAAGTTATGAAATTATTCGAAAAACTGAAAGAAAAATTTAAGAAAGATAAACCCGAATTAGGGGAAACCTATCAAAAATATTTGGAAGAATTGAAATGCGGCACAGCTGCACTCTATGACGGGTTCAATATCCTATTAAAAGGAAAAAAGAATGAGGAAAAGTTGAATGAGGTAATCTCCTCAGAGCATAAAGCCGACCGACTCAAAGAAAAATATATTGAAACTCTGTTTAAAACCAAGAGAGCATTGCCGTTTTTAATTGAAGATCGATATAAAATAATTAATAATCTGGATAGTATTTCCGATAAATCTGAGGAAATATCTCATTTTATCCTGTTGTATCCATATAATGTTTATGCCAGTATAAAGGAAGAGATGAAAAACCTCAATAAATTATGTTTCGATAGTGTCTGTGAATTAATTGATATGGTTGATTTGATGGAGAATAATTTCAACAAAGCTTATCAAAAAACGTTTTATATTGAAAATATTAAAAGAGAGGGACGAGCAGTCTATTATAAGCTGTTAGCGGAGTTATTTACTTATCGGGAAAATGCTTTAAGAGTATATCTCACTTCAAAACTGATTGTATGGTTATTTGAGATTATCTCAAAGGTGGAAGAGATCTCCGATTATCTACGAGGGCTTATTATAAAATATCCCAATAAATAATTAAGGTGTTGACTTAAAATGGATTTCTCGCTTATTATCATCATTTTTTTCATACTTTCCCTCATTATTGCCTTCGCTATTGGTGCCAATGACGAATCATTTGCCACAGTCTACGGGTCTCGTACATTAACGATGAAACAACTTTTAGTATTAACCACTATTCTTGCCATCGCAGGAGCGTTTATTTTAGGCGAAGCTGTGAGTGAAACGGTGGGAAAAGAAATTTTGAAGACAGAAGTAACGAATGCTGTAGTAATTACCATACTCATCTCTACAGCGACTTGGTTAATTATTTCAGCAGCTTTTGGACTTCCTATCTCGACCACTCATGCTACTATTGGAGCAGTTATCGGTTTAGGCCTATTTTTTGGCGGATTTGAGGGTTTAAAATGGGGCACTGTAATCGAAATGAGTGCTTGGTGGCTCCTTTCTCCTTTGATAGGATATGTGGCGACTTATATATCCTATAAATTAGTTCATAAGAAGGTGATCAATAAATTAAATGGACTCGATGATTTTGAAAAAACGGAAAAACAATTCTCTTATTTGCTTCTTTTAACTATATGTATCACAGCATTCTCTCGTGCTGGAAATGATACTTCTAATGCGGTTGGAATTCTAACGGGTATTGAAGAAATCAACATCAATTTTGCTTTGCTTATTGTTGGAATCAGTTTTGCTCTTGGAATTATTGTCCTAGGACGAAATGTGATTCGAAATGTGGGTTCAATAACTGAATTAAGACCGAGTACCGCATTTGCTGCAGAATTTCCAACCACGATCATCTTATTTGTTGGGACAATGTTGGGAATCCCCTTATCGGGGTCCCATATGCTTGTCGCATCGCTTGTTGGACTTTCAAGAGCAAGCAAAAGTCATACCCAAAAAGGTTTAAGGAAAATTGTTGCAGCTTGGTTGTTAACCTTTCCCGCTGCTGGACTGTTTAGCGTGATAATCTTTGTCCCAATAAACAATTTGATTATATAAGTAATAGATTTCCCTTGTTTCTTGAGCAACACCTTGCCGCGGAACTGTTTGAATTGAGGCCCGACAGTCTAACAATTATTTATTTTTTCTTTTGCTTCTTTTCTATTTTTATATTTTGGCCGTTAATCGGATTAACCGGATTTTAATGCAACACGTTCCCCTGTTTCCTTTAATTTAAAAATACGCAAGTTCCCATCTGGTTTGAAAGCTTCCCATCCTTCCTCCTTCTCGAATCCATGGGCAGAGAGAAAATTCTCTGAAAAACTATTCCGTGCATCCTCTACCAAGGCTCGAATGACCGCCTTTTTTGTTTCATCATCTTTAACTTCGACTAAGGTTCCTTGGATGGAGATAAAATAAAATTCCGATAATTCTTCTTTTAACTGCTCAATAGAGATACAGACATTGTTATTTTTCTCTAATATACGTTTCTTCTTCCCGTAATCTGTGAAGTGGAAATAAAAAGCGTCATTATAGATATATTGAAAGGGAGCAATATAAGGGTAAACTTCAGATTGGTTCGATTGCGTATCGATAAAAGCCATTCTGCAAATTGATTGCGTTTCGATTAAATTTTTAATTTCTTGATCAGACATTTGGGGTAATTTAATTGGCATATAATCTAATAATACCCTTCTTCATTTAAATTTTGAATGTTGATAAACATTGTAATACAATTTCTCTCTAATATAGGTTTGTCTTCTTGTCGTGATTTTAGCTGCAATAAATAACTAAAATACAGGTGGTCGCTGGTGGAGAAAGTCTTCTCCTGCTTCTTTAATTCGTCCCTCAAGCATTTTAACTGGCTCAAACTCCTTCTCGGGATTGTTTACGGGAATTTTTTTCTTCGAGCGATCAAAAAAAGTATCTGCCATTAGTATAAACTCCCTAAGAGAATAATTACAAGGATCTGAGAACGCTAATTATTTTATCTGGACAGTATCTTTTAATCAAATCTTTACTTTCTTTAAGAAATCCGTCAAATTTTACTAATATTTCAACTTTCTCTTCGTGAGAAGGCGTTGATAAATTAAAATATTATCTTTAAGGTTAAAAATTAACTTTTCTGATTGGAATAGAGAAGTGTTAGGATATTGGCTAAAAGAATAAACCCTCCTCCAATTATCATATAAATGGAAAACATGTCCAAGAAAATAATGGTGTTGATAGTCGCCATTACGGGTTCAAAATAAGAAAGTATAACAATGTTGCCCCCTTTATCATTGAGAATGCCAATGTTGAAAAAGATAAAAGCCAGCGCAGTGGGGAAGAGTCCCAAAAAAAGACAATACAATAAATCGAGACCCGTGAACTGAAAGAGATCGAAGAACCCAAAGGGAAAGAACATAATAACAATGGACAAGGTAGCAAACCATGCCAAAAAGATGTTAAAAGCTCCCTTCTCTTTGTTCTCTGGGGCTACTTCCTCACGCTTATTATAAATTTTTTTCTTGAAAAAATTCAGTAATCCTAAACTTACGCCGGAAAGCATACCGTAGAAAAACCCCCAAAAATTCGTAATGCCATTCCAAATCTCCATAATAACTCCTACACCAATTATAGCCAAGATAAAACTGATTATATTAATCTTTGTAATCTTTTCTTCCTTTGTAATTATTAAAAATAAGAGAAAAAACAATCCTCCCGTATACAAGAGGAAGGCTGCAATCGAATAGCCAGAAATGATTATATTGATAAAATAAAAAAGTATAACCAGTGGATTTATGATTGCGGTGAGAATAAGAAATTTCCAATGGGTCTTGAAAACGCTTTTCAAAAATTTGAGAGTGAATGACCGCTTCCACAGCATAAAAAGAGAAAGAAAAAGTGTTCCAAAGAATCCCCGGAAGAAGACAATTGAAAATGTACTATACCCCCCCAAAAACGTTACTAAGAGTCCTACGTTTCCCATTAGGATGCCTGAGAGGATCATACAAACTCGTGAGATCGTGGGAGAGATCTCCGGATCCTTTTTGTGGTTTTCCGTATTCATTTTCGGCTTCAAGAGGGAAATTAAAAGAAATCACGCAACATAGTCATTAAACGAAGGGATCAATCCCTCTTTCATCAATAATTTTGCTTGTTGTTGCGAATTATTAATAATATTACTTGCTTGCTTATATAATTCATCTTCGCTTAATTTAATTCTGGCAATATTTTGCTCAATCGCCTTGAGCCCTACTGCGACCGCTTCGTTGATGAAAACTTCCTTATATTCCATTGTCGGAAGGATATGATCTTCATCCATAGAACCATCTACCTTTCCCACCAAATTGGAGAGTGCATTAGCTGCTGCAATACACATCTCATCTGTAATAGTTTCTGCTCGGACATCTAACGTACCCCGAAAAATACCGGGAAATCCGAGTGAATTATTCACTTGATTCGAAAAATCTGATCTACCTGTCGCAACAATCCGCGCTCCGGCATCTTTTGCATCCCAAGGAAAAATTTCAGGAATCGGATTAGCACATGCAAATACAATTGCATCGTCACTCATTTCTTTTATCCATTCCTTCTTTATAACTCCTGGACCAGGAATGCTCAATGAAATTAACACATCAGCTCCCTTCAAAGCAGTATCGACCTTTCCTCTTATTTGTTGGGGATTACTTTTGTGAGCGACTTCATACTTATAGTAATCCGGATCTTGTAAATCAGCACGTCCTTCATACAAGATACCTTTCGAATCTACAAAGATCGCCTTATTGAGATCGAATCCCGCCTCGCCCAAGAGTCGCGAGATGGCAAAATTAGAAGCACCTATTCCATTAAACACGATTTTTACCTCATCGCGTTTTTTACCCACTATCTTTAACGCGTTTATTAAGCCAGCCAGCGTCACGCACGCGGTTCCTTGCTGATCATCATGCCAAACGGGGATTTTCACCTCAGGATCCGAACGGAGAGTATCAAGAATCTCAAAACATTTCGGCTTGCTGATATCTTCTAAATTTATCCCTCCAAAGGTGGGCTGGACATTTTTCACAAATTTAATTATCTCTTTTGCAGATAAATCTTGCCCGATACATAAGGGAAATGCATCAACTCCTCCTAAATATTTGAACAAGAGTGCCTTTCCCTCCATCACGGGTAACCCCGCTTCTGGACCAATATCGCCTAAACCCAAGACCCGTGTTCCATCGGAAACAACTGCAACGTAATTCCATTTACTGGTATAGTCGTAGACTTTTTCTGGATTCTTTTTAATTTCCTCACAAGGGGCCGCAACGCCCGGGGAGTAATATATACCAAAATCATCATAGCTTTTAATTTGACATCTGGGCATCACTTGTACTTTCCCTCGATAAAACGGATGCATCTTTAGCGCATTTTTCGCGGGTTCTTTAGATTTTTCTAAAAGTTCTTCTTTAGTAACCTTTTCCTCAACCATATTTAAAGAAATAAAAAATTAAATATGTATTTAAGGGTTACGGAAAATACAAAATTAGCTATTCTTATTTTTTTCTTTGGAGTTGATTTCCTCAGTGGTTTCTTCGGAGAAATAGACAAAAACAAGGGAAATCCCAAATGCAACGATTAGGGTAAACGGATCAGCACCGATCATTGAGATTACAAAAATGGCAATACTTATTGTAATAAGAAGCGAGTAACCAATGATTTTCCATTTAGTTAGCTCCTCTTCTTCCGAGGGTTTCTCAATTTCGGCTTTCTTTTTGACTGGTTTTGAATTAATAGGTTCTGATCCATTCATTTTCAACTATAATAAAAAAGTATCTGGAACATTTATATTTTCATCGTTTTCAAGAAAGAAATTTTTAATATAAATAAAGGTTAATTAAAATTATATCATAATAAACATAAACTTAACAATAATCTTCCGAATTAATATGAATATTCATATTCTAAATATTGGCGAATGCGGCAAATGCAGCTCAATGTTGACTTCTTATTTAACTTCAAACCCTTATCCTTTTGATTTTACGGATGATCCAGAGAAATGTGATATCTTGCTCATAGTGGGATGTATGTTAAAGGTTCAGCGTGATCCTTTAATGGAGTTTTGGAAACAGATGCCGAAAGAACACAAAATCGTAAAAATCGGAAATTGCTCCACGGAAGAAAAAAGCATATTTAATCTTAATTGGGACTCCGGGCTTAAAAATAAGGCTATTGATAAAGATAATATCGCGGAACGTATTCCCATTGATAAATATGTAAAAGGATGTCCTCCAGAAATAGAAGAATTCCAAAAATGCTTTAACGAACTTGTCTAATCATAATCTGATCTAATCTAATTTGATCTAATTTAATCTAATTTTGCGCCGCATTCTGGACAAACATAGACGGTTTTTATTGTGGCCCCGCAAATCTGACAGACCTTGATTTTATCCCTTTTTTTTGATTTTGGAGGGCTAAGTGATGTAATAGATCTCTTCGTGTCTTGTTTTTTCATTTTGATATTTTCTTGAGAAGATGTTCCTGGACTCCTTTTTTGTTGGGAATTGAAGATAACTTCTTGCCCGAGAAAGCCTCCTAGTTTTACCTTTCCTTGCACTCGAGATGATGGAGGAATGTCAGGGGGAGTCAAAGGATTTTTTAACGTACGTTCTTCTGACCTTACCAAACACTCAGAATTGCTCTCTCTTTTCATTGCAGTTTCATCCTTATGACTTTCGGGTATATGCTCGTATTTATTTTGTTCTATTTCCGGTTTTACTTCTGTTTCTTTAACGGGATCATCAATTCCGTCTCCAAGATTTCTAAGCTCACTTGAATTATTCTTTTCGAGGTGGTCTGTGGGTGTTACTGACCCTTCCATGGATAAATCGGACGATTCCTCCCTCTTTTGATATAGTTCTTGATACTCTTCTTCTGAGTAAGATTCTTCCATTTCTTCTTTAAAAGCTTTTACAAATTCTTTATCCAACTTGAGCAATGTGCCACATTGTGGACATCGGAAGATATGGTTAAAGCCGATATTATGAGTGAGAGAATGTTGGGCTGCGCAGCAACCGTGAAACTTCGCACCACAATTATAACATTTGTGAGTCTCATCTGAATTAGCAGTACAAATTGGGCAGAGTTCTGATTGGCATAAGCTACAACTTTTTTCTTCGTTGGGTTCTAAAGATAGTAATTCGGCAGCCATTTTCTCATAAAATATTTTATCCTTTTCCAAGATATTTTCCTCTTCGGGTTGGATTTTATTAAACTCTTGTTTGTTTTTGATTAGGGATAAAAAAATATTTTCAAACTGTTTTTCTGTCTGACAGTAAAAAATGCCCCCTTGAGTTTCAGAGCTGATGATTTTTAATTTAATGTCATCTTCGTAAAATCTTTGATTTCCAATCCTTAGTATGTCAACGTAGGTGTGAAATTGTTTGGATTTTGAAATTAACTCATAGACTGCTCTATGATAATCCTCCGAACGTTTACTAGGAGAATCTGTAAGAATAATTATCCGAAAAACTTTTGATTCCCTTTTGCTTTTCCGAAATATATATGAGAGTATTTCAAAAAGACCGTTTTCAAATCTACTCTGCTCTTGTTCTCTTTCTTTCCAAGCCTTTTTTATTGTATCTAACAACTCTTTAATCTCGGTTGTATCGTAAATGGTGATCGGATTATCGTTTTCTAAAAATAAGACGCACCCATAAGATGCGTTCGATGAATAATATTTATGCTTCTCATGCATAAAATTACGGAGCATCGAAAGTAGGTTTTTTCTTTTGATATGATCTTCTAATAGGTCAAGATAAAAAATTACTTCCTCAACGGCTGGCTTTTCTATGGGGTTCATTACCTTTTCAAACATCCTTGCGGCAGAATCTTCAAAAAATTAAATCTTATAAAAATTATTTAAACTTCTCTATTAACAATACAAAAAGTCTTATTTAATTTTATTGATCTCAAGGGACTCTTGGGATCAGTTAAAAATTAGATAGGTCGCTATCACAGTTAGGGCAAGACCTCTCATCTCCTCTCAAGTGCGACCCGCATATTGGACAAATCTTTAACTTCGATTTAGAGTGATTAAATTCTTCATTATAACCGTCTTGTGTTGGGGTCCAAACTGACGATTTTCTATCACCTTGGGGGGACTCTCTCTCTTGTCTTTTTGTCCCTCCACTTTTGGTATCCCTCGTTCTTTTCTCTTGATATATAATTTTACCATTCTTTTTCCTAACTGTATATACACTTCCAAAAAACCCACCCACTCTTATCTTCTTGACATTTTCCCCTCTCTCTTGAGGCTCGTTTCGTTTGATATTGGGAACAGTCCTCTTGCTTGGTTCTACTTTATTGGAGGTTCTTGGTTTTTCGAATTTATGGTTTTTCAAATCTGTGTCGACTTTGACCTCTTCTTTTGCTTGAGATTTAGGCTGGTTTAGTCCCATGACATCCTTAACAGTTTCGAGTTCAGTATCCATATCCTTTATCCTTTTAACTTCTCTTTCTTCTATTTGAAGTAAAATATGGCATTCCGGACAGCGGAAGATGTTTGGGATTCCAATATTATTATCCATAACGTAGTTAGTTAGGCAACAATGATGAAATGCAGAACCACATTCTTCACATACTGAATGCACATCATTTATATCGACACATATCGGACAAATAAGTTCTTCACAAAAGTAACAGGAGAGATTTTCCGTATTTTCAGGTTCCTCCAGAGTTTTTGCTAATTTTCGATAAAAATTATAATCGTCTTCATCGATATGAATTTCGTTTCCTTTATCTTGAAATCGACGCACTAATTGCTTATTTTTTACTAATTTCTTAATAACATCTCGAAACTCATCTTTATCATGTACATAGAAGATTTCGCCGTTTGTTTCGTCTACCAATACATTAAGTTTAACGTCATCCTTGAAAAACCGCTTTCCTTCTTCCTCTACTCTGATAATATCAATAAACGTGGGAAAGATTTTAATTTTTGAAATCAAATTGAATAATGCGTCTTGATATTCTTCAGATAAATCACTGGGAGTGTCTGTAATTACAATAATTCTATAAAATTTTGGTTTTTTCCGTACAGTCTCTGAAATGTAACTGAAGATATAAAACAAGCCGTTTTCGAAATGACTTTTTTTCTTAGGACGATTTTTCCAGTTTTCTTTAATAGCGTCTATAATAACCTCTGAATCCTTTTTATCCGTAATAAAAACCGGGTTTCCCTCCTCTTGAAAGAGTAAAGCTCCGTATCTTCCTTTCTGATTAACCTTTCGTTTATTTTCGATGTAAAACTTAATAGCTTTGGTAATATATCTTCTTTTCAAGAGCTTTTTTGATATATCAATATAAAAAAAAATATCTTCTCCCATGATTCATAAGTTCCAAAATTTAATATTATTAAATTGGTAAAATTGTTCCAATTTATAAAAATTTATCAAGATCCTAGAAGACATAAGCAATTATTTTATTAAAAAATTGACTAAATTATTTTAGAGATCATGGCAAAATTCTTATTAAGAAAATAAAATTTATTGTGAATAATTTATACAAGAACGAGAAGAAGATGAAAAAGTTTTTAAACCAATTAGGACTCTCTGATGGGGCAATCAACTTGTATTTAAAAAGCTTAATCAATTCCCCATTAACATTTTATGAGATAAAATCCATTATGCCAGATTCCTTGTCCCAAAAGGAGCTTAAGGAGACTTTAGCTGAACTTGAAGATCATAATCTCATAATAATTGTCAGACCTGATTCTTCTGAGACCTTATCGTTTTATTATTCAATTCCCCCAATTTCTCCTATCCTTAATTATTATTCAAATATAAATGAGAATTTACCAAATATTAATGAAAAAATTAGAGAACTATTAAGCCAATCTTTGGAGAACATTTTTGAAAATGAAAATCCGGTGAAATTGGATTCCCTTTTGGAGGATTTTAATTACGTGTATAAAGATCTTGATGAACAATATCTTATTCAAAAGCATGATGTAGATGATTTAATCAAAGACATCAAAGAAATAAAAAATCTAATGGAGACTATTCCGGAAATTTCAGAAATTTTTAGAAATGTTCATGAACGAATCCGAAGTATCTCCCAAATTCAATTTGCAAAGTTAATTAAGATATTGAAGAATATCAGGAAAAAAATCACAAAGCAAGTGAAAGAACTTGAAATGAGAAAGCACGAGGAGGAAATCATCGAGATTGTCGAGAATGTGTTTAAGGAAAATCTCCAAGAAATGGTTGACGATTTTACGAATGAACTCTTTGATTTGATCGATGAAGAATTTGATAAGGTCCAAGGACCCATCGATGAAAAGGTAAAAGGACCCTTAGAAGGATTTTTAAACAAATCATTTAGCCAGTTAGACGAACTAAAGACATTATATTATAATACAATTGATCAATTTAAAGAAGAACTTGAAAAAATTAAAGAAATCATAGTTACCAATAAAGAAAATCTCGATGAGAATCTTGACCAATTAAAGCAAAACATTTCTGAAGGATTTAATGATGTGGTGTTGGAATCCTTAACTAACGTGTCACAGTTAAGTAAGCCGATTCAAACCGTGTTGGAGACCTATTATGAATCAATGCTCACTCCTGAGGCATTTTCCATCGAGAATTTCTGGGAGGTAAAGTCTATCACCCGTATTAATGAAGAGATTTTTCAAATAGTCAACAATTCCAAGGATCAAGTAATGCTCATCCTTCCAAAATTAGAGCATCATATAAATTTAGATATGTTTGAAAAGGTTGATACAAGCATTAACTTTAAAATTGCGGCGGCGAACCCCCACACCAACAGCAAAGTAAAGAAATATAAGGAAAAATCAAATATCACTTATCGGCAATTATCAAACAAGAGAATAATAGCTGTTCAGGGGGACGATAATCACATTCTTATTGCCGTGAAAAAGCCAGATACTGAAGATATCTTAGATAATTGTTTAGGGTTTAGTACAAATTATAAACCTTTGATAAAAGTCCTTACGTCTTCGATTAAGCCGATTTGGAAGGCTGCAAAATCCGAAAAGGTTTCAAGAACGAAAGTAGAAGCTGGGTCTTCTTCTAAATTTCAAAGAGAACGCCCCCAACTCACACCAGTTGGTAGAGAAACTAAAACACAGAATCAAACCAAACAGCCAGTTAAACAGACTTCTACGGCCCAAGGACAAACGACTCAAAAGACTCAAACTAGCTCGCAACCATCAGAAGCCCCCAAGAATCAAAAAGGGGAGAAATCCGCTTTCAACCACGACCCAACAGCTACAACTTCCCAAAAACCCGAAACCACTTCACAGCAATCTACACAAAAGCCAGCCGAAGAGGCTCAGCCAACCCAAAATGCCCAATCAACTGGTCAGTTCAAGTCGCAGGTTCACCCCGATCCCTCCGATCCAGTCGCTGTTGCCATTGATAATGCATTTAATAAATTATTACAGAATCTTAATTCTATGAATGGCATTCAATTCAGCCAACTTTTAGAGCAAGCCGCTGATGTAATTCTGGAACAAAAGGGATTTTCCGTAACTTTACATAACATTAGGAAGTGGATAAATTCCTATAAAAATAAAAAAGAACCCTTGAGCGGGGATGATAAATCACAAATCTTTTCTGCCATTGAAACATGGAAGAAGCGGATATTTGAATAACTGCTTCAAAAAACGTGAGAAAAGAGAATAAAAATACTTTTTTATTATTATTTTAAATTAATGAGCGGAGGTTGCACTTGTGTTTTTTTCTGTTTCTTCGGGTACATCTATAAAAAACCCCCTGATGAGATATAACAGCTCGATTGTCAACATTACAAAGAAAAAAATACTGGCGAACATGGAAAGACCAAATCCCGGTTCCGTTATTCCGATAATTCCGAATATGGGAACCGCGGGGGCAAAGCAGATAAAAAGCATATACACGAATTTATCTTTTTCTTTGAAATGAATATGAGTCGTTATATTGAACCATCCAACCACAATCATTAAAAAGGATATTATGAGACTTGAAAAAAAGGGAAATGGTTCGGTCATTCCCGCTTGCCCTGGTCCACCTAACGCATACGCCCAAAAGAAATTACCGAAGAAAAAGCAAATAAGCATTAATCCGGTAAGAGGTGTAGGGACTCCTTCATATCCCGGTTCCTCCGAGATATTAAATCGAGCTAATCTGAGTACTGCTCCTAATGAGAAGCAGACACAACCGATAATTAATATAATGTTCAGTTCAAAAATATTAGTTTTAAACGCTTGATATGTTAATACCGCGGGGGCAATTCCAAATGTTAATGAGTCATTAAGACTATCCAGCTGAATACCGAGTTCATTTACCGTGTTTGTCTTCCGTGCAATATATCCATCCATTAAATCCGTTGCCACCGTCAGTGTGAGGAAAAAAAAACCGATACACAGAGATGCTCGATCTCCGATGGTAGCACAGATTAATGCAAGTATGCCTAGCGTTGTACCTGTTATGGTGACATAATCCTTCAATTTCATGAGTTTGGGCATGGAAGTCATATAATCAAAATCATCAACTTTTTATTTCTATAATAAATATTACCTTTTCTAATTAAAAATCTTTTTCTTAAGGGGTTTTGTTTCGCATTATTTAGAATTGATTAATTTTCGTGAAATGCCCTTTTTTATATATTATCAAGAAGTTATATTCGTATTTATCTCATTTTGTCTCGGAATTATCACACCCGCAAAAAAAAACCAAAACGCTCTAAAGATAATTCAAGGGCTCCTAAAAAACCATAGTCCCTCCTCGAACGGGAACTTCGAAACGATTTAGCGGCAGTTGGGTAACAGAGAATGAGAACGTAAAAATTTAAAAATAAAATACGCAAAAGTTAAGTTAATATAAAAAAAATAATTATGTGTATAAAATGTCAAATAAATTTTGTCCAAAATGCGGAGCAGAACTAGCGGATCCTACCCAGAAATTATGTGAGAATTGCGGCGCGGAAATTCCAGAGGATCAATTAAGCGAATCAGAGGAAAAGGATTCCTCTCAAACAATCCAAAACAATCCCTCTCCTCCCCCTAGTGAGGCGGGCTTGTTTGATATTAATAGAAACTATTATATATTAAAGGAAAAGTATTGGGATTGGGGTTCTGGAGATATTTTAGACCAAGAAAATCAAGTAATCGGAAAAATGAAACGGAAGCTCTTGAGCCTTCGAAGAAAGATTGAATTGAGGGAGAAAGATGGTTCGGTTTCTGCCACCATTCATAAAAAAATTCTGTCATTGCGCGGAGCCCATGATCTTAAAACACCTGATGGAGAATTAATTGCCCGGATTAAGAAAAAGTTTCTCAGTTTCTTCCGCCCAAAATTTTTCCTGGAAGACCCAAAAGGAAATCGATGGTTTGAAGCACAAGGGGAATTTATGGGCTTCTCTTTTAAGATCACGGATGCCCAAACAGGCGAATTGATCGCTGAAGTTGAGAAAGCAGATCGATGGCGGGATGTTTTCATGGGCGGCGTATTAGATTTTAAGGATACATATGCGTTACGTATCTTAGATAATGAAACTGATCGCAGAATTCTACTTGGCTTTGTGATTACAATTGATAACGTAATCCACGATGATTCAAGCGGCGGAATTCTTAGCTCCTTAACATAATTAAATGATTTAATTCATCTTTTCTTTTTGTTTTTATTTTCTTCCGAAGTATTGGAACTTCAATTGGTTTGCAAAAAATAAAATATAAATTGGTTAAATCTAATATCTTGTTAAGAGTATTTTAATTAATAATTTGTATGATATTAATTCTATTTAAAGAATAGATCAGAATTAGAGAAAGTGATAAGATAGTATGACTGAAGAAGAATTCGAAGGTCAGGACCATTATGACCCGTTTATGATTTACGAGCTGGACGATTCGGGAGAAAGAATTCTGACTGATATAACTGAAGATGAATTCCGTGAAGATAACGGAAAAATTGTTTTACATCCCGAGCAAGTCGTGGTTATCGTGAAAGAAGATATCAGGCGTATTTACATTTGGAAAGGCTCAAAATCCCCGGTTCGAAAACGATTTATTAGTTCTCGGGTGGCCCAAGGACTTCAAGAGGAATTGGTAAAGGTTGCGGCATTTCATCGATGTAAAATCGTCTCTGTCGATCAGGGTGATGAACCCGTTGATTTTCTAAACGCGTTTGACTTCGAATCGATGGAAGTCACAGAAGTCTTGGAAGATATGAGATATGTCCGGAATGTCGATAGGGAAAAAGCTGTAAATGCTCCAGAACCAAAAAAGTCCAAGAAGAAGGTAAAATCAGAGTCCGATTCGGGGTATTATTCTCCTGCACTTGAAGAGCTTGAAGAGGAAACAGGCAAAAAAATTGACACTGGCGTGAAGATGGCATCCAAGAAAAAGGTAAAAACCGTTTCATCACCGCCGAGCACACCAAAACCTACTTCCTCAAGGCGCTCAAGACGTCCCCGGCGGTCTTATTCTAGAAAGTCCCGTAAATCCGCTAAAAAATCAACATTATCTCAGGAAAGACGAAAAGAAATTATGGATAAAATTGTTGAAATGGATCTTCCCAAAAATCATAAGCGCCAAAACTTAGTGATTGGTCATACCCTTTATGGAGCAGTCTCAAAAAAAGTTGATGTATTAGGAAAAGAAATCCTTGAAACAGAATGGGAACCTGTGAAAAAGCTTCCGAAAGGAATGATTGAGTTGGATGATGTGAAATTACGGGTCTACTTTGACGAGGAAGAAGGAAAAATCGTGGAGGCGTTGGAAATTCTTAAAAAACAAGATTCTTCTGTTAAAGAAATAAAAGAAGAACCACAAGTTGTTCAACCTTCAAAAAAAGAAGAAAAAGAAGAAAAACCAGAAGAAGAGACGGAAGAAGAACAGCAAGAAGTTAAGGAAGAAAAGCGTGAATTACCAAAGATTCCAAGTGCTGAGGATTAGTATTTAATAGGATCTGAAATTTCTATAGGGAATTTAAAGTTTATTTCAGAAATATGGTCTTTTCTAAATTCTCGAAATGAGGATCCCCAGAAACTACAGAAAGATCATTATGGAAAGCAGTTTCAATAATACTTGCATCTGCCAAACCTATCTCCTCCATTGATTCTCTTAATTTCCACTTTCTTGGACCTGAATTTTTTGCAACTTCGATTGAAAGGGGAACAATTTTAGAATTGGAGATAATAAATTTATAACGTTCTTTCCATTCAACATGCAGTCCTTCTCGATAATACTTATCGGATAATTCAGCAATTGAAATGATTGAGGTATAGATTTTTCCGTTCTCAATTAAATTCTTAACCGTTTTTCCTTTCTTACTTCCAATAAAATATTCAATCCAAGCAAACGTATCCAAAAGATATTTATTCTTCTCTGAAGACAATTCTATCCTCTCTTTTAAAATGTTGAAGTTTTCCTTTATCTATCCCAAACATGCTTTCAGGAATATTTTGAGACTTATCGATAAGTTTATTGATAAGTTCATCATATGTAGATGTTTTAAAAACTTTCTTCAGTTGTTTTAATTTTTCCAAGGTATCTTTTGTAATTTGAATGGAAGTTTTCATATATAATCTATAGCACTATAGTTATATAATTTTATCTAAAATATCTAGTATTTTTTAAATTTAGATGATTTAAAATTTTGAATTAGCCTTTAATGATAAAAAAAAGAGATTAAGGTATGAATAACTTAAATTGTGGTAAAAACCAACGTACCGGAATTATAAATACTCGGAAGCAAGACAGAAGCAAGCAACGCTAACAAAAATGAGGTAAAAACTACACCTGATATAATACATCGGGTCTTAAGATAAATCCACGAACTTATCATCGACATACCCAAGAAGAGCAAATAAAAGATTGGAATCACAAAAAATACAATTGTTGGGAAAAATTGGAGTGAAATTAATAGCAATAAATAGGAGATTGTGAGTCCTGTTCCACCGATAACTGTATTGAGTAAATTGGTGTAGAAAAGTTCTCGCCAGGAAGGTATCCATAAGAGTTTTTCCTTTTCATAGCGGGAATATTTAGATTGTATGAGACCATTGAAGAAAAGTCCATAGATAAAAGTAAAAGTAAAGATAATGCCCCAGATCTCTAAAAATCCAACAATTTTATAGATAATTAATGATTTTATTCCATATAGGGTTAAACTTACAAGCAATGGAATATATATGGCTAAAAATAAGCCCACTCCATAAAGAAGATTCCTTTGAAGTTGGTGGGGTTTTATTTCCAAACCGAAATCTGCCCAAGTTTCGTAATATGTTTTTCGCTCAGTATAAATAAGACCCAAAAGTACGGGAAGGAAAATTAAGGCATGAGTAAAGAGGAGTATCGTAAAGATATTGGTTACCATAAAATCGGTAACAATTAATGTATTTAAAGAAAAGACAGAAATTAATGGAATCACTAAGGCGTTGGTTCCAAGGTATAAGGCAATATAAAGTAAGATCTGTTTTTTAAAATCTTTTTTCTCAATCTCCTTAGCAGCCTTAATATTTGACTCCTCAGTGGAAACTTTATTGGCTAAATAGATAGATAACGGGATTGCTAGGAGAATAACACCAATTAGAGTGATCCTATTTCCTGTTTTTCGTTCCGTTTCATTTATGTCGTTAGAATCTAATTCGTTGGCATTTGGATCCATAAACATGGAATTTTTCATCCATCGAATTGATTCTTCAATTGCTCCTTCATTTTGTCCTTCAGTTATATGGTCTTGTCCTTCTAGGATAACTAACCTTCGTGCGCTGCCATCTAAAAAGCTCCCGTAGGTTTTTTCGCTCTCGATTTGCTTGTAATCCGATGTTCCGAAAATAGAGTCTCTGCCGAGATTCCATACAAGTTCTTTTGCACTTTCAACTGTAAATATCTCATCACTATCGCCGACAATATTAAGGAAATTTCGGGGGATGTTGGTTTTACTTTCGTTCAATTTATCCTTAATGATAATGTTTTCAAAGGCAGCATCGATATCATAAGTTAACGTCGGATAAAGCCAATTTTTTACCTCATCGAATCGTTCTAAATGACTGAGAACTCCGTCATTTATATCTTCATCTTGTACATCATATTGGGGACCTCCGACGGTGAGCGTGGTATTAATCCAATGATTTCCCAATTCATGATCTATAAGTGAGGCTAAGGTAACCGAGAAAGCTCCCATTGAGTGTCCCACCACTCCAATTCTGGAGAGATCGATATTATATTTGTCCGCATTCTCACGCAACCACTGAACCGCGCTCAGAGTTTCATTTTCCCAAGTAAATCCAAACTGTCCGCTACTTCCCCCGTGTCCTCTTCCTGAAATACAAAACCCGATAAATCCTCGTTTCCCGAATTCATTAGCAAAACTTTTAAAATAGGTTTTACTGCTTGAAAATCCATGAACATAAACGATTGCGGGACGCTTCTCATATATGTCATTCCTTTCCTTTGGAAGATAAAGTGTACTATCGATCTCAATATTTTCTCCAAATACTCTAAATTCTGGTGCCGTTTGTATTTGAAAGTGTTTTTCATTACATGAGAAAAAGGAACAATTGAAAAGAGTAGTCCAGCTAAGTCCAATTATTGTTAACAATAAACCCACAATAAAAAGAATTTTTTTTGCTTTTTCTATTGTGTTTTGTTTAATAGGAAGAATATCTCTCATATATAGGGTTAAGAACGATTTTAATAAAAACTAACGAATTAAATTTTGCTGCAGCTATGATTAGAAGATATTTATCCAAATACCTTATCCCATCCTACAGTTCTTTGAGCTTAATTTCATCCCATAAAAGGGGAGATCTTTTTATTGCCCATCTTTTTATTTGGATTGGTACTGAGGGCGTTTGCTTTAGAATAATATCTCTTGATGAAAAAAAACTAAATATTTTTTTACATTTGTCGAAATCTTTCTATAATATAATCATAATTTTAATATGCAATAAGCATTAAAAGGTAACATATGCGTCATTATTTTGATTTCGATAGATCATTACAAGAGATTTTCAATTCCAAACTCACTGGAATGAAATTCACGTGGAGAGAATGGCTTAATATAACTTCTAAAGAGGAGTTTCTTGAGACTGCTTTAAAAAATTCTGGTTTGGATACAGTTGAAAATATATTTGATTTGATAAAATACGGCACTACTTCTAGCCGTGAATTTACGTTAGATCCCCCGCAGCATCTATCTCAATGCGGGAAAATGGAAATCCCGATTTTTACTCATACCTCTGGTACCACGAACCCTACCATAGAAAACCTAAAATGGTTTCATATGTCAAAAGAACTTATAGGCAGATTGTGGGCTCCTGGCATGCAAGCAATCTTTGAATCTGCCGATTTATCAAACAATTCATCCGCAGTAATATTTGTTCCGTCACGACTGAAAAAAGATGGGATTCAGAAACTAAATCAGAAAAAGTATATTTCCTTATACTCCTTGGAATTTTCACAGCGAATTGCATTGGCAACAATTAATCCGCATTCTTATCTGCTAGCTCCCTATAAAGAATCGTATAACCTCCGAACAATCGCAAAAATCTTAGAGCTTAAGAAAATTAGCACCATCTCCACCTCCTTTTTGACTATCTTAGGATGGGCAAATCATGAAAAGATGAAACAAAAAATAAAAAATTCTCAAAAAGAAATTGATCCCTCCTCAGTACAGAATGACATGCTGGTAAAGTTACTGAAATTAATTAAGTATGAAGGAATTGATAAGGCGACTACAAAAATCCAAGAACGACTCTCAGAAAAAATCAAGGATGCATATTTAATTTCCGGTATTAGTTCGTTAAACGTTCAGAAAAAGATAATTCATAATTTTATGCATTGGCAAGAGAACCGCGATAAATATATCAATTTATACGTTGCTTCAGAAATTGGTCCCTTTGCAGCCTCAATACGGGCGGCAGAAAAGTTAAAAGAAGGAGCTGACGGCCAAGTCTCTCAAACTATTATGGATGTATTTCCACTAACACTCCCCGTCATTGAAAGACATGGCAAAATGGAATTATTAACAGGTACAAAACACAGAGTCGGAAAATTATTGACCTCACGGATGCATAACTCAAAACCACTTATTAATATTGATACGGGCGATGTCATCTTCATTGAAAATACCGCGGCGCAACCACAAATAGGCGGAACTATTCTGCGAGCGGGATTTAAGTTAGAATATCCTCTTAAATTAACTGACGAAGTTGAAATCCCCGAGAATTCCAATATATATGCTGGAGATTGTTTTACCATTGTTGATTTAGAAATCCTCAACCCAAAACATTTGTTAGATTGTATCATTAATAATTGTCGGATACAAACAGATTCCCTATTATTGGTAAGGACCGAAAAGGAAAAAGATTCTTGGGATCTTGTACTTCCATTTGAGGGGAGACATGACCCTTCCTTTAAAAATACGCTCTTAGAGGTGATTGAATCATGTCCAGGAGGAAAAGGATTTATTGATGCGATTGATCGTAATCGTATTACCCTTAAATTTACAGAGGAAGGACCAGTAGATTATCTACAAACTCGAGGAGAGATTCTAAAAAAAGTACGGAATGGGCATATACCAAAGGGAATCCTGAAGAAATGGCCTCTTTATCTCGCTGTCTCGCCGAATTATGGGAAAAAGATTTGTTAAAAATTCTCATGTCTGTTGTAATATTAACTGTTTTTAAATAATAACCTCGATGGTAATAAGGGTGAAATGCTCGCAAATCTATTAAGGTTTCTCGTGGATCTGAGTGATTCCTATGGAGATTTAATTTCCTCTTGTTGGGAAAAATTAGTTAAATTATAATATTATTAAAATTGATAATAAAATATGAAAAAATCTTTCTCTTCTTCCCATGCCCTATTGATGATTATTTTGGGAGCTTTATTGATGATATTTTTAAGTGCAAATCACATCACTCAAATTTCATATGCCCGTACCGATCCTTCGCTCTATAGAAATCAACCCAGCGTGAACCATATTGATCAAGGCTATATTAACGATTCAGACAATGAATTGATTTGGTTTCTCCACGTAACTGACACCCAAGACATTTGGTATGACGATGGGAAGATTGGACAGTGGCGCCAAATGCTAAATCAATCCTATCGCGAGATTAATCCTTTTTTAATTTATAACACCGGAGATTTAGTCAATAGCGATTATGAAAATTTTATCACCGGAAATGAACGTGATCAGCGAATTGAGGAATGGGAGCGCTATAACCAGTCACTCTATGATAGTGGAATGAATTCTTCTATATATATGGACGTGATAGGTAACCATGACGTGTACGGTGATCTTGGCAATTCATATTTTTTAAACTATTCGATGATGGGAAAAGAGTTAAATACTCTGCAATATGGGTTCAACCGGAGTTTTTCTTTCGGTGACTACGCGTTTATTGGGCTTCACACAGCCGAGGATTACGGTATTCGTTATCCATTTGCACTATTCGGCTATTTAAATACGCAAGAATTGGATTGGTATGAACAAGAATTAACTCGTTTCCAAGATTGTGACCGAATTTTTCTTATGGGGCACCATCCTCCGTTTGAAATTTATTCAACGAGAAGTTCTTCAGGAAAATCTTTTTTCCAATTGAATGAGGAGTTCGATGTTGATTATTATTTCATGGGACACGGTCATATAAATAGTTTTCAAAATGTAAATGGAATGCTTGCCATTGAAACAGAGAAATTTAGCAATGAAGGAGGCTCATATCGTATTGTTACTTTGGATAAGAACCAACTATCCACATCAATTGAGCGGGTGGGACAATGGCCTCAAGGAATCATTACCAATCCCCCCCGAAGGGACTATTTAGAGGAGGAAACTTGGACCGATGGGGAACACATTCGGGTCCTTGCATGGGATCCAGAGGGCGTCAATTTTGTTGAATGGTCAGCATTTACTCCGGATGGAAGCAAACAGATTATTGATTGGGAAAACTTAGATAACATATCAAGTACTGGACCTTTATGGGAGGGAGATTTCTCAAAATTAGAAGAAAAAATGGCAAAAAACTCAGATTTGGAATCATCCTTGATTAAAGTGAGGATATCTGGTAAGTCTGGGGAAAACATTAAGGAAATCCTTTATTCCCCAACTCAACGAACCCCTTTTGGGTGGTATGAAGCAATCCCGCTCATTTATATCTCGTGCTTTTCCCTTATTGGGATTGCTATTATAGTCACGTATTATCTTCGCACTCGGGTACCGCGGTTTAAAAAAGATCCGGAACAGAACGTGGATAAACAACTGAGAAACCTTTTCTTGTTAAAATGTTTCATCTTTACCATAATTCCGTGGACACTTGGCGGGATGTTTGTTGATCAAGTCACGGTAGTTTTTGCATTATTTTATGTCAACGGATTAGGTATCCATTTTAACGGCACTTTGTTAATTTACACCGGTGTTATTTTTTTCTTAGCGATTATATGGCAAGGTTTTACTCTCTCTTACAAGAAGAGATATTTAATGGTCGGTTTGACGGTCTGGAATCTCTTATTTACTGGGTTCTATGTTGTTTTTTATATTTTGCATTTTCCTATGCTCTCTTGGCTCTCTCCAGGGTTGTACGGGATGCTAATAATAGATAGCTTAATTCTAAGACGTAGTTTAAATATGATTAAAAAAAAGCCATGATTTTCCTTATCTAAGAGAGATTTGAGAATTGAAATTAGTTTGAAAACATTTTTACTTTTTTCTTCTTTTCTTATCATATGCCCAAAGAGTCTCAAGAAGAGAAAAAGAAGACAATCGATGATTACTTGGAATCTGTTGAATCATCGCGATACTATCATGATCTTTATTTAAAAGCTGTCAATCATCCCATTCGGCGCGCGATATTGAAATATATTCATGAAAAAGGAAAAGTTTCTAAAAATAAACTTGGAGAGTTTCTAAAAGATCAGAATCTTCTCGATAAGGAATCCGATCTTACTTATCATCTTGATTTCTTGCAGAAGTCATTATGCATTAAAAAGGTAACACAGAAAGAAAGTTCGGCTGAAAAATATCAGTTAAGACAAGCTGGAAAGGTAATTGAATTTCTAAAATAAGTAAGATATATTTCAATTCTCATATTTCATCTACTCGAGCTTTTGGCGGATTTTCTTCTCCTTCTGGCTCTGGGAGTTCTTCTTTCTTAAATTCATCTGGCTTAATCGTTCCTATTTGTTCTAATTCTTCTGTGAATTCATCAATCACCTTAGCAAATTTCTCTCCTTCGCCAGCTGATACACTCACAATTCTTACCCGTTTTGGATTAATATTGCTCTCCCCTAACATATCTCGGATGCTCGCATATCGGGTACTTGCTTTATTAAACCCCTCATCATAATGACAATCTTGCGGATGACATCCTGCGATTAATACCCCATCAGCCCCATGAAAAAATGCTTGAAATACTTCAGCAGGGTCTATCATTGCTGTACACATTACCCGAATCGGTCTGACATTGGTTGGATAATTTAATTTACTGGTACCCGCCAAATCAGCCCCTAAATAGGAACACCAGTTACAGAGAAATGCAACTATTAAAGGGGCTTCCTTCTTTTCTTTCAAGACTGTCTGTATTTGTGCTTCCAATTGCTCTTTTGTAAATCCTGGAATAAATAATGCATCATTGGGGCACATCGCAGCACATGCACCGCATCCCGAACAATTTGCTGGGGTTAATTCCAGTTCTTTATCTTCAAATGTAATGGCATTATAAATACAGATATTTTCACATAATCGGCACATATCACACTTGTCAGGGTTATGATAAACGATATGAGGATCTAACTCCACCTCTTTTTTGGATAAGATTGCCATTGTTTTGGCTGCAGCGCTCTCTGCTTGAGCAATACTCGATGGGATATCTTTAGGTCCTTGAATTACTCCCGCAAGGTAAATTCCATTTACAGAGGTTTCAGAGGGTTTTACTTTCAAATGGCGCTCCATAAGGAATCCGAAAGGATCTTGGGAAATATTTAAGATTTTTGCTAATTTCCTCGTTCCTTCGGCGGGTTCAATTCCAACTGCTAACACTACCATATCGGTATCATGTTCAAAAATAGTACCTTCAATTACATCCTCGCCTCGGATAATTAGTTTATCCGATGTATCTCTTTTTAAAACTGCAGAGATATTGCTTTTAATAAAGCGTGCATTAAAATCTTCACGGGCTCGATTATAAAATTGTTCACATTTTTTCCCAACAGCCCGAATGTCAATATAATAGAGATTAATATTAGTATCAGGGTGATCCTTTTTGATTAGGGCGGCTTGTTTAATGGAAGCATTACAGCATACTTGGCTGCAATATTCATGGTCAATTTTCTTATTTCGGGATCCTACACAGAAGATAAACGAAACATCTTTCGGGATCTTGCCGTCCGATGGTCTCACTACTTCCCCGCCAGTTGGGCCATCATTATTTAAAAGGCGCTCCATCTGCATTGTGGTAATGACATTTTCATATTTATTGTAATTCAATTCTCCCAGAATTGACGGATCGAATGTTTTAAATCCCGTTGCAACAATAATCGTTCCAACTTTGAATTTGATAATTTCGGGCTTTTGGTCAAAGATGATTGCATCCCTGTCACACGCATCTTCACACGCTCTACATCCCACACACTCCTCTTGAATGATGTTAGGATATAAGGGAATTGCTTGAGGATAAGGAACGTCGATTGCTTTACGGGGATTAAACGTATCTGCAATATCAATCGGACATACTTCCCGACAGATATCTACGCATCCTACACATTCGTCCTCATCGATATATCTCGGCTTCTTCTTGATGGTAATCTTAAAATCTCCGATATATCCATCCACATCTAATACTTCCGAATAGGTATATAACTCAATATTGGGGTGCTCATTTACTTCGGACATTAGCGGCCCGAGAATACAAATAGAACAGTCCAAGGTTGGAAAGGTTTTGTCAAATAATGCCATATGTCCGCCGATCGTGAGATCTCGCTCGACCAAATAAACTTTAAAACCAGCATCGGCTATGACGAGAGCGGCCTTAATTCCGGCAATTCCGCCGCCAATAATGAGGGTTGAGGGTGTTACAGAAGATTTCTGAAGCTCCAACGGCTCTAAAAGTTTTACCTGCTCGATTGCCATCTCGATCTGATCGATTGCTTTTTGCGTTGCTTTTTTCGGTCGTTTTGCATGAACCCATGAGTTTTGTTCCCGTATATTTGCAAAAGAAATGAGAAATCGGTTGATACCCGCCTTTTCAACAGTTTTTCGGAATAATTCCCCATGAAGCTTAAAGGAACACGATGCAATTACCACGCGGTCAATATCATGTTCTTCAATATCTTCGGAAATTGTGGCTAAACCCAACTCAGAACACAAGTATATCTCTCTAGCTACATAAATGTCTGATCGTTTTTTAAAATATGAAACTAATTTCTCATTATCGATAACACCGCTAATGTTTTTCCCACAATCACAGATAAATAATCCTATTTTCATACTAAACAGAGTTGATGTGAATTAGTTTTAAGTCCATTATTTTAACAAAATGAATATTAGTTCTAAAAAATGATTCTTGCTAAATATAATTAAACCATTAAAAAATGATTTTAGATTATAACAAAGAATTTAATCTACAAACTTCAAATTTTGAACATCTCCCCGGCGAATTTTCTTTGATCGGAATTAGTATTACACGTGGTGAATTTCCTTGGAAAGAAACGGATATACCTTAAAAATATCAAATTCTGCCTCTTTTAGTTCTAAAAAATATCTCTCTTCTATTTGCTCCTCTCGTTGAATCCAATTCAATATTTCTTGATATGAGCGAAACTTTCCCTTATTTTTGCGCGATAATTTTAAGCCGGGACATTTGCGGGCGTATGTGAGAAAATTCTTCCGCTTAGTCATTAACATTTTCCACCCAATAGGAAAGGAACGGCATTGAAAGGGGCGAGCATCATAGACGCTGCATTCATCTCCCTTGAGAAATTGACATACCTCGTCCTCTCCCGTGAGTTTAAATGCTAACACCGTTATGTAATGGGTTTTTCCTCGTGATTTATTGGGCGGTCTCCAATAATACGATTTGGTGACTGTTGCGACATACTTTCGAGCAAATTCCTTTAAACCTTTTGAACCTGTAAAGCCCAAATGCGCAGCTAGTTTCTGCACATCTTCACGATATAAATAGATTTCTCCTTCGTTTAAGCCCCGACAACATTTACCGCACATCTGGCAGGTGAATCTTATACCCTTCTGATATTTCTTTGAAATTCTTCGGTTTTTGGTTGGCATGATAAATTACAATGAGTTAGATTAATCTGAACATGTTTTAAAATAAAATGACGAGGCTTCTGAATTTCTGGGGGGATAATTCCCTATGCTCATTCCCATTTTATTGCTCCTCAAACTTTTCTCTGAGAGGTTTGATGACGAGTAAAAATCCGAGCCAGATAAAAAAGATGAGAATTAACATTATAATAAGCCAGACGCTCATAAGCAGCCAAAATTGAGAATCAAGGATATTTACTCCAAAGACTTTAAAATGAACAATTTCTGGAGTAAAATAATTACCAAATAACATAATAGTACAAAAAATTGCAAAAATTAAAGCACCTATAAAAAATCTTAAACCATAATATGGTTCTTTTGGCTTTTCCGTCATTTTTTTATCAGTACTGATGGATAAGATAAATTATTTTAAATTATAATATAATTTATTTTAGATTTAAAAAAATCTTTGCTAACGGGAAACACGGGTTTAAATATTAACATCTAAACAATTAGCATTACTCTAACCCATTTTAATTAATTAATTAATTCAAGATAATATGAAAGATTATGGACTTATCATCCACTATTAGAAGATTTTAAGAGAACTATTCGTGGCTTTTATTTAACAACATTTATCCGCTAGGATTTCTTTTTTGAATTATAGAAATTAAATATTGTTGCTGCGTGTTACATGAAGGATGAAATAGTTATATTGGGATCGGGGGGCGGACGACACCACATCAGGACACAATATCGTGCCACAGGGGGATTTCTCTATAAATTTAATGGGATTCAAGCACATATTGATCCTGGTCCTGGTGCAATTGTTCGTATCAATCAATTTAAGGAAGACCCCACAGAAACCAAATTGTTTATCGTTACCCATGTACATTTGGACCATTTTAACGATATTGGTGCCATTATTGAGTCCTCTCGGGAACAACTACATGACAAGAACCACCATTATTATAAGATCGGAACTCTCATCACGGCTCCTGATGTACTGCCTTTAATCTCAGAGTATCATAAAAACATGATAGATAACATCGTACCTTTCAAACCAAGACAAAAATATCTTCATAATGGAATACAAATAGTGGGGACTAAAATAAAACATGCCGATGTGCAAGGATTCGGCGTCATATTCAATTTAGCCGAGTATTCTCTTGGTTATACCAGTGATAGTACTGTATTTAGAGGATTTGCAGAGCAGTTTAACGGCGTTGATATTCTTATCTTGAATTTGTTACGGCCAGACTCCGTTACTTGCCCCCGACATCTCTGTACTGACCAAGTCATTCCGTATTTAAATCGAATCCACCCCTCCCTCAAGGGATTAATCATAACTCATTTTGGCACCTATATGGATGGACCATTCAGTAAAAAAAATAATGTGCCCACTCAAGTTAGAAAATTAAAAGAAAAAACGGAGATACCTCATATTATTGCAGCTTATGACGGACTAAAAATTTCCCTTCAAGACCTCCTCGACTAGTTAATTTTCTCACAATTTGATAATCAAATCATAATTTACTGAGGAATTTATCAATCCATTTTAGAACAGAAAGAAATGGTGTGATCAGTAATTAAAAACTGTCACAGAAAAAGAATAGAGAATAAAAAAATAAAAAAATATTGGAATTAAAATATTCGCATATTTAGGCGAGATCTATATCATCAGAGAGATAAACATCTTGGACGGCGTGAATTATTTTTATACCTTCTTCCATTGGTCGTTGGAATGCCTTTCGACCCATAATAAGGCCCCAACCACCAGCTCGCTTATTGATAATCGCAGATTTAACGGCTGCTTGCATATCATTCTCTCCAGACGGCCCACCAGAATTAATCAAACCGACTCGTCCCATGTAGCAGTTGGCTACTTGGAAGCGGTTCCATTCCAGCAATTTCGCACCTTCAGATAACCCTTCCGTCGGTGCCAATTCGTTGTAAATCAGTGGGCTGGTTCTACCGAAATCTAATTTCTGAAATCCTCGAGATTTCTTAGAAATCTTTTGCTTGATGATATCTGCTTCAATGGTTGCTCCAATATGGTCTGCTTGGGCACACATATCATTTGAATCGTGATAATCCACTCCATCCTCCACGAATTCAGCGGGATTTCTTAGATAAGCCCATAATACCGTAACTAAACCCAATTCATGTGCATATTCAAACGCTTCACTTATTTCCAAAATCTGACGGCGGGATTCAGGCGAGCCAAAATAGATGGTAGCTCCAACTGCGGCGGCCCCCATTTCGTATGCTTGATCAACGCTGGCAAATAAGGTCTGGTCGTAAAAATTAGGTTTCGAGAGCAGCTCATTATGATTGATTTTCAAAATAAATGGAATTTTCCGGGAATATCTACGAGAGAGAGTTCCTAATACCCCAAGCGTTGACGCGACTCCGCTACAGCCACCCTTGATAGCTAATTCAATAATCTTCTCAGGGTCAAAATAAATCGGATTGGGCGCAAAGTCTGCTCCGGCTGCATGCTCTATTCCGTGATCTACTGGTAAAATTGAGAGATATCCTGTATTTGCCAATCGACCCGATTGGAATAAGCGTTCCATATTATTTAGAACTCTATTATTCCTGTCAGATTGCTCTACTACCCGTTCTATAAAATCTGGTCCTGGAGGATATAAGTTATCTTTTGAAATTCCTTGACAAGTGTGATTTAGAAAGTCATCTGCTTCGTCTCCGAGGATCTCACGAATTTCATTGATTGATAATTGACTCATTTTATTTCTTCCTCTTTTGTTGGTTTTACAATTATATGTAATAATTATCTATTGCTATAATAAAATTATTACATAAGAAAGAATGTTTGAAATCATTAAAAATTTAATGCTTAAAAATCTTAAATGTAATGTCGAATAAACTAAGAATATTTTCAAGGCGTTTTCCTTTTTATTTCGGTGATCGTATCAAAATCCGCATCAAGGGAATAAATTATATGAACTTGATTTTCCAAGGCACATGCAACATGGATTAAATCACGCGGTCTCAAATTATATTTCGATAGAAGTTTTTGCGCGCGATTTATAGTCGAATGTGAAATTTTTTTAAAGGAGAGATTCGGAAAAACCAAAAATTCTTTTCCCTTTTGTTCCGCGGCGGCTTTTCCCAATGTCTTCTTAAGTATCCATATAACTTCGTCCCATGTGAGAGTCGATGTAATTGCTTTAATCTTCTTTTGTATAATATCTTCTAAAAATATTGCGCATTTTTTTGCCGCTTCGATCTCCTCAAGAGAGTATAAGAGGGGATTCAAGAAAATATTGGAATCAATGTAGACGGTATCCATGAGTTATCCTCGTTTATATTGTTTATCAAGGATTTGTTTGAAACTAACGGGCTTCTTTAGTTTTTTTGGGGTCTTAAGAAATTCATCTAAAAATTCCTTATCTTTTTTCGCAGGTCGAAGGATAATCTCATCTTGACGGACCTCAAAAATAATTTCACTTCCCGCATTAATCTTAAAATAATCCCTAATGTCCTTCGGAATCACGATTTGACCCCTTGATCCGACTTTTCGTTTAATTATCATGTTTAAATAGAATAAGAATTCCTATTTATATTTATTCCAAATAAAAGATCTGAATTTTTCATAATCAGTATTTCGCGTCACTGGGATCTTCTATCTTTAAGTCATATAAGACTCACATTTAACAAGAAATTTGCAATTTCAATAAGATATAAAGATAAATTTTTTATGTGATCATACAACGAACAGCCCACTTTATCTTATCGTTTTTTATAGTCTTAGGTTTTATTAATAATTAAGTAAACATGAAGGGATTTAGAAAAAGTACCGCAAAACATTGGATTTCGCCCTCTGCTTCACGCCTTTGGTGTGGAGCTTACTCTCCCTTTTTATATATTTAAGCGGGTTTTTCTTTATCCCTTTGTACTCTTTCTCTTTCTAAATGACCCTTGAATTTATAATGACACAGTAAATCTTTGCTCTCAAGATAAAGGTTTCTATTTCCTAAATCCTAGGAATAAAGCTGGTTCTCCAAATATAAAATGAAATAAATACAGAAAAAAATAAAAAAAAATCTAAGGATCTATTTTTTCCACCAGAATTTACATGTGGGGCAGTAGTGGTGTGTTCCGTCATAGAGAATGCCACCAGAAGCGCATTTAGGGCATTTTTTTTCCACTTTCTGTATCTTCGATTCTAACTTGCTTTTTAATCCAACTAATTTTTCTTTCCTTGCCTCAAGCTCTTTTTTTTCGCTTCTGTCAAAGAATCCGAGCGAATCGATTTCTTCCTCGAGTGATTCAATTTCCTTTTCGATATTTTCAACTTTTTCAATGGCACTTTCTTTTTTAGGCTTGCTCGCTTTGATGGGCTTTTCCTCTTCTTTTGCTTTCGGAGGTTCCTCCTTTTGTTCAGGTTTTTTCTTTTGGGGTTCTGGTTCGGTAACCTCTTTTGTTTTACCTTCCTTTGTGACTTTCTTTTCTAATTTCTTCTCCTCCTTCTCTTCTTCGGGAGGAGCGGCTTCGGGTGCCTCTGCTTTCTTTTCTACCTTGAGTTTCTTTTCACGCTGGTGTGTTTCCTTTTCCCTCTCCTTTGAGACTTTATATGCATCTTTACCCATCTCAGTGAGCCCGAATGAAGTATATTGGGTAAGCGTTTCTAACCGTTCTTCCGATATATCGTTTTTGCTGAGATTTTCTTCAAATTCTTTAATTTCCTTCTTTGATGACTTATAGGGACTGAATTTATCAACCAAACCCATATCTATGAGCATATTAATTAATTTCCGTGGGTATACGCCTCTATCGACCTCCTCCACATAGAACCGCTTACTTTCATGGAAGTCGTCGATTATCTTTCGTCCGCTTTCTAGAAAACCCAATACATCAAATTGGTTTTCATCATCATTTTCGTCTAAATAGGGCATACTATATTATTTAAATAGCTTTTTAAATTAAAAAGTTTTCTTTCGCAGATCGTTAAAAGACGAGAAAACAAGGAAAATAAAGAGAGAAAGCCAACATTCCCGACGAAAAGACTAAATCCTACTAATTTAGGGAAAAATATCATTAGATGGTCATTCCCTTATTAATTTCAGAAATTCTAGACTTTTTCCAGTATACCCTTTGCCGCAATGATACCCGTCACTGCAGCACCCACGATTCCCCGGGAAAGTCCCGCCCCATCCCCCGCAAAAAAGATATCTTCGATCTGCTTTGCCTCGAGAAATTCGTTAGTCTCTACACGTTTTGCACTACGTTTAAATTCTGGGGCATAAATAAGAGTACTATCATTATTTACCCCAGGGATGACCTTATCAAGTACCGCTAATCCTTCTAAAATATCGCATACAAATCTGTATGGATATGCCATAGCAATATCTCCTGGAGTGTTTTCCTTCAAAGTGGGTTGAACGGGATTTCGGTCAATTAATGATGTCCGCGACCTATGACCGCTCCGTAAATCACCAAGAGTCTGCAGGAGGGGTTTATATCCTCCCAATATGGATGTTTGCTTAGAAATCGAACGCCCATACTCGGTGGTATCCTCTAAGGGACTTGTAAGTTTTTGGCGGATTAAGAATGCAAAATTAGAATTGTCCGAATTTCCTTCCACGGTTAGTTGATGCCCGTTTACCCCCACAATATTTTTATCATAATGTTCTCTGACCACAGAGCCTTTATGGTTCACGCAGAAAGTTCTAACAAAATCGTTGTAAGTGGGAGTGATTATATGGAATTTAGGGTCCCGCTGAATGTCTTCGCAGATATCTTCCATGATAATGGCGGGAACCTCTACTCGTACTCCGATATCTAATGGCATATACTGAGTCTCAATTCCCACCCGTTCACATTCTTCTGCCAACCAGACCATCCCCCATCGACCGGGCGCAACTAAAAGGTAATCAAACGATTTTTCCTTACCGCTTTCTAAAACTACTTTTTTCTGCTCATTAAAACTCATGACCATAGTATTGGGAATAATATTAATATTGTGGTGGGAAGTTAAATAATCTCTGATATTAATTAACACTTTTGGGGTGTTCTTCGATCCTAATACGCGTTGCTTGATTGGGATAAATTTAATATCCGCGGCTGCGCATTTTTTCCTTAATGCTCTTAACTTTTCCTTATTCTGATATGGATCAAAGTATTGCTCAGGGGCGCCATTCTTGACAAAAAAATCATCAATACTTGCAATAAGCTCTTCGGCATTTAATCCAACCCGTTCACATAAGTCTTCAATATCTCCGCCGATTTTTTTGTTCAAATTCAAGATTCCCGAAGAATAACAACCTGCTCCACCGACTCCGCTCATAATGCGGCAAGGGTCACATTTTTTGCATTCGATCTCTAATTCTTGATGGGGGCACATACGATTTTCAATATCGGGGCCCGCATCAAACATAGTAATTTCAAGATCGTCATGGTTCGATTTTCCCAATTCGTTAGCTGCAAAAATTCCCGCACTGCCCGCACCGATGATACCGATTTTTATTTTACTCATTTCAATTCTAATTAATTTGCATAGTAAAATATATTTTTGGCTTAAAAAAATAAGATTCCCTATCTTGGTTTAAAATGAATAAGAATTGGAAAACAACCAAAAAGCAGCCCTTAATCATTCTTCTAAACAGAAAAACTTTCTCTAAAAAGAGCAAAAACGTAAATTTAACGATTTCAATATTTCCCTTCTATTGAACTGAAATATACGTTTCATCCATTATATTCTCGCTGGTATCGACTTTCTCCACCAAACCTTGTGCTATAAATTCTTGAAGATGATGATAGATCATCCCACCATCCCATAATAAATAGAGATCTTTAATCAGTGGATTAACGCGGTTTTCAGAGCGAAGTACCCACCTATAGGTCAGATCTCTAATCGATTTGGGCTCGCTTGGAGAGAGGGCAGCAAGTATTTTTTCTCCATTTTTGTTGATTTTGGTCCGTATCCTATCAAAAAAATCTTGTTCTTTTTCCAGATAAACCTTCCCGTGGGCAGGATTGAGAATATACGTATCAGCATGATAAATTTGTTCCAATTTATCAATAGAGTTACGATATTCTGGCAGATTGCTATTAAAGTCTCCATAATAGGGATGACTTCCGATATCGCTAACATAAAAGACATTCGCGTCCGAGGAATTCTTTGCTTTAATGGCAAATGCCGTGTGTCCCGGGGAATGACCTGGAATGTGAAGTGCCTCAATAGTATAATTGGATAACTCGACTATGTGCTGTGAAGGATTAAATGTGCTCACCTTTTTACACGGTTTAAATTTCATATAATCCTCAGCTAGGGATTTATAAGACTCAGTCAGCCCTAATTCGCTAAAACCCACTCTGTCCATTATATTTTTTAGGGAGGTGAGGTAACCTTTTTCTTGCTCAGGACAGAGAATCGTCCCGTCATAGTTTTCTTGTATGTAATATGCATGGGCAGTATGGTCCAGATGACAATGAGAAAAATAGCATACAGGATTAGGCAGGGCAGAATATAACTCATCGATATTTGATAACGGGTAATTTCCATCAATTAGAAGATCAAGGTTTTTAGCATCATCTTGAATTAGTAAGCTGTTTAACTTATTCGTACGGTCAGACTTTTCTCGCACTAATGTAATTTCCTTAGAATATGACTTCCGCTCGAACATCGATTCTCTCTTCGTTTTTTTCCTTTTCCTTAAGATAGGTAGGTTTTTATAAGATAGTATAGCGCAGTTTAAATTTTTTCATGTACTGAATGCAAGTTTAAAGAAGATCGTACAATAGAAACGAGGATTATTTGTTATCGTTAAAATATGCATAATTTTTGAACATAGAAAGAGGTTGTACCATCAAGTTTTGTCCAATGGTGATGAGGCTACTAATCTTTTTTCTTCCAGTTTCTACAAATAATGCATTGCCATATCTGGATGTACTTTTGACCAGAATCCGAGGAGGCAGATTTATCAACTATGGTTCTTTTGGCCATAGTTCCACCACACTTGGGGCAAAAAACCATATCTTCAGTTGTCTGTGAATTTTGAGTAGCCATTTTTTTTTCTCCTGAAACCATTTTCCTATAAAAGTAAGGGTTTATCGCACCTATAAAAGACGATAATATCTATATTAATACCTTAACAAATTTATAAAACCCTTTTATAAATATATATTTAATATATCATTTCTTTTATTTAAATGTTTGTTTAAGCAAAGGAAAATATTCCGACAAATCCAAATATTAAAAAGATTATTCACTTTGAGATAAGTTTGAAAGATCTGCTAATTTTGTCTAATATGATTTGAACCAAATATTACACTAACTCTTAAGTTGGGGAAACTTGGACTACTTATCAAATTCTCTAAATATTAATTATTTAACCATTATCTTCCTCTAGGAGGGGAGGCTTCAATCAAAAATTATTAAAATACATTAGGAATAATGTCTTATATTTATATGTGGTATTAAAGTGAACAAAAAGAAACCAAAATGCGTGGTCTGCGGAATGGAATTAGAATATAAGAGTTCCAATAAGCAGCTAAAATGTTCAAAATGCAATGCCTCGTATGACCCCGAGATTTTCGAAGTAGAAGAAGAAGGGAATAAGAAGAAAATTCAATTTAAAAGAATAAAGATAGTGGGCGCGGTGTTAGCTGCATTTTATCTGTTGTTCATACTGAGCAGACTAATTTTGTATTAATGTTTATCCATATTTTTTCCTCTGATTTTCTCTCCAGCAATACAATAATAAAACTAATAAACTTTAAAATCAAAATTAATACAAGTTTACAGAATAATACTTAATAAGAATAGTGAAGAAGATGCCGATTAGTGAAGATTTGATAATAATCGAGTCAAAAGCTTATGTGAATATGCTTTTACATGTGTTACGCTTCGGCTCCGATGAACTTGATAAGAAATTATGGAGAGAGGTAATGGGGGTTTGTGTGGGGGAAATTGATGAGAAAAACGACCAAGTGGTTATCCACGATGCTATTCCTATAACTCACGGAAAAAAGGTGGAAGTGGAATATTCTGAAAATGACTATGCACGCGTTGAAATGCTTCAAGAGGAGTTTCCCGAGGGACAGTTTATTGTTGGCTGGTATCATTCTCACCCCGGGATGGGGCCGTTTCTTTCGGAAGTGGATAAGGTCAATCAAATCTATTGGCAAAATGTGAATGCAAAAGCAGTGGCATTAGTCTTTGATCACACATTGCTTTCAGATGAGGGGCACGATGGATTGGAGATTTTTCGTCTTACAGACGTGGAAAAAGGAAATAAGAGTGATTTCCATGGCGTTGATTACAAAGTCAAGCCCCCAGAAGATAAGTCAATTTATCGGAAATTCGTTGAGATAGCAAATAACGTCCATAGAGAAGATCCCATTATGATGGAGGAAGGCGAGGTGGTAGATATGTTTGAAAAGATGAGCATTGGCACGGCAAAAAAGCCTGAAGAAGATGATCTTAAATCATATGTAATCAATAACACCACGATGATGCTCCAAACTATCAGGGATTTAAAAAATTCCATGACCACCGGAGTTACCCGATTGCAGAATTGGTTTGAAAAGGGGCTGCGGGAAGGAATAAAGGATCCCCTCAACGACTTAGAATACGAGTTCTGGCAATTAAAGAAACAGATTAAGAAACAGACTGGAATCGAAGACGATGAAGATTCTTAATTTTCTTTTTCTCTTTTAATTTTACCATCCTTCTAATGCTCTTATTTAGATTTGAACTATCACGTCATAAATTTCAATGAGCATAACGAAATGTACAAACTCTTTCGTTTTTAATGAAATCATTAGTTGAAAGTTGGTAAAAAGACTCAAGTATCGCTACGGGGGAAGCCTAAATTATTACTTTTAAAGTTTACGCAAAACTTTAAATATATTGCTTGAACTTTAAATATCGAGGGGGAAAGAGCCCTATTTTGTCACTATTTCAAATACATATATTTATATATCACCATAAGTTTTAAGATAATACAATTGGAATGAGAAAATTGTTTACGAAAAAGTGCACTAGAAAGGTTCTATACCTTTAGAGTGCCGTTATAGCTGAGCTATAACTAGTAAACGAAAAAACTCGATTCCAATTTATAAAACTTTTTTCTTTTCACATCATTAGTGGTTCAATCGATTTAATCAATTTAAATTTTGAAAAACTTGATGGGGTTAAATCTTTTCATTTACTTTTTCTTTAATCCTTTGCAGATCTTCAATAACCCTTCAAAACCCTCTAATGTCCATTTTCCATCAATACGTCGATATGGAAACTTTTGGCATGCAATAGGCTTTATGGGATGAAGAACACAGAGGGAATCTTCCAGAAATATACAATCTCCCGTGGGATCTGTTTGAGCAATATACGATAAGCCCAAGTCCATCGCGTGTAGCGTGGTTTGAAAATCTTTCGGAACGAATTTAGGCCATGACCACTTATACGGTCTCGGAAATAGATAGATATCTCCCAAAGCTTTGTGTTTGCGATGTTTACCTTCCCCCATATATTCATGATGGTTGAAAAGAAAATCGTAAATTTTTTCTGTCTTCGGGATATCAATTAGTTTCGCACATTTTTCAGGATTGTTTCTCACGTATGCCATAAAATCTTCGTCCCATTCCGATTTCCATGAAGAATTATTCAAGCCAATAATGGAAATCTTTCTCGGATCGACTTGAAGGTTCTTATATACACCAGTTCTACTTTCTTGTTTCCAAACAAGTAAATCTTCTTTAAAAATAGGAACGTACCACCCTTGACGACAACAATTGCCGCATTGCACGCACTTGAACTTGTACTCCGAATGCTTTGATTTTTTCATAACTTCCAAAGTCTAAATTTTCTTAGAATCTTTCCAGGTAAAATAGTATTAAAATTCATTTATTTTTTTCTGTGGCAAATTCTGCTTGAATTTCGCGAAGAATTATTAGGATTTAATTCGTGATAAAAGAATTATGCAAGTTCATGTGCATTATCTGAAATTTAAAGGGATCTACTTAGTTATCCAAATCGGTGAGAGCCAAGCCATGTGATTATCGGGCAAATGAATTCGCACATAGTAGAACATAAATTCCTGGGATTTTTCAGGATGCATAAATGTGTCTTGAAAAAAATCGGAATTATCTATGAATGTTTCCTTAAATGAGTGAGTATCGGGCTCTAAACTTGCAAAAATTTCATTATTCCGAATTAATTCAACTTTTTTAATAGTTAATCCGCTAAACACTTTAATAAGAATCTCTCTTTTCGTTTTAAGGTGTGAATTTTCTTCTAAGTCTATGATATCTCCTAAAGAATGTCTGTTAATCCAAAAATTACCAATAATCCGTGGACCTGTAGTTCCGTAACATTTTCTGCTTTTCAGTGCTTCCCAAATATTCTCTTTGGTTAGATCTTTTGCCCAGACACCAAGAATTCCGGGGGGATAGATGCCGTTGCGGACATCAATGGGTCCAGAAGGATAAATTCCATAGTGATCGTCCCCTCCAGCAGTAAATCCCAACTTATTCCCCTGCTTTAGGGCGGTTTGGACAAAGCCTTCTTCTTTTTCTAAAACGGGCCCCCTTTCATCACCGTATTTTCCCCAACTGTATAATTTATAACGTGGTGGAAGTATATTTCCATCCCGATATGAGTTTTCTTGATTCCCCCATGAAGAATATATCTCCACTAGATCTTCAAGAGAATCGTCAGAAAAAGTCCAATCTCGGTAGCCAGGTCTTACCGCGGTATGATGAGCTATCAAAAGGACTTGATCCCGATATCTTTTGAGATACTTAAAGAGTTTTGGAATCGAATTATATTTATTTAGTTCTGACCTGAGAATCGGTAAATTGTCGGACCGGTGATAGATACAGACATCTCCAAATCCTCCAGTATACCAGCTTCCCCATTCATATCCGAAAAAGCTAACAAAATCGTCTCGTTTATTATATTTGCGCACTATCTTTTTGATGTGGGAAAAATCAGCATCGGTAGTTTCCCAAGAGTGATCGTGCTCTGAGCACGTTCCAAAATCCAACTTAGCGTTAATAAGATTTTGAAAATATTGTTCTGCACTGATCATTCCATCACTCTTTCGGGTATGCCCATGAAGAAAACCCCAGTATAACTGACGGTCTTCACCTTTTAACTTATTGACACATAAAATCGGATTTGAGTCAAAACTTTGATATTGCGTAGAAACACGAATCTTAAAGAGTCCCGGTTTATGAATTTTCTTACTTTCAATAGTCATTATTCCATTTTGCGGATTGGGTTTGAGCCTTTCACTAATTTGTTTAAAAATAGAGGAGTTATGAATTAGAGCAATATTTAATAACTTTTGATATTTTTCAATGGGATTGTAATATTTGTCTTCAAATCGGATAATAAATTTAAAAGGTTCGCCAGCCTCCACCATGGAGGGACATAAGATTGTTAAGTGATCGAACTGCTCTGATTCAACCGTAACTGTTGGCGGATTTTCGACATATAACACCTCACCATTCGGTAATCGGACAATTATTTCAATCCGTTTGTTCTCTTCAATAATCGATTGAACTAACGTGTGGTGAATGTTAATTTCAAAGGTTGTCATCTTCTCAATTGGATCACTCATAACCAAATATTGGACGTAAAATTCCTTCCCAGTACAGAGCATGGGAAATAACTGAGAAGCCGATTCCGTTTTAAGTTGGAAGTAACCATCAAACCCAGAATCAAAGGGTTGAACCTTATACCAATCATTTTTATTATTTCTCCCTCCGCGAAAGCGAAAGGTAATTGTTGAACTATTCGGTAACGTTTGGGGGAATGTAAATTTCATGGATATATCCGCTTTTGATCGAACTTGAATATGTTGAGGCTCGATTGTTTTATCAAAAATTTGAATATACTTCATCTAATTATTAAAATCCTCTCTGAATTAAAAACTAAATTTTCTTGGGCATTCCATATCATTTTGAAAACATTAAGGAAATATTTATTTCCTATTTCTAACAATTGATAGACCGTTTGGCTATATGCGTAATAAATATGATCTCTTTTTAATCAAGAAAGATTAATAGAAATAAAATCTAAAATAGCTTTTAATTTTTGAAAAAAAAAAAAAAAATATTGAACAGAGGTTTGGTCAATGTCTCAAAAAATGGAAAAAGTAAATAATTTATTAAATGACCTTGAAAATAAAGTTCCAGATATTTTGGGTTCTGCAGTTATAAGAACAAACGGGTTGGTTATTGCTTCTGCTCTTCCGAGCGAAACAAATGAGCGTATGATTGCCGCAATGTCAGCAGCACTTCTTGGAACTTCGAAAAGAACTGCCGAAACCTTATTTGAGGGTGGAAAGTTTAAAAGCTTAAATCTTGAACTTGATAAAGGGGATCTCTTTTTAATCGGTGCAGGAAGGGTGATATTGGTAGCACTCACCAAGAAGGAGCCTAATATCGGATTAGTTACACTCGAGATGGAAGATAAATCAAAAAATATTAGTCAAATATTCCAAATGGAGGATTAAATAAATGTCAGAAGAAAAAATAGGCGAATTAAAATTTATTGCATCGATGTTCCGGATGGCTATTGAGGAGTTTAACAATGTAATGGGACCTGAAACAATTCAGACGATCTTTAGACTTATTGGAGAAAATCAAGGAAAGGAAGTTGCCAAGCGAATGCGAGAGAAGTTTAATCTCGAAAACTGGACATCATCCGATTTTGCCGAGAAATTTCCTAAGGACGTGTTAGATCCTGTTCTTGGAGAAGGCAACACAATTGTAAATGTAGAAGGCAATAAAATTTCACTTGTCTTAAAAGAATGTCCATTCCAACGTGCTGGAATCGATATTAGCAACCAATTTTATTGCACATACACTACAGGATTGATCGAAACGACGGCTCACGAATTATTGGGAGATGTTGAATTTGCCACTCAAAAATTGCGGGCCAAAGATGGAGTCGATTGTACTTTTACTCTGGAGATAAAAAATTAACAAAGGAATTACTTATGAGTCTATCTATAATTCTAAAAGATTAACTTATTTTTGAATTTTTATTATTTTATGCCGACATAAACAGATTTATGTCGGGTCTTATGACCTATCAGTTCATATAATATAATTCACCCATCTCCTGTTTCATAAACAGATATAAAGGGTTTTAATAACTGTAGATTGGCCCTAGTTTATTGATCTGATTAGAATCTTTTTTTTCTCTGCTGATTGCGCCCCTTACCTTTAAATATTAACATGAATTAGAGAAGTTAAGGAGTATAAAAGTTTACTATGATTATATTGGAATATAAGCGAAAAGATTCGATTTATCAAAAACAAATAACGGATCGGCTCTATGGATTAGAAATACGGCGATTTAACGGAAACATTCCAAAAGAACGTTATAAAGCAGAGAAATTATTATCAAACGTGCCGCGTAAAAAGAAGAAAAAACGGGGGAGAAAAAAGAATTATCTCGACCAATTCTATAAAATTGATCATTTTCTCAAGCGAGGAGAGTTGACCGAGATAAAACCCCATTATCTTTTACGATTCCGACATGTAGAGATTTTACCAGCCTTTAAAGTAAAGGCTCAGGGCATTCGAAAGGTAGAATATCTGATGCTCAAAGAATATAAATCATTTACGGGATTTTTTGAATATCTTACAATGTGTAATGATTTTACCTACTTCGATGCCCTTCAGGTGAAATTAGAGGGAGAGGGAATAACATTTCGGAATAAGTTTTTGCATGACATCATCCTTTATGAACTCGCACGGATTCAGATCGGCATAGATACCTATACGGGTTTTATGAATACCGTGAGATTTATGCAACCGTTATTTTTAAGGAACCTCTTACATGACCCGGATTACTTTCCCGATGTGGATACCGTCAGCCATGTGTTGAGAGCCGTTCCGCTTGAAGCCTTAAAGAAGTACTTCTTTAAGTTGGTGGATGAGGCATTTCAATTCAAGATTGCTAAAAGTCGAATACTGATCTGGGACTGCCAATTCGTGCATTCAAATAGCAGTGACCGGTATCATGCAACAGAAGGGAGTTATACTGACGAAGATGCGAGGTTTTGTAAGCATAATGGAAAAAATTACGGTGTGGGCTATAAAGTCTCCACCATTTATGGTTACTGCGGAACACGGTCGGTGCCTCTTTTTTGCAAGTTATTTCCGGGAAATCAAGACGAATATTCCGTATTTCGGGACACTTTCGAGCAGTATTTTCAATTGGGATATCCCAAACCACAGATCATTTTAGGCGACGGAGGTCCTTATTCCATTGAGATTTTACGATGGCTCTTTAATCTGGAGATTGTCCCTCTCATAAAAGGGAGAAAAAATATTAAACATCAGAACGTGAAGAAGTTAAGCGATAAATACTATGTAAATATGGATTTTGTCCCGTATAATTGGAGTAAGGATGAGCTTCTTACCATTATGAGAGTTAGATCCGAAATTGAGCGATGCTTCGCCCATAACACGGTAGTCTACAACGCTCGCCGGGCGAATGTGCGGGGTATTCAAATGGTTTCCAAACATCGCTACTTGATTTTAATCTTAGACCTTCTTAAAATTCTGACCGCCTACAAAATCGGGCGCCCCGACTTAATCGGGAAATGCCGTATCTTTACACGGACAAAACATGTGAATTTTGAGGCGGTTTTCCCTCCGCTTGCGGAAGAGAAAGGATATCAGACATTCCCGCCTCGTGAACGAAAAATGGCGACGAAATTCTTCCATCCATAATTGAGATTTCCGTCGGTCTTAAAATAACAATTTTCAAAAATAAATTATTCTTATATCTTGATAGATAAACTCTTATTTGAAAATCATTAAATATTTTTCTTTTGGTTAGTTAATATATTTAATATAATAATTTATCTTTAGGGAAGTTTTTGAATTGATACATAACATCTTAATTTTAAAAAGATCTGGAGAAAATCTGTTTGGGAAGGGTTTTCCAACGGAAAAGCATGAAGAAGATATTATTAAGTGGAATGATACCCTCACAAGCGGCTTTATATCAGCAATGTTTGGATTTACACAGAAAACTTTTAAAGCAGATATAAACGATATTGAGATCGGTCCTTTTCGTGTACTGTTTGAAAGTGCTGGAGAAAGTGAAGAAGATTCTGATGATCTAATTCTTGCAGCATTCTTTGATAGACAAGATTCTATCATTAATGTCAGAGAAAAACTGCTAAAACTCAAGAAAATAATTAATGAAGATTATTGTGAAGCATTGAGTCAAAATCTCTGCGATAAAGAAGCTTTTGTGGGTTTAGAGAAGGATATTGAGAAAGTTATGGAGATTTCTTCGGATAAGAGACTTAACTCAGAGACAGAAGATCAATTAAAAACCACATTAAATGATTTCCGTTCAAATTCAGAGATTTTAGACTGTGATCTTATTACTGTTTCAGGAGTACCTCTGGCAAAAGAATGGAAACGAGAGTTCTTACAATTATGCTTGAGGCAAATTGATGCTTTTTGGAAGTCTAAACAGTATGTCGTCGATCAAATCATAATCTCTTACCGAAAACGCCATGTTATCTTGTATAAAGTGAATGAGCAATTCGTATTGACAGCGCTCTTAAGGAGAAAAACTCCACTCGGGATGGCAACCCTCCTTGTTGAAGAGGCTGCAACGAAAATAAATAAAATAAGTGTGAAATAATAAAAATTATTGACATAGGCAATACTGAGGGATAAAAAATAATGGGATTATTGTCCAAAATATTTGGAAGTAAAGAGATTGAATCTGTAAAAGAGTTAGAGAAAAAACTTTCTTCGGTCCATAGAAATACTCAATGTACTATTCTCAGTTTTATTGGACTAAAGGGCAGATTGAAGGGCTTACCTCTAATTTATGAGGCAAAAGATGAGAAAAAATTAAAGCAAATTACCGCCCAATTAATTGAATTTTTTCCCTCTCTTCATAAGTTAACACTCGGCGGAAACGTGGAGAAGTTTAATATTGAGTTTAAAAAAAACTCGCTTTTCTTTAAAGAAATTACGAATAAAATAGGCTTTTTTGCAGTTGCAGAAAAATTTGAATATTTAAACGAGGCTGACGAGTGGCTCAGTAATAATTTCAATTCAATTTATAACATATTTTTGGTAAAATAATAAGGAAATATATATATTCAAGCCAATTTTAAAAAATCAGCATCGGTTATAATTCCGATGTACTTGTCAAACTCTTTTACCAAAACCGCGGGGTAATTCGTTAACAATTGGGAGACCGTACTGATTTTCCATGATTTCTGGATCTCCGGAAAAGGTAACTCTTTTAAATGTTCTATGCTAATATTCGACAGATCTGGATGCTCCGCAATGTACTTTTGTATCCGTTTGGCGGTGAGGCTCCCCAGATTTTGATTACTCTCTAAAATAGGCAGTTGGGAGATCTGATGTTTATTCATTAGTTCAATTGCCTCTGTTATGGTGGATTCTATGCCGATCGAAACAATTTCCTCCGTCATAATATTTTCCGCTGTCTTTTTAATTTTGTTTTTCTCTATTTTTTTACCGATTAAAAAATTGTACACTAATTTCACCTTGGAGTAAGGAGGATCAATCCTTCCGGTTTCAATTCGAGATATACTTGATTGTGGAATATTCAATTCTTCCGCCAAATCAGTCTGAGAGATTCCCAATTGTTTCCTTAACTTTTTTAATTCAGATAATTGGGGCAAAAATTTCATTTTTATAAGCTATAGCTTTAGTTTTATTAAAATAATCCCTCCATATCAATTTGCAACTAATAAAAAATAAATATATATCTTAATAATTGATTGGAGACCATTTTTCATTCTTAGATTAGATAGGTTTTATTATCAAATAGAAAGGAATTGTTGCATGCTTTCAGTGATTTTTCAAATTATTTGATCTATGCATATCTTATGCATTAAATGCATAATCTAAAAATTAATATTTATATTTTAAAGATTTTTTTCTAAGATATCTCTCTAAGATATTTTTTATACTCTTAACATTTAGAAAATATTAATATTAAATGTAATTAAATATTGTCTCACATAGGTGATTAAGTGACTAAAACTTATGCGGAAATAAATAAGAAAATTGAAAAAGGAACTGCTGTTGTAGTTACTGCAGAGGAAATGATTAATATTGTTGATGAACAAGGGGTAAAAGTTGCTGCAGAGGAGGTTGATGTTGTTACGACTGGTACTTTTGGTCCAATGTGTTCGAGCGGCGCTTTTTTAAATTTTGGACATAGTGATCCTCCTATAAAGTTTGAACATCTTTGGCTAAATGATGTTCATGCTTATCATGGGAATGCAGCTGTAGATTGCTATATTGGAGCAACACGATTGGCTGATAAGAGTCCCTATGAATATGGGGGAGGGCATGTCATAGAAGACTTAGTTGCAGGTAGACCCGTTCGTTTACGGGGCAATTCTTATACGACAGATTGTTATCCCCTCGGTGAGATTGACACGGAACTCACCCTCAATGATCTGAACCAAGCTATTTTATGCAATCCAAGAAACGTATATCAAAGGTATTCATGTGCCGTCAATAGTACTGAAAAAACACTTTATACATATATGGGCAAATTATTACCAGAATTCGGAAATGGCCATTATGCGGGTGCGGGATCCCTAAATCCTTTATCCAATGATCCCGATTATGAAACTATTGGTTTGGGTACACGCATCTTTTTAGGTGGTGGAAAAGGGTACGTTATTGGAGAGGGAACGCAACATAATCCTAAAGATCGATTTGGAACGCTTTTTGTAAAAGGAAATCTAAAAGATATGAGTTCGGAATACTTGAGAGGAGCCACCTTCAAGAATTATGGTTCCACTATGTTTGTTGGGGTAGGGATACCCATTCCCATCTTAAATGAAGGATTAGCTAAGAAAACTGCAGTAAAAGACGAAGATATTATTACTGAAATAGTTGATTATGGTGTTCCCCGGCGCGATCGTCCTACACTTAAAAAGACAAATTATAAAGAACTAAAAGAAGGAAGTATTCAACTAAATGGGAAAACAATTAAAGTTTCTTCCTTATCTTCAGTCTATTATGCCAGAAAAATTGCAAACGAATTAAAAGAATGGATCCAAGACGGGGATTTCCTCCTATCTCAGCCGATAGAAAGATTATCTCGTGAAAGGGAGTTTAAACCAATGAGACAGACAAAAGAAATGGAGTTTGTGAAAGATTTAAAACGGAACGCGATGATATGTTACGAAGATTGCGATATTAAAGTGGTCGCCGAGAAGATAATTGAAGGGGATATTAATCATGTGATTGTCACCGATAAAGAACATCATTTAGAGGGAATTGTGACGAGTTTTGATATTACGCGAGCTATTGCAGAAGAAAAAAACGATATTAAAGATATTACTACAAAAAAAGTTATTACCGCTAAGGATGATGAACCCATCGATATTGCTGCCAGAAGAATGCGTGTAAATAATATTTCGGCTTTGCCTGTTATTGATGAAAATAACATAGTTACAGGAATTCTTACCTCGGAGGAGTTGATGTCAAGATGACAATTATAAATGTGACAGTTCCGTTTCGATTAATAAAAGAAATAAAGGACTACTCCGAAATTATCAATACGATCCTAGAACATGATGTCTCGTTTAATATTTTGAAATTTTCTCTCGGTTCTAATGGCGTTTCCCTTCTATTGGATGTTCCAGAAGAGAAAATCAAAACCATAACTGAGTCATTAGAAAAAAATGAGGTTATCGTTAACCAAAAAGGACAGGTTATTATCGACTTTGAACTATGTACTCATTGTGGCGGGTGTATTTCCCTATGCCCTACTGATGCATTGCACTTCGATGAGGAAGATAAACTGAATTATTCAGAAGGAAAATGTATCAGCTGCTTATTATGTTTGGATTCCTGTCCCAGAAATGCTATTGATGAGAGTTAATTTCCACATCAATCTTTCGATTTTCTATGGTTAGTTTATTTTGGAGATAAAATTACCGCGAAATGCACATTAACTAAAGTTGAAAAAGAAGAAAATCGGATTATCTTTGGTATGGAATGTTTTAACGATCTGCGAAAGAAGTCCCCATCCCTTTAGGGAGGGGATGAATTTCGTATATTATACAAACATTTTCTCTGGCGGAAAGATACAAAAAATAAAAAAATTAAATTGAGACTTAGATTTTCCCTTTCCGTTTCATGATATAAAATATTCCGATCGTCAGCGAAACTCCTGAGATAACAAGTAATGGAATTATCCAGAGAAAGGGATCTCCATTCTCTGAATCATCAGTGTTATTGTTATTTGATGTATAAGAGGAGGTAGATAATTCTACCTGGTAGATTACTGTACCATTGTGTTCGATAGTAAATCTGTTGGAGAGCCCCTTATCCGTGTAATACCAAGATAGATTATACTCTTTGTTGCTTTCATAACTGTGAAATTCTGTTAGTATCCCATCCGAAATAGTATAATAAGAGTCGTTGAATCGATTTTTAGTTTCATATGTTTCATTTAATGCATCCGCGTAGGCTTCTACGTGATTGGAAGGAATAAGAACTCCGGTATCCGTATCCCAACCTCGTGTAAAATTTAAGGTTTCTGATGATGAGTTAAAAAACACATATTGAGCATTTTCCATCACGATATCCTCTATTTGGGAGGAACTATTATAGGCTGTAAGAGTTACATTAATTTGGGCTGTATCCAGCCCTGAACTAGTTATGGAATCAATAGTCATTTGAAACTCAGAATTTTCAGGAAGATATTTATTGGAACCGTTATTTTCCGTCACAGTCCACTCGTAAACTTGACCTTCATTGATTTGCCATTCTATATCTTCTGCAGAAACTTTAATCCCCCTTATAGGAGTAATGGTCATTCCAATTGCCATAAATATTATTAGGAGCCATGAAGTCAGAATTTTATGTGAATAATCCATAATAACCATATTTTTTATTTGGTGATAAAAAAAAGGATGATCTATTTAAAAGAAATAAGGTATAATTTTTCCCACATCTGAAGAAAAGGGATTTAACTTATAAGGAAAGAAGTTCTTGTCCTTTAGGTCGGGGATGAATAGTATATGCAATCCCTTTTTGGGAGTGCGTGTTCAATACTTACTTCTCAGTAATGATTTCATAAATTTCATGAATACGAGGGGAATTTTTCCTCATGGAAATACATCTTTCCTCCTCGCATCCCCGAAGAATACTTATCAATTCATTAATATGAATGGTTGGAATATCCAATCTCTTATTAAATAGATCTTCCATATCATCCCTAAATTTGGGTTTACTTAACGTATATAAACACGTGGGACATGGCATTAAAAGGAAATCAGCTCCGGCATTTGTAGCACTCTCTAGTTTCTTGAAAGTAACTTTTAATGCATCTTCACTATGTAGTACAATTTGACTTGCCCCCCAACCACAGCACCCCTCATACTCTTTATAATCTACCGCCTCTCCGCCGAAAAGTGTAACAAAATCTTCCAATTTATGTTTATCCCCTAAATAGGACGTCATATTTTTCTTGTCCCTATCTAAGTTTAGATAATGGCATCCGTAATGAGAGGCAACTTTTAATCCCTTTAAATCAAACTTCAGAGTACTCAGCACTTGATTCCGGATAAGATAAAGGAAATCCAAGTCATGAACAATCCTTAAGGCGGGGTTTTCCAGAATTTCGTATTTTTTTTCATAATCTTCATCAAATTCCTCTTTCAACCCGTTTAAGATCTCTTGGGTCTTCCGATATACCTCTTTTTCCCTCAGAAAATCCCGCCCTCGTAATAATGAATTATAGCAGCCATTACAGGAAACCAAGAGAATATCTGCTTGTCTATTTATTTCATTCAAGTTTCTCTCATTAATTGCCGCAAATTGAGCTCTCGTGATGAGGTTTCTTTGGAAGAACGTTCCTGAACAGCATGATTGTTTATTACAGACACTAACATTTAAATCTAAATCTTCCAATAAGTCATAAATGCCCCATCTTACCCCGGGAAAATATTTTTCCAAACAAGCCTTAAATAAACAGAGCCTTTTCTCTTGAAAAAACTCAAGAGGGTTATCGGGATATTCTTTGATTATCTCGTCTATATCCAGTGCAAAATTATCGATTTCCATACTCTTCAGCAACTATACGTTTAATTATGAATTTTTAGCTGTTTCTTTATTTTCTCTTCTTTGTTTAAGGTTTTCTAATTCTCCATATTTTTCACTTGCCTTAAACACGTATTTTATCCTGGCGAAGTCGCATATTTTATCAATCTCCTCCATGCGATCAATCGGAATTGCTTCGCCTAAAGGATCCTCTAAAACAGTCCCGTTGGTGAGAAAGCGCTCCGCCATCTTAACATATTTTGTCAAATCATTATATTTTGGACCATAACCGCGTTTAAAAGATTCATTTCTCAAATTTATTATTAACAGCGGAATATTAATCCCTTCTTTGGGACAGACTCGCTTACATCGCTCGCATAAAAAACAATACCAGATATCAGAATCCTTAAGTACACTTGTATCCCCCTTTAATACTTTTTCAATAATGTTTCGACTGTTATAATGCGAAATTTTTGCTGCGGGACAATCTCCAACACACCGACCGCAGGATATGCATTGTTGTATGTTTCTGTTTTCGCTTACATCATCTACCAGTTCTTTAAAAAAGGTTCTATCCCAATCCTCGTCAGTTTCAATTCTACTATCAAAAATCTTCTCTCCTTTTTCCTCTTTTTCTGACTTTTCTGACATCGTATTATTTTCAATTCTTATTGTTTCTACTTCTAGGAAAAAACATTATTAAATTTTAATTCTCACATTTTTTTGTATAAAAAAATCTCTACTATTATCTTATATTTATAACCATTCGGTTAGTTTTAATTTTTCTCTAAATTACGTACTCCTAATTTAATTTGCTTGGAGAACATTTCGTTTCCATTCTTGGAAGGGTTTTGAAATTTGATAATACAGTGGAAAGTAACTTTCCCCTCGTTTTGTTTTGATAAAATGTATTTCCTCTGTAATTTTTCATGGAGATCTAATGCTTTAATAAGTTCATTTTTTGCGCTCAGTTTAATTCGGTTAGGTGGTTTCCAATTCAGTCGATAGGAAAAATTTCTGAAAACAACATTACCCTTGTTTCTAATCGTTAAAGTTAATATGAGTTTTTTATTTTGTCGTCTTATCTTATAGTTGATTTGTAGTATTTGGGAGAAAATATGAGTTTTCAGCGCGAGATCCGAAAGCTCATCAATATTTTTGATCTGAGCACCGATGTAAGCAGAAGTAGAAAAAGTATTAATTTCATTTATTAGTGCATGGAGATCTTCTGGAAGGAAAGTAAAATCGAGTAAGTTTTTTAGGGTTTTTTGGGAAAGCATTGTGAAAACCAAAATTAGAAATCGCTCTTTATGCTTTTTGGAGTTCCTGTCTAGTTCGTAAAGGAGGCTTTTCTCGTAAGATTTAATGAAAATCTTTAACAGAAAATTATATAGTGTACTCTGCTTAGAAGAGGAGAGAAGGAGGCTTTTGGCTGAAAAATCATCACATACCCCGAGATAAAATGAAAGGAATTCAAGTCTGTTAATTTTCAAGCCACATTTACCCAAAAACATCAATGTTCGAAAAATATTCTTTAAAAATTTAAATGTGTCATTTTTGGAAATGGAATCGGATTCTCTTTGTAAGGTATTAATCATTTTGGCTGTCAATTCTATTTTCTCTTCTCCTAGATTTAGAAAAAGTTTTTGATTCCCCGTTAAAATTTTGAGAATTAATTTGGTATATCGTCCCCTCGCATAAATATTTGTTAAAAAAATGGCCAAATCATAAATAACAAGATTCGTTTCCTTGTCTGAAAGTTCTATGAGCAGATACTTTTTCAATAAATGGAAGAAAATCTCCCGATTTATAATAAAATCCAATACTTTTTTCTTATAGAGTTTGGCCGAAATCTTGAGGACTTTATTTCTTGTATATTTTACCCCTATAGACCTATTTTTCTTTAAATGCATATGGGCATCTGCCTCTATTACAAAAGGGAGTGTTAGATTTAACCCAAAATTCTGATTTACCTTTGTTAAGCTTCCCGTAAATTTTTTCCGGAAATGCCGGGTTATATCATGTATGGTCGTTTTTTCTTTTTCTTTTGGTAAGGAGTAGTGTTTTGTAGTGGCTTCCTTGATTTTTTTGAATTTCTTTGACTCCTTCTCAATATTTTCCCCTCCTACCATTTGAGCGTTTTTAGAGAAAAGATAAACTCTCGCTTTTCTAGCGTATTCCACTAAAACAACAAATTGAATACGTCCGAGTTGCTTGACATCTAATGAAGGAAGGACACCACGGGTGAAGATGCTTTTTGCCTTCACTCTTAATACTTTCACGGTTTTCGGTCGTTTCTCTTCATATTCTTTTTGAGCAAATTTTACAATATCCTTTAAGTGACTCCTTCCCTTCATAATAATTTTAATTAATAATTGGTAATTTTAATTAATAATTAGTAAACCCAAATAAATTTTTAATAAAATTAGATGTGTGTGAAAATGTCATTAGATGGTAAAAACGTGATTATTACTGGTTCGGGACGGGGAATAGGAAAGCAGATAGCAAAAGCATGCGCAAAAAAAGGGGCAAATGTGGGAATCACCTCTAGAACGTTAGAAGAATTACAACAAGTCAAGGAAGAAATACAAGATATCTCTGATGTCAAGGTAGTTATAAAAACCGCTGATATCACAGATTACGATGCTGTGGAACAAATGTTTAAAGAATATCATAAGGATTTAGGAGAGTTGTTTGGGGTGATTGCTAACGCGGGAATGTCTGGGCGATATGACACCCATAAATTTACAGCAGAAAAATTTGCAAAAATCATAGACGTAAATGTAAACGGGGTCTTTCATACATTTAAGGCATCTTATCCGTATTTAAAGAAGGATAATAAGAAAGATAAAGCCCGGTTTATTATTACCGGAAGTGCTGCCTATGCAGCGGCAATGCCAAAGTTTGCGGCGTATACTGCCTCTAAATATGCGGTTGTCGGTCTGCAGAAGGAATTAAATCTCGAATACCGCCGTGAAAACATTAATTTCAATATGGTCTTGCCTACTATGGTTGATACTCAACTTTTACGAGGGGAAAAGGCAGGTGACGGAAATGCTCCTCCCAGTATCATGGATCCTGAAGATTTAAGAGAGTATTATTTGTTTCTTCTCTCAGAAGATGCAAATCGGGTTTCTGATGAGTTGATTTTTACAAACGAAGTCAAGGCCTTTAAAAAGGCTCTGAAAGATGCTCCCGATGATTTGCAAGATGATTGGAAGAAATATAAGGATTATCTTAAAGAAAACGATAAAAGTGCCTACAAAGTGGTTAAAAATTACAAGAAGTTAACCAAGTATCTTTTCAAAAATTAATCATACATTTTTTATTTATTTTCATTCTTCTTTCTCTATGACTATTGAAAAGCAAAAGATTGCTAAAATTATTCACATTGAGGAGTATATAGACGAGCCTACAAAGTTTTCCCACCTTTTTGAAGTCCAATTACCACCAGAAAAAATTAATCTATGGAAACCTCGGAGGAATTTCAATATGGGAACGCCCTTAATAGGAGATTTATATCTTGATTTAGAAGAAGAAGATATGCTGGAAATCCATCCATTTCCAGAATGGGTTGTTCAACTATATTATCCAGCCAACCAAAAAAGTATCCCTTATCTTGTTGTTCCTAATCTCCCGAAAGCAAAAATCAGAAAATTAAGAAGAAAATCTATAGATCAAAAAATAGACATTATCGACCAAGAGATTAAACATATTAAGATTGAAAATCTGATCGCTTTTGAATATAAAGTGGGCATTAACATAATGGTGCGTGCCTTTATCCCTCATTTTTTTATATCATCGCATATAGACAAAGAAAAAGGTGAAAACCCGCCTTATCTTCAAGTTTTTGAACCTGAACTAAGTGCCTTAACCGAAAACCTTGAAATTAAGACAAGTTATTTCTTTAGGTTACCCTATAAGGTTTATATATCTTAAGAGACATTCAAATCATTCTTTTAATCTGTTTATAACAAATATATTGATGAGAGAAGGGAGTACAAGCCAAACCAGCAAAATTGAAATTAAAATTTCGCCAAATGTACCGGGTGTTCGATAGAAAATATTACTAAAGATATTAATAAGGAAATGAATAAAAATTATCGGAATTAAGCTTAACGTCCATTAGAAAATAATGCCGAAAACTACTCCCAATATCATGGCGTAAGAAGATTCACTATTAGATGATTTCGTAATTTACGGGGAGGCCATCCCTTTGTTTTTCCATAAATTCATTAATCAATTTAAGATGTTCTGAAAATTGATTAAAGGAAATTTGTTCATCTTTATATCTCTGAGTTATATTCTGGATGATATAGGCGGGAGTAAATTTAATAAACCGAATATCGGAGAACAAGATGACCTTCCCTTGCCCTTCAAAAATATAATTCCCCTTGAGTAAATCGTCTAAGACATCTTGTCTATTATTGAGAATATTTAAACATTCGTTCACGGTGAGAACTTCGTTTCTCAATTTTTTAATTAAGGAAAATATGGGTTTATCCATTAAAAAGTGCAAGATTCTCTTATTTTCAATTTCGGACGTACAGTCGAAGGTTGCGTAAAATTCTTGAAACTCATTTATATACGTATCATACAGTCCCCCATCCTTGTCTGAAATCGTAAGCTCATGGGGAGGGATTCTAATACAAGATAAATCCTTTATAAGAAAGTAACAGTTGTCACACCCGGGGATATTTTTCTTTTTAACTAAACCCTCGCGTATAAATGTACTAAGAATTAAATCAATATTTGAGGTTGAGAATCCATATTGTTTCCTTAAAAGGGATTTCAATTGAATCTTGGAGAGGACCCCTTTTTGGAGAATCTTTAAAATGGTGTGTTTAATCTTATCGCGGAAAAAACTCAGAAGATTTTCTTCTTTATCTAATTTTGTATAGTTTTTAAGCGTGGTATATGCTTCACTAATAGCCCTTGTAATTTTATTGGAATTGATTAACTCCACTAAATTCTTACTTATAATACCGATTATATCTGGATTATCTTGGATTACATCTTTTACATGATCTTGATCTGTATATTCCACCATTAAAAAATAAATCTCGCCCTCAAATTTATGGATAACCGAGATATAACTGTGCTCATTTTTCTCTTCAGGGGTATAATTAATCATAGATTCTGCTTTATTCAATTCGTGTTTTGCCCAGATTTTTAGAAAAAGATCTTTAGAAGGGAAATTATGTTCTGGGGGATACTGGATAATTGCCTCAGGACCTGTAGATTTATTCCAATGCACAATTATAAGTCTTATTTCTAATCACCCCTCCCTTCTGCTTTAACCTCAACGAGTTCTGGGATTTCTGGTATCAATTCGAAATATTTTCTTTGGAAATGCCGTTCAAGAATAGGATCAATCCGTTTTTTCCATAAATTTACATCAACTCCGGAAAAGGCTTTATCTTTAAGAGAGAACTTCCGTTCAATATCTTCTATAAAATGATCTAACTTATTCCTTAAAATTCGTAATTCTTCTGTTAAAATTAGAGCAAATATCAGTTTCTTGTTTTTGCTGAATCCAAACAATATTTTTTTTCCGCCGTGATCGATTACCCTTAATTTTTTTTCTTCTTTCGTAATTTCTTGTAGCATGGTAATGAGTCCGATAAAACCCCCACTTGCTAAGTCTGATTCTATCGCATCTTCATCAATGGGTTTAAATGACTTTTCATAGAGGAGCATTCCAGATTCATGAATTACAAACAAATGAATGAGATAATCGGGCCAGTTTTGTTCCTTGGGATTTACTGTTTCCTCAATATTAGAAAGTAGAAAGAGACTAATTATTGAGCCTAAATTAATTACTCCAATTATAAAGATTTCACGGGTGTATTTATTCGCAAAAAATGTTGTTGGGATATTCATCGCAGTGAAAAGACCCAGAATGATACTAAAAAGCATAACAGCGAAAGAAATGCCAAATACCTTTCCTAAGTCTTTTCGCTCTGTTATGTCACTCATTAACAAGGGAACTGTCATAAAGCTCGCTAAAAATGCAGCAAAAAATACGGTCAGTCCGAAATAAGGTATATTAATCTCAAATAATCTGAGGAAATTCACAATTGAAATCGCTAAAATGATGCTTGAAACCGTGGTTTTTCTTCCATAAAAATCGAACACAGCACCCACACTGATTCCTGTTATTAAAGAAAACGAGACAGCAATAAAGACCACTACAAATGTGAGAACACTTGGCCATTCTCCAAAATAAAAAATCTCAATATCTACTATAAAAAAATTGGTAAGCATTCCTATTGTAAAACCAAAAAAGGCGATCATTATGATATATTTGATAATTCGAATATTGATTTCGGTTGAATCTTTACCAATAACTATTGGTTTGTAGGGCTTTTCTTCTTCTTTATTTTTATAGAGATAAATAATGGCGCCAATAATGATTAAAACGGGCAGCGTGATAAGGATTTCATTAGCTATTAAAAAGAACATAATACCTAGGGTAATAATTAGTAAGATAATTAAATATGAATATACACGACCACGTTCTAATATTGTGGTGAAATCAATAAAATAAGTCGCTAAAAATATGTAAAGTATCCCTGCAATGACACTATTGGTAAGAAAAAAGAGAGAAGGAACTAAATCTCCGGTTCTTCTAAAGAATCCTATATGCAAAGTAGTAATTAATACAGATAAGAGTAAAATTTTGAAAAGCAATGGATATCTTTTTCCTTTAACTTTATCTAAAGTAAAGCCGCCGATCAAAAAACCAATTGCCACACCGATAATAATAAAAAAACCCGATTGTAACGGGAAATTCCTATAAGCTCTCGTACCAAGATCTATGGTCAAAAATATGTCAATCATAAGTGTGGAGGCAAAACAAACAGCTATGAGATACAGCGTAAGAAACTGCTTTTTTGTGATTTCGATATCTTTAAATAATCCTTTATACGTCTTCTCCGTTTGTTTTTTAATATATTCTCTAATTTTCTCTTCATAAATCTCTTTTTCGAGGCTGTGTTTTGAATCCTTAATCTTCTTCTGATTTTGATCCTTCCCGTTTTCTTGCTGGTTATTTTCCATTTTTTTCATTACTCAGATTTTTTAACGTATGTTTTTATATATCAATGAATTAAAATTGTTTTTTAAATAATTTAGGTAATTATTTTTCTTTTACCTTAACCAATATAAGTAATAAATTAACGCTAAAGAAAAAAATTTATTCAACCTATAACCGAGTATATAAGAAATTATGTAGAAGAAGGGACTGATTCGACTGATATAATATGGGTATAAATAAAAATATTCTTTAAGAAAAAAGAGACTCCCTGGAAAACCCTCCGTAGGAAATTCGGAAGTAAAAAATCCCAAATTTGATATGGGCGGATGGGGTACATAGAATTTCAAGCAGGAATTTCGGCGATATCGTGAGTGGTGTCGTTTAACCAATGTTGCATTAATTTTAATGTATTTTGAGTCGCTTGAACTTCTGCATAACCCGAAATTTTAGGATCTAGATTACCCCCTACCCCATTTAACACATAATGGGTTCCGTTGATTAGATTATGTTCATAAGAATGACCATGTCCAAAAAAGACGAGACTCACATTGAATGTATCGGCTAAATCTGTCACTCGAGGCATCCGATTATTTATGTTATCATTCTTTCCCCTGAGTGGCGGAGGATGTAAACATATTATTCTAAAGGTTTTATTCATCGATTTCTGTAAATCTTCTTGGGCCCATTCCAATTGATCATCGTCCAGTTTATCAAATCCGCCTTCTTCATCCTTCGTAATATTCCATGGATCTAACATCGTAAAATGGATTTGACTATAATTAAATGAGTAATAGAACTGCTTATTAGTTTGCCTTTCCAGCGGATAAAATTTTGCAAAAATGTCCCCTTCAGTATCATCAAAGCGTTCATGATTTCCTACAACGTCTACTAGAGGAGCAGAAGAAGCTAATTCACTATGTACAGAAATATCATCAAACCATGATTTCCAAGTAGGATAACGGGTTCCCTTCGAAGTAATATCTCCGGTGACGATGGTAAACTCTGGAAAGTTACCCTCCGAAGTGGCTTTTTCAGCCATATATTTGGGAACATTAGGCCCGAGCAAGCAACCTAGATCAGCACTATTTTGTCTAGGATCTGAAAAAACCAAAAAATTGAAGGAAGAATTAAGTGAAGGAGCAGTCATGAAGCTATGGATGGTTTCATCAAATTCGTTTATCCGATAATAGTAGGTAGTATTGGGATTCAATCCGGTTATGCCGATTTGATGCCATTCGACCAATTCACTATCCTCCGATATATTCAGAGAACTTTCACTAAATTCCTTATCCGAGGTAAAACTTATACTTGATTTGGCTGGATCCACTGTTCGCCACATTATTGTGACCTCTGTTGAAGGGTCTTGACCAGAACCCCAAGTTAATATGGGTCCAGTATTATAATGCCTCGCACTATAGAAAAAATTGATCTCCCAGATACCAATTGTGCTTGCTGTAATACCAATGATTAGAAAAAAAATAAAGGTCGCTGGCCAGATTTTCTCTACGTTTTCTTTTTTCTTGATTTTTAAAATCATCACTCGAATGGAAATAAATACCATTCCAATGATAAAAATTGCTACAGCAGGAAGGATGATCCCTACAATATTAAATCCAGAAAGGTATAAATATTCCGCATAGGCAGATAAAAATAAGGGTAAAATAATTAGAAAAGCTAGCGGAACAATTAAACTGATTTTAAGTAAAGTTAACTTAAATTTTGTAGATCTGAAAATCTTCATATGATGTGTAAAACGTGAATCCAAAAAAATATTTTTATAAATGAAAAGAATTCAGTCTTAGCGGGTAACTAAACTTGAATAAGGATTTTTAGTGTCTTGATCTCAAACTTATTGAAGGAAAGGGTAATTTTATGTTTTCCTTGTAATTTGTAGGTTTGTTTTTGCTGGTTCTGTAAATCACGTTCCAGTAAATCCGTTTCCACTACATTTTTAATTTCTAGGGCATCATGACATTGAAGTTCCACATTTTCTTGCGTCTCGCCCGCGGTTTCAAAAAGTCGGAGAATCAGAAAGGTTGTGCTTTCTTTCATTTTTATGCCATCGTCCCCTAAATGATTGATCATTATCCGTTCTGGCGGCTTAATCGTTTGCAAAATTATGTTTGGATTCGTTACATGAACAAGTGAGCATGGCTCCTTAAAAATCCTTTTAAAGCGTTTATGTACGTAAGGGTCACTCAGCTGAATTTTATTTTGGAGGTTTTGATCGTTTCGTGCAGCTGTCAAGAGTGGATAATTATATTCGTATCCGTTCCTCCATGCAGCTGCTTCTTTGAAGCCTCCTTTATGGATTTTAATTGCATAACTGGTCCTATTCAATCCAATATCAACATATTTGGTACGCTCCTGTTTAGGAACGAGATCTAAGTGAGAAAAGAAAGGACTACTTGCCCGGGCTGGCGTGTGCACCAACGTTAAATAAATTCCCTTTTCATTTGCACTAAAGCCGTACTTCGAATTGTTAACAATAGTAATGCCTCTATCCTCCTCTGAGACATCTACGTACTTTTGAGCGGGAAATTCCCATTTCCCTTCTTCCATTTTCGTGTTGGGGATAATTTTCCGTTTCAAGTACCCATAGGGGATCTCTCCAGCGAGTTCATTTGTATTAAGATTGAAGGGAAACCGCGTTTTGAACAAAAGATATTTATCATGTACGTCGATATCGGTCTGCAAGTCAATTTGAAGAGAATCAGGGCGTAATGAGACATAATGTTCGATTTTAGTATTCCGAAAAGTGTAGATTATTTTAATCTTTTTTAGGCTCTTGGAATCCTCCACTACCTTAATTCCCTTGACCATCCCGATGTCTACGGGTAACTGGGTATATCCCGAATAGATTGACCAAGCGGGATGTGCGATCTTTCTTTCTTCATAGACATGTACACCGATACCATCCCTTTCTCTTATATACTCTCTCTTATTCTCTTTATGAATCAGCGAAACTATTTTCCCAGATTCTTTTTCAACAGTGAATGAGATCAATTTATTTTCAAAAATGAATTTATCGGAAACGTTCCACAATTTTAGTACCGATTCTTTCCGTGATTGCTCATGTTTTTTCAGAAGCTCAGATTTTTTTAAAATTTGAAAAGAAAGCGGCTCGATTTCTCTTAATTGAATTGGAACAGACCGATTATTGTCGTCTTTAATATGGATAAGTCCGTTTCGTTTCCATGGAATGGTATTGACAACGATTAGATAATCATTCTGCTCTTGTTCTTTAATTTCATTCAAGTTGAGATATGTTTGCAAAAGTAATTGCAAAGCTTCGGAGATATAAGCAGTTGCGTCATCGACCACATTCTGTAATTCCTCTTCTTGCTCATAATAAACGTCTTGGATACTCGATCCTGGTAAAATATCGTGGAACTGATTGAAAAGGACATGTTTCCACAGTTTTTTTATTTTTTCATAGGGGTAGAAATATTCCCGGAATATTACGGACAAAAACGTCAATATCAACTCACAATTCCTCATTTTAACTTCACAGAGCCGATTTAAACGCTTAGTTTCCGCTTGTGAAGTGTAGATTCCTCTGTGAAATTCTAAATAGAGCTCATCATTCCAAACAGGTAATAAATCTCCGCACTCCTTCCGTAAGGTTTTGAAATATTGTCCCACTGTACAAAATTTCATATGCCCTGCCCGTGCAATATTGGTCATTATATCTATTTCCTCAATCCACGGACCCATTCCACCGTCTCCAAAACCATAAAAAATCCCGCAAGTCTTAATTCGCTTCTCGGTCAGTGCATTCTCAAACTCCTCCATTGTGTTAGAAGAATCAAAGACTAATCCTCTCTCATTGACTTTTCGACTTGTTCTTTTATAAAGATCGAGGCTTAATACCGAATTCCAATTGAATAGAAACATATGCGTAAATATTTCCGATCCGTCTAGCCCTCGCCAGAGAAAATTGGCAAATGGAAACTCATTATAGTCATTCCACGTGATTTTAGTTGTCCAAAATGCTTCTCCCCCGGATTTTTTAAGAATCTGAGGTAATTGAGCATTAAAACCGAAGGTATCGCTTAAGGATTCTATTCTCGACAATTTGCCAAAATGTTCAAGATAAAACAATTGCCCGTATAATCTCTGCCGAACCAAGGATTCCCCACTCGGAAGATTTGTATCAGGTTCAACCCACATTCCACCGATGATTTCCCACCGGTTCTTTTTTTCGTACTCTTGAATCTTTTTAAACAATTTTGGCCGAAGCATCTTGACCCAGTCATAATATTGGGGTGTGGTCTGTGAGAAAGTAAAATAGGGATATTGCTCGAAATGATCTATAGCTTGTTGAAACGTAATGATTGCTCGTCGAATTGTGGATAATTTTGTCCATAACCAACACGCGTCCAAATGAGATTGCCCAATAGCATAAAGGTTGAAATTCTTTAATCGAAAATTCTTTTTATACTCTGAAAATTTGGCTATTGCCATATGCAGATAATAGTTGATGTTGTGGTTCTGAGAAAATTTCCAACATTTTCGCCACGCCCTATTGTGTAACATGGCTTCCAAGGGGCGATCTAATTTGGTTCGAAGTTTAAGTCTTTTTTCGTCGAATTTGTTCAGCATCTTTGTAAACGTTTAAAATTAATCTTATTACATGTGAAAGATATCCCTTTTCTTTAAACATTTCTATTTCCGTCAACTGGATTAACTAAAGCCTAATTCCTTCAATTTTAAAAAATAAGAAAAATTCTTTTAAATAATATCAAAGGCTCTGCATAACCAATAGACCATCGTATAGGAGGTTCCTGGCGGTTCTTCGAGCCCATTTCCATTTGGATCACCGCCTTCTTTCTGTAACGGATTTGTCTGCCAGACATTATGTTGTGAGGGATATTCTGAGACTGTGCGTGGCTCTCTATAGATTTTATCCTCCATGCTAAATAGGTCTACCATCCAGGAAAACATCCAACCTCTGGGATTTTTTTCGATAAAATCCAACCATTTTTGCCTCGACGGGTCTAAGACCTTCTTTCTCATTTCTGGGTTTGTACTGGTAGCGCGGGTAGAATGCGGACGTTCCGTTAAATTGTAATTTCGAACGGGACACCAATTACTGGTATGGAATCTCCATAATTGATCGCATACATCCCATGTGACTTTTTCGTAATCATACTTCGGATTATCAATAGCCTTCCTTTGTGCATCGGGGAGTAACTTCAGAAATGCGAGGTGGACTGAATTAAAAAAGGCATTGCGATGATAGCGAACGATGGGATAGAAATTTTGCTCAAAGTTCTTTATATAAAGATATTGTAACTGAGGATCATCTTCTAAAATAATTAACGGAAACATCGATTTACATGCACCCATAAACGCGAAATACTCCATCCCTGCGTTCCAGAGTTGTCCCATATTTGCCCTCCTCATTCGAAGCATTTTAGCGGCGGTATAATGATAAAGGTCCCCATATTTTTCTGGAAAGGCAGTTGCCGCTATTCGCAAGGCAATGAGTTTCCACGGAGGTGTATTGATATCCGAGCCAGTTGGAGATCCATCATAATCTAGAACGAGCCAATTTGATTCTTCCTTCCAATGGTGAATAACTTGTCCGATCATTTTTTTTGTGGTATTAACTGCATATTTAGAATCCTCATTTACAGAAGAGTCAATAAATTTCAAAACGGACGCCCACCCGAGGTACATCCCTGATACTTCATCTCGAGATGTTTTTAAACGGACCCGCCAGTTACTATATACTCCAGTCCCATTATGGTGTCTTGGATGAGGTTCAAGCATGAAGGGGTGATATTTCTTTGCGTCTTGGTAAGAGCAAGCAAAACGAGCGATAATTCCGGGATACCATTCCCCGTTGGGTTTTTTCCCTAACCCGCCGTTCGGTGCGGCGATCAACTTGGCAAATGCATCCACAAAAAATCTCACATCGCTACTCGCGTTTTCTAACATTTCCCCGTCTCCACTATCTAAGGCCGTTTTGTATTTAAAACACGCAGCTGCAAGCGCATAGGAAGCATGGGCTGCCCCATTATCTGTATGGTGCCATTTTTCAATAGCGTCATATGTATAGGATCTATTTTTAAAGGTCACTTTTACGGGATAGCCTACGGGACTGTTTATCTTCCGATTCCGCCAATCAAATTTTTCTGCCATTTCTTCCAATCGAGTCATATTAATGCTTTCTTTATCTTCGAAATACTCTGTATTGGGTTTCTCCAGCTCATAAGTGAAGGAATTGATGTCATATAGGATGTAAAGAACCGCAGAGCCATAAGAAAGGACCCCTAATAATGGCAATAAAAAGAGAACTACTATAACTATATTTTTATTTTTGATATTTTTTCTTTTTCGAATTCTCATTTAATATGATCTTATTCATCTCTTTTATTATATATTTTTAAAAAGAGGAAATCATATTGAACGCGGGGGCAATAAATAAATTAAGAATTTTTAATCAGTAAACTATATAATATTTAGGGAGCTGTAATACGCAATTATGCCTCAGAAAAACAGAAAAAAGCCGATATTTATTATGACCATAGGAATTCCGGGTTCAGGGAAAACTCATTGGGTAAGAAATAATATACCAAATAATAAATTCAATATTGTTTGTCCGGATTTGATAAGGAAGGAAGTGACGGGAAGAATCTCTGATGTCTCTCAAGATGATCTTGTATGGGATATTGCAAAAAATCGAGTTACCGATGCCCTTAAAAAAGGAATGAATGTCGTATTGGATGCAACTAATGTGAATCAAAAGGATCGGCGAAAATTTGTTAAAACATTACCGCCCCATCAATTATTTGCCAAACGGTTTGAAGTTTCCCCAAAAACTGCAAAAAAACGAATCCAAAAAGATATTGAGTCACAAAAAGACCGTTCCCATGTCCCTCAAGATGTGGTAGATTCTATGCATGAACAGTTCGTAAGAAGTTGTTCAGCGGAAGATTTACACGAGGAAGGGTTTCAATTAATAGAAGGTATTGAGCAGATACTACCCTGATTCGGGAACTTTTAATCTACCTTGCTTCTTTAATTGTTTTAAATATTTCCGCCTCTTTCTTTCGTGTATCTCCATAAGATGTTTCTTCTTTTGGATCCATTCTTCGCCAGCGAGCGGATAAAATGTCATAGATAATGCGCTGATACCTAAAAATATGCCCGGAATTAAACAAAATGCCACCATAATGCCAATTAAAGCAAGTTCTGTCTGAGGCTGTTTATACGGAACGCCACTAATGACCTCAGGAGATTTGAATCCGAATGCAACGATCACGGTTAAGAAGAGCCAATTGGCTATTGAAATTGGATATTTGGTGACAATTGCGTTTACGCCACCGTAGATTGCTTCTCTCCGTTTTCCAGTGATTAATTCATCGTTGTCAATTATATCTCCCATAATCACCGTTTGTAATATTAACGCGCCCGCAAGGCCCACCCCAAGAATAAAACCGGGAATACTTGCCAAAATGGCACTAAATCCGATGAAAAAAAGTAGAATAAAACCAAAAGAGATTAATGATAAAAGTATCATCATTAATTTTTTTGGTCCCCAATCATCAACCTTATTAAGAGTAATTAGAAAACCTAACAAAACACCGCACATTAAAGAAATAACTAAATAGGTAAAATTTTGACCCACGATAATGTAATCAATATAATAAAGTATTCCTGTCTGTAAAACCGGCAACACCAACGCAATACAAAAAGACGGAATCATAAATATCCAGAATGGCTTGTTCTTGAGTGTTAATTTTAAGCCTTCAATAAATCCGACCCTCTCTTGCATTTGTGCAAACATATTTTCCTTTAATCCATATGAGGTTATAAATAGGGTGATTGCCCCACCAATTCCAATTATCACCATTAAAGGTAAAAAGAAAGGATGGACCCCATCTTGTCCCGTTAAAAAGAGAATCGGAATAATAAAGCCCATAGCTACTGCAACAAAATTAAATATTGAGGAGAAAAAAGAAAGTTCTGCCCTTCCTGGAGCTGTAAGCGCAATCTCATTGGGTAAACAAAAAAAACAGCAGCCTATAATAGTAAAAACAGTGTCTAAAAGAAATAAAGCCAATATAAAGTTAAAAAATAATCCAAGCGGAGTATGCCATATCGGAAACCAACAAAATATAAAAGCCAGACCGTAAAATATACTTCCAAACCGGATAAATGGAATACGTCGTCCGATTTTGGTTCTCGTATTATCAATAAAATAGGAAGCAATGGGGTCGTTAATTACATTCCAGAAGCCAAAAAGCAACCACGCAATTCCGATTAAGCTCGGATCTGCACCGATTTTTTCCACATAATAGAAGGTTATATTCGCAAAAACAAGCCCTTGCAACAGAGCATTAGCCAATGCACCAAAACCGAAATTTATTTTGATTTTAAGGGGGATTTGTTCTTTTGGGAGTGTTTCCTTCTCATCCGAAGGCTGTTTCTTATTTATTTCACTCATTTGATTTAGAACACTTTTGTTTTTCTATATTTCTATAGAAAGAATGACAAGTTAATCATATAATAGGGTTGAAATGTATATATATTTTCAAGAAGTCTTTTTTTAAAGAACTCAAGGGAGGGCAAGATTCGCATTCAAAATGAGTTTCACTCTTGAACTTTGCAATACAAATGTTCGGTTTTTACCTCAAAATTAGCTTTTCCCTCATTTAATCTCTTAATTATCTGCTCTAAAGTTGTAATGGGAAGAATTTTACGAGCAACTCCAACACATTCCCGAAGATAATATTCTTCATCTAATTCTTGTATGGGAAACATCTTACATTCCTTTGTCTTATCGGGATGATTACATTCTCCATCTTTAAAATGTGACCCCTTGCAATAGCGCAAGCAGCACTCCCCGCAATCCTTGCACGCATCCATCTTCAATATGATATTGACCACCTTAATCCCCTCTCTTAGACTCCTCCTTAATGTGTAAGTCATTTTCTGATTTCCTATGATCTGCTAACCAATTATTGATTAATTCATACGCTTCATAAATAGACTTGGACCTTTTTACCAATGAGGTGAATGGATTAAATTTGGAGACAGTTGAAGTTTTAAACCAAAAGATTTTAGTGGAAATTTCTTGCAAGTTTACTTCCGTTCTTCCAATTGTGTGTTTTCCGCGAAACCCATCTAATGCCATCTGCAAGGCTTTATTAGATCGGGAAAAAAATTTATTGCGTTCCCGAAATGTATTAATCACTCTTAATAATTTCAAATCCTTCTCGTTTATCCAACTACTTCCCACGAGACCTTTCATTAATTTGATAGAATGCAAATTTTGTTCAAATTCCTTGGGAGTAATCCCTCCCGCTATACCCGGACCAATAATACAGAGACGATTCTCAACTTTTAGTAAATTTAATAATGCAAGCGATAATGAACCCAGTGCAGGACTTAATATTTCCTTTTCCAATCCGCTACATACGAGATTACCACCCCCATTCACTCCTAAAACATATTTAATCTTTTCACGTTTTAAGATTTTTTCAAATTGGGTAAATGTATGGCGTAACCCAGATTGAAAAGTTACGACCATAAAATCTTCTCTAATAAATTCCAATAATTCCTCAAAGAAGGGCACATAGATAGTAGACGAATTATAAAAATCACATATATCCGCATTTAATATCGATTGACATGTTCCATAAAGCACTTTATCAAATTTCCACGATTCAAGTTTTCGCTTCATCAGATATGCGCTTGTAAGGTCTCCCCCACCAGACATTCCCAATATCAAGATGGGAGAATCTCTCTCTAAAGTTTCGAATATATAATTGTCCATATTTTTATTATAAAATATAAAAATCAAACTTCAATATAAACGTGATTTTTAGGAAAGAATAAAAAAACCAAGAAAATTAAGATGAAAATTACTTTTTTACTAACTCTTTCCCTTCTTCTTGCCACTTTTTGATTGATTCCGCTGAAGCTCCCTTGACAATGGCGGCCAACTCTTCGGGATCTTCCCGTAATATACCTTGGACGGAATTAACACCTACAAGTTTGAGCTTCTCATCAGTCGCAGAACCTAATCCATCTAATTCGGTTAAATCGACCGGTTCTCGTTTCACCTTTGGCTTACGCCTCTTCTTTGGTTTTTTAGCTCTTGGTACGAATGGTTCTCGCTTCTCTTCCTCTTCGGGTAATTCGAGTTCTTTTAATTTCTCAATATTCCATTCATACGCACTCCGTCTTCGTATATCAACTCTTATGCCATGCTTTTTGAGATCCTCAACGCTGTGTCCGGATTCCTTAACCTCCTCAATCGAAAATCCGTAACCTTCTCGTGGCTTTTTGGTCCGATGGGGCGATTTAACGATCGGTTTAATTTTATTTTCCATTTCGTATTCACTTTTCTTAATTTCTAGTTAACAACACAAATAAGATATAGAGTATAATTTAACGTGGATATTATAATTTTCTATTTCATGATGAGAATGAAATGATATCCAAATCCTCTAGCTTTTTAAGAATTTCGTTAACCTTGCTCCGACTAGTGGCCAACTTTCTGGAAATAGCCAAAGGTGAATTTTTCCCGTCACATAGTAGCGCGACTTGAAATTCAAAATCTTCAATCATACCCATAGAAAGAATTTTCTCCAAAACGTTACGTACCAAGAGCAATTTAGGAAAAACTTCGGCAATCTTACCCCCTAAGGTGAGATTTTCAATATCTGCGGTGAATGATTGGAATCTCGTCTTTTCCGTGGTGATGCGATAGGTTTTTAGATCAGATTGATGTTTTTTCCAAAACCGCTGCCCGATTTTATGAAGGACTTCTTTAATCTTTTCTGTCTTATCATCAGCGTCTGAAATTGCACAAAATAAAATTCGGGAGAGGGGATGAAAATAAATAACAACGGTTGATTCTTCCGAACGGATTTCCCTGGTCATTTCATCGATACGCCTTCCCTTTGCCATTGCTTCTTGCAAATTATCGATTGTACGGTTGACGATATTGAAAAAATTAGTTATGAGGGTATCATCGATCTTTTTTAATTTGACGAAGGTGGTCTCTAAGAGGGAGATTCCACCGTCACCGTCAATAAGATAAACCTTATAAATCATTTCTGCCTCACCAATAGAAGTACTTCAGAGAAGTGCTTGAAAGGACCATCTTTTCTCAAAAAACTAAATTATATTAAAATAAATAATTTTACTAATTTTATAATTAAGTATTTCATTTTATAGATTTGTATGAAGAGAGTAAAAGTTTTTATTTTTTTCTATCTGATTGGTTTTTTCCCCTCAATATCGACTTATTTTCTCGTAACAACCCCAGATATTTCTAATCACGCCACATTTCATTTACAAAATGAAAACAGCGTCAGCAAGTATGAAAATCCGCAAAATGTAACCTATAAAATCGAGACATCATTAGTTTTACAAAACTCCATCGAACTAGGAGACTATTATTTTAAAAATGCCAGGGTCGACAATAGAACTTTTGATTCGCAATTAACGCCGCGTGTCCCTCCATATCAGATTTCTAATTGTGAGTCCCTCAACATTAATGGTAATACCACGTCAATACAGTTTCAACAAGATAGATTCAATAATACCTATGATTCATTTAATTCGACCTCCCTTAACGAAGGAAGCGAAATTACAATCGATTACGAATATGAAGTGACCCTCAATGAAATCTTGTTTGATAATATTACGGAAAACGATATTGGCGAATATGATCAATCAGAAAAAATCTTTGACTTGTACTGCAATAAATCGGTGGAATATTTTAATACATCGGATCCCGATTTAATCAATCGTGCGGACTCCATTGTTGATTCCGGTGATAATCCAGTCGAGAAGGCAGAAAAGATTTTTGATTGGATAATCGAAAATATCGAATATGATGAAACCCTCGATGAAGAAAAAGGCGCTACCTACGCATATGCAAACAGAACGGGAGATTGCAGTGAGTTTTCTGATTTAATGGTCACGCTTCTAAGAATTCAAGGCATTCCGGCTAGAAAGGTTACAGGGTTTGTATTAACTAATAATCCATTGACTGAACTAGAGGAGGAACAAGAATGGAACTACGATCTATCATATGATTCTAATAGCCAAACTATTAGTTCAGATAATCCATATCTGGGTCATGCATGGATAGAATACTATGTTCCTCAAGTGGGGTGGATTGCATGCGATCCCACGTGGGGCGTCCAAGCAGAAGAGCAAGAGGAAATGGACTACTTTAACCGAATTGATTATCTTCATTTCGGAACGACTGTAGGGTCTCACATTCCTTATCCTCCTGGTGAAAATTGCAGTGAATTTCCATTTTTACCAGAACCGGTTGTATTAATAGGGGGTTCAGAATATCTTTATGAAGTAAATACCAAAATTACTATTTTAGAAACCAATTTAAGCCTTTCGGATAGGGAACCCGAGTTATGGATGATAGTTTTGAGCATTATCCTTGTCTCCGCAATAATAGCGGGCATTATTGGGACGATAGTTATCATTATAAAAAAAGTCTATAAAAACGACGAGCGTCACGAAGTCAATACAAGTGAGAGATCTTATATGTAAGTTTTGATTAACTCGTGAATAATATTAGAGAATTCGGGAATTTCCTCTTCGATTTGTTCTATACTTTGGAATTCTTCCATAAAGAGCATGAGGTATAATTTATATTTCCCGACGTTGATTCGTTTAAAGACCACTTTTTTAGCCTCATCGGTTATTCCGGATGAGACAATAAAATTTTGCTTGAGTAATTTGAATTCCTTAAATGTTTTATATAGGGTTTTAAAATGAGGTGCTGACAGTTCAAACACTTTTCCAAATACCTCATCCTTTGCATAATTGGCCAGAATAATGCCATTTTCATTTAATAATAAGATTGCGTCAGAATCAGTTTTATTGGCGAATATTCGTAACTGCTGCTCAAACAAATCTCTATTTGGGCTTAACTGCGATAACCCAAAGGAATATGCAGAGATTAATGACCATCGATCAAAAATAGAGGTTTTAAATATTTTAATAAAAAAGTCTTCGGAATATTCGTTGAGCTTATCCTTCAATTTATCAATGTTGTTGTTAATTTCCGTAGATTCTTGTAAGTCGGGGTCGTATTTGTTTAAACAAATAACAATTGGGGGTGATTCATTTAATTCTTTTAAAGAATTGATAATATCTTTATAAAGCTTTAATGCCTCATTCATTCGTTCACTATCTTGTACATCAATAATATAGAATAAAAGATCGATATTATACAAGTAGATCTTACTTTGTTTAATATATTTATCCCGGTAGCGCTTTTGACCCCCGAGATCCCAAATAGAAATTTGAGAATTTTGTTGGGAGAACAATTTTTCCTCACTTCTATCTAATCCCTTGGTGGGAAGAAGTTTTATAATTTCGGAATATTTTTCTTTTATCGCTTTGAGGAAGGACGTTTTTCCCGCGTAATCAAGACCTGCATAGACTATCTTAATTTTTCGCTTTGCGGAGAGCGGATTTTCCAAATCTTGGGTAAATTCCATCAATTCCTCTTTAAGCGCGTCCATTATTTTCCTATATTCCTCTAAGTCTCCAGCAGCTTGAAGAAGTGAAGCGGTTTTATCGATGATAATCCTTAAGTATTTCATATTTTCATAAAAAAAGCTGGTGTTATCCTCGTCTATTAAGACGGTAATTGTGCTGGCTTTTGCTTGCCCCCTGGCTTTTTCATCAGCAATCAAGAAGAAATATGTTAATCCAATTAATCCTAAATCAGGAAATGGAAGTATTCCAAAATAATTTACGCCTTTAATTTCTGTGCCGTTTTGATAAACAGCATCACCCATCAAAAGGGAAATTGTTTTCATTGCAATCAATAAACGATGAGCTTCATCAATATCTTTAGGCCAATAAACCTTGGGAGTAGGTCCATCGTCATCAAAGACAGAAAGAATAATTGATTTAATTACTGTATCATTCTTTTCGATTGTATACTCCTCCTTTATGAATTAATAGAGATTCGATTATCAGCGTGAAAATCTCAATTTTTTTCTCAAATATGCGTTTCCTTCTAATCAAAGTTTACGTTTTTTATAAATTAGTTTTCCATTTAAAGGTTTTTTTCCTTAAAATTTTTAACGAGTTTGGTTAAATAATTTTCAATATTTAATAAAAATATCCAAAATATCCAATTACTATGAATAAAGAAATAATTTAATTTTAAAAATTTAATCTCATGGTTCATTTCTCTATTTTTTTTTAAATCCGGAACTGGACGCATGAAGGGGATAATTCACCTAAAATATCCTCTAATATGTCATTAAAACCATTTTGGGAATCAATGTTAATACGTATAAAGGAATTAATGATATTAGAATTCAAAATTGATTGCGTTTGCAGAGATTGGATATTATCAAATCGTAAACTTCTTTTTAATTGGGCAGAATTGAGATACCCCTTTTTTGACTTGAGATTATCGTTGTTGATGAATCGTTTCACCTTTTTTGGGAAGTGGCGAGTATCCAAGTTTAGAAATCGCTGATTTATGTATGTCGAGAAGTTTTCAAGAAGGACAAACTTTTTATTCTGTTCTTGTGTAAGCTTTTTGCATTTTTCTCTAATAAATTCGAGTACTTTCTTTCCCAAGAGAAACGAGCTTTCATTATCTTGGAGATATGCCCCAGTTAAGTTATAAACTGTCCTATTTAATCCAATAACGCTAATAGCTAGTTTTTGGCCCCTTAAATTCAGAAGATTGGTACCATTTAACGATCCGCTGCATAGAGGTAAGTGCCCCGAGTTAATCCGATTTTGGATGATTTCATATTTCTTTAAGAGGATATTGGCACAAAGATCTAAACTCTCCTGAAGAGAGTCAAAAAATTTGGTTTCAGAATGGGTTTTATAACTTATTCGGGGAAGATTAATGCTTATATTTTGCAAGGTACCGTAATTCAAGTATCCTGATTGCTCGATGATCTCATGTAAATTGGATTTTTGATGGAAATTTTTAAAATACGGAGATTCCGCATTCTTGATTTCATCCCAGAGTTGAGAATAATCATCTCTGCTTGAGTTTATCTTTTCCGGAGTAAAGCATATTATATGTTTGGGATTATTAAAGGGTTCTGAATTATAATCGCCTTCTATGAAGGTTTCATTAAACTTTTCAAATAGGGTTTCACATTCGGATTTGTAATCCCCATAGGTTCCTGTTTTCTTCCCATAAGGACCTACGGCGGGTAAGTTAGAGAGCTCTTCAAAGATTTCAGGACTGGTAGAGATTGAAGAATTCGGAATTTGACGCCCTATTATCATGGGCAATTGATTTATTTCAAAGATGAGACTCCGAACGCTCAGAGCAATCTCTTTATCTGATAAGTCCGTAACATAAGGTGCCAAAAAGATAGATAAGAAATTAAAACCTTGTCGACCGCAAAACTCTCCCTGCGTCATCGCCAACCATTTTGCCAAATGAGCGATTGCGACCTTTAAGTTACTTGCTGGACCGCTTTTATTGCAGTGGGTCCAACTATCCGTCGGAGGGAGACCGTTTTTCAAAATCATCCGGGGATCCCATATTTGAGAATTAGGGCGCAGATCAAAATACCGTAATCCGTGGATATGAATATCACCGTAAAGATGTGCTTTAGATTCATCCCCCTCTAACAGTTTTAGGTGTGCATATTCCTCTGAAATTCGGTTTGCTGCCCAATGATGAATACTTTCGGGATTCTTATTGACTGAAGTTTCCTGTTTCCTATTTTCGTTTAATATTCGGTCATAATCCATCAGTGGCATACCGATCCGAGTATATAATTTCCGTTCCTCTTCAAAATGTTGTTCGGATAATATTGAACAGACAATCTCTCGAATGTGAGGGCCGGAGAGAAAATCTATGCCCGATGAGATAATTCTTCTCACGACTAATTCTGTGATCTTCTCAGCTTCTTGTTCTGATAAATTAGTTTCCTTTATAAGGCTTTTTTTGATTTTATCCGGTATAAAATTTTCGATATCACCCTCTGTTTGATATACTTTGGGTAATAATTCATCCAAATAAGATTGTTTCAAAACCTTTCCTCTATTCTTTTTACTCATCATATATCAGTATTTAATCATATATGCCAATTTATTTATAATAAATCGAAAGAACAAATCATAGATTAAAACTATTATTTTTTCCTTAATAACGCAGATTGAATCCTCTGTATTTTTTAATATAGGTACTGATAATTAATCATAATTACAATATTTCTGCAGTCTCCTACACTTTATGAAAAATTAAAAATAACTTGTGATATCAATATGTCGCAATCAATGTCTTCTACTCAGTTGGAAAGTATGTTTCGTATAATTTTCTCGTTGCTTTCAGATACTAAGAGAAAACTGGTTGTCGTATGGTTTGAAATTACAGAATTCCTTGATCATTTAGATATTCATGAGGAAGAGTTATATCAACTCGTTCTTAATTTTGAATCTATAAAACGGATTAAAGGAAACTATACCTATTATGTTTCCGTAAATAAGGTATTATTCATTTTAGAAGCCTTACGAATCTTGAATTACGATATTACCATGCTTTGCAGTATCCTCGATTATGCAGGATTTGAACAATTGATCTATCAGATTTTACTCAAAAATAATTTTTTTGCGCTGACAAATTTCAGGTTTTCCGATACATCCGATTTTCAGAAAACTACCAAACAGAAACGATATGAAATCGATGTGATCGGTGTTTATCGAAAGTATATGTTAATTATCGACGCCAAACAATGGAAGAAAAAGGATTCCTTTAGTGCCATGAATCGGGCTGCAAACTTACAATATCAACGTGTAAAAGCGCTGAAAAAAAATCCTCTTGCTTTTTCTGATTTGATCCATCAATTATTAGGACCAAAACCAAAACTGAAAAAATATCTCCCCCTGAATTTAATCCCATTAATGGTGACGTTAGAGGAAAACTCAATCAAACTGAATAAGAGGGAAATTCCTCTGGTATCCATTTATAAATTCAGTGGATTCTTGAGAGAGTTTCCAAGTATTGATTTATATAAGACAGAAAAAATAAAAAAAGTCTCTATCCAGCAAAGACTATTCTGAGCCTTATACTTGTAATACTCGTGGAAATCAATCCTTTTTTTCAAGGCCAAGATACTTTTTGATTTGCTTCTTTGCGTTATTCACAGCAATATTAATCACGCCGCTCTTAACACGAGGTTGGGAAAAGAGAATTAAAAACATTCCCTGGGTCATTTTATATTCATTACCGATGGGGGCTAAGTCTAAAATACCTTTCGTTGCTTTTAGGGAGATTGTTTTAAGTTTTCCGGCACTAAGTCCATCAACAATATCTATACCAATCATAGATAAAGTTTGCCCAATCGTAGCGAATAGCGTGTCTGATACTCGATTTGAGATGGCTGAGGCTAATATTGTTCCATCCCCTTTAACAATTGCAGAAGCCTCAATATGCATGTCGATTTTAAAGAGGTCCTTGAGGATGTCGTTCATGCTCTGAGGGGGTAATTTCTTTTCTACTTTTTCTTTCTCCTTTTCTTCCTCGTCATGTGTTTCCTCTGATTTCTGTGAAGGCATAACTAATTTTTTTGAGAGCACCTCCAAAACGTCTTGCATATCCTCTTCAATTTCTTTTTGGCTTCGGTGAGCAGGAGAAGGTGCTTCGGATTGTTGCGTAGTAGTTGCTCCCGTGAATGCGGACTGATTTGATGTATTTCCTGAATTTTGTTGCTGTCCTCCAGTTTGACGGGGGATTGGTTTAATGTCTGGTTTTGATTGTGGCTGGGTACTCTGTCCATCATGGGAACCTTGATCTTTAGATGGTCCGTAAACCTCCCTTCTCTGAATGACCGGTTCATTAAAAGGCTTTGGGGTAATTTCTTTCAAAAAACCATCGGAATCTTGATTAGTTTGGCGCTGCCGTTGCTGGGTTGGTTGCGTTTGGGAGGTTTGTCGATTCTGTGGTTCGTTAGGAGGCGAATTCTGAGATACCGTTTGTCCGCGCGATGTTTGATGATTACGATGAGTTTCCTGTTGAGAATTTTCTTGCTCTGAATTTTGAGGGATTGTTTGCAAATTTCGTTGCTCTGGCGAATGTGACGCTTCTTCCTCGGCACGGGAATTTTGGTTTCCTGAAAAGAATTGTACTTCAGCGTTTGGATTAGTATTACGTGGTACCCTTCCCCGATTTGTTTGTTGTTGTTGGGGGTGTTCTTTTTCCTTTTCGTTTGATTTATCTTGATCCCCCACTCCGGGAATGTTAGTGAGATTTATCCTTGATCTTTCTTTTGAAATCGGTAAAGGTGCTCCGCATTTTCTGCAAAATGCGCCATCATGCTCACTATTCGTAGCACCACAATTGCTGCAAATAATCATTATTAGAAATATCTGAATGTTCTTAAATTATTCTTATTATAAATATAAAAATTCTTAATTATTAATCTTGGTAAAAAAATAATTGTTAATAATAAATTTAGATTAGTTTTACTTATAAAGAACTTTCTTTAAGAGGGAAACAAACGATTCGCTGTGTTCTTCCTTGAAATCGGGGGTGTTTTTTAGCAATAAAAGGTAGTAGGGTGCTGTTTCTGTTTCAAATGATATTTGTTTAAAGAGGAAATACTTTCCAAATCTCTGGACGACCATAGATTCATCAGCCTGGTCTTTGAGCGTGCCTTGACCAAGTTCCCGTCCTTTAAGTGAATCATTCAGAGTTAAGAAATAAGGCGTACTGGAACTCAAGATATGTTTAATATCTTCATCTTCATAATATTGACCGATGATCAAGGAATTATCATCCAATACCACAACTCCTTGGGCATCGACCTTTTTTGCAAACTCCTCGATCGTTTTTTCAATTAATTCCGATTTCGGATAGAGAGCCAATAAGATTTCCGACATTGCGGTAATTATAGTAGACAGGTCATAGATGGTAGTTTTATAGAAATATAATTTTTTGTAATCGGTAAGGTTTTTAATCTTATCCTTTAGATTTAGGAGGAGATGATTCATTTCTTTTTTTGCGCTTTTCATTAACGCCGGATCTAACTTGTGAAAAAATACATAGATGGGGGGTCCAATTTCTAATTTAGCAAATTGTTCTATTACATCCGTGAGATAGCTTAAGGCTTCCGGTATTCTCGGTTTATTCTGAATATCGATTACATAAATGCAGATTTCGGTTCCATCAAAATATTTTGAGGGATTTTTGAGATAAGAGATTCGGTATGAGATTTGCCCTCCTAAGTCCCATTCTGATATATCGCGTCCTAAGAATTGGAAAATGCGTCTCTGAGCGCCCCGGGTGGGCTTTAAAATCGCAATCTTTGAAAATTCTCTCTGTAAAGACTTAATTATTGACGTTTTCCCCGCCATATCCAACCCAGTAAAGAGGATTTTCCTTGCTTCTTTATCTTCTTTTTCTTTTAAATATTCCATAGTTTTAACCAAAATAAATTTAGTAGTATTTATGTTATTATATAGATATGTTGATTTTAAAATTGTTCACATTCAATTTATATAATTAAATAGATTTACAGAATTATTTATTAATTTTTTGTAAAATACGAAATTTTAACTCATTTTCGGTTTTTAAGTTTGCTTCCCCTAAATAAAAACCAAGATTAAGGTTTATGTGTTAAAAATTATCCAATAAATACGTTTTAAAGTCGCTATATTCCGTTATCTCAACTGGGTTGGGTATTTCATCTTTGTTTTGAATCTTATCTAAAGATTGCGGCATTTCCGGAGTTACATCTGTTAAGGATATTATCTCGTTTGGAAATTTTGCCGGGTCTGCTGTTTCGAAAGTAATCGAAGTAAATTTCTTATGTTCTGGATGATCCCGTCGATATTTTTTAAGAGCTGCCCAGCCCACCGCACCGTGTGGTTCAAGGATCTTCTCAAAGTTGTCGTAAAACTTTGAAATGGTCTCTTTCGTTAATGCGTCAGTGATAGAATAGGAAGCAATATCCCGCTTTATTTGCTCTAAGTCCGGAGTTTTATGCATATTTCCCTTCTCATCAATCTTCCCATTATAGAGATCGATCAATCTCGCAAAATTTGAGGGGTGTCCCACATTCATCGCATTTGAAATGCATTTCTTGGACGGTTCGACCTTTTCGTATTTTCCCGTTTCAAGGAACCGAGGAAATTCGTCATTTTCATTCACTGCAGCGATAAATTTCTTAACGGGAAGACCCATGTGATGTGCAATTAGCCCCCCCATCAAATTTCCAAAATTTCCGGAGGGTACAGAAAAGATAACTTGCTCATCAATATCCGAAACTACCTTGGAATAACTCCAAAAATAATAGAGTGTTTGGGGAAGTAATCTTCCAAAATTTATCGAATTAGCTGAAGAAAGATTATATTTTTCCAAATCGGGATCTGCGAAAGCATTTTTAACCATTCGTTGGCAGTCATCAAATTTTCCTTCAATTCCGATTGCGGTAATATTTTTCCCTAAGGTGGTCATCTGTTTTCTCTGTAAATCGCTAATTTCATGTTGGGGGTAGAGCACTACAACTTTTATTCGAGACATCTCGTAAAAGGCTTGAGCTACTGCCCCACCTGTATCTCCCGAAGTAGCGGTGAGAATGATTACATCGCGATCTTCAATTGAGAGAAAATATTCCATTACCCGTGCTAATGTTCGCGCACCGAAATCTTTAAAACTGCACGTTGGACCTTGATCTAAATAACAAATATAATCATCTTCGGTGATTCGATCGATAGGAACTTCAAAATTTAAAGCATCTTTCACAATTTCTTCCAATTTTTCCTCGGGGATTTGATCTCCAATAATTTTTGAGGTGATGTTAAATCCGATTTCATGGAGTTGCATCTCGCCAAATTGCTTCAGTTCCTCCCGTTCAATCTTCGGGATTTCCGTGAGCATATAGAGCCCTTTATCTGGTGCTTGACCTGTTAGAATTGCCGTTTTAAAATCCACATCGGGCGCTTCATGATTTGTTGAATAAAATTCTATTCCTTTTTGAGTCATAAATTTTCTATTCCTTATCATCAATTAAATGTAACTATTATAATAGTAAAAAAGATAGTTTAATTTTAAATTATTGAGTTTAGGAACTTTATTCCATGAGGAGATTAGAGACTATTTTTGACCATATCAAATTAGCGGGATGGTACAGGGAGAGATTTTCAATTAAATATTTAAATGGTTTTAAAAAGCTCATTTACTTTCTGGATGACTAATTTTGGGGTTTTCGCACCATAGACAATATCCGAACGTCTATCATCCACTTGAGTATTTGCCATTTTATCTGCCCATCCTTCAATCCCCGTAAAAGCAACGATCTTTTTATTATAAATCCAAGCAAAAGCAATTTCACTCAGAGTTCCTGCCTTTCCGGAAATTGCCACTATCACATCACCGCTTAACACAACCACTAAATTTCGGGCATGTGAAAAGGGAACGGGAATTGCGATATCTACATAAGGATTTGCCGCAGATTTGTTTTTTTGAGGGATTATTCCGATAGTCGTTCCATCTGCTTGTTTTGCCCCTTTACACACCGCTTCCATAACTCCGCCTAAACCTCCACAAGAAACAATATATCCGTTCTCGGCTAATAATCGACCAACTTTAATAGCTTTTTTCTCTGTTTTTTTATCTATAAAACTTGCGCCGATTACTGCCACGGTTCCTTTATATTCCATTTTCTTTCTCTGTTAAATATACTTTCTTTTTTATCATTAGAGTGCGACCCAGCCACGTCCTTCTGGGCGGGGATAAATCGCACATACATTTATAAACGATTAATACTATAAAAATTTTGATGGACGGCAACCCAAATCATCGTGTAACCGCAGGGCCTGCAGGATTAGCATTTTGAGTATCTGTAAGACTTGTGCAGTTAGGCGAGCCATTTGTGATAAATTTCGATTCCATCACCTTTTAGGGCATAGTGGTTTAACGATCTGCTCACTTTATATATATAATGCATACTTTTATATACTTTAAAACAAATTTTTATAATGGGTTCATAAAAATATTCATAAGGGATTATTATGGATTGTTACGATAAGATATTGAAGACGTATAATAATAAAGATAGATTCGGATCAGATTATCTTAGAGTATGGAAAAATAAAGCCCTTATTACATTGATGACTATGCTGAAAGAAGACAGAGGAGATAATCTGGAGGTTAGAAATAGTCTTATTCTATTAATAAATTTGTTCGATATTAACTCTCCAGATTATTGTACCGAATTAGGTGAAAGTAAGGACATATTATCCAAAGGAGAAAAGAGAAATCTAAAGGAATTATTAAAACAAGAACTAAACTAACATAAATTCTTGTTCCTTCGATTAAAACTAAATAAATATTAAAAAACTTTAAATTCCGTTTCTTTCCACTTGTCATAATTTGCAAAAATCTTTTTAATTTTATGAAGGATTTCATCAAATGTTTCTTGTAATTCGGCATTATCTCCAAAAGTTTCGGTGATGACCTTAGAAAAGTCCACATCGTATTCGGTCGTCAATTCAGATATCTTTTCCAAATCTGAATGATTTATTCCTTGTTCTTTTAATTCACTTATTACTGAACGCACTTCATTTTTGAGTTGGGTGGTTGCATTGAGCGCTTTCGTACTCTTGTTAAACAATTTTCTTTCCCTTTCATAGGTGATCCTATCGTCTTCGGTTAGCTCCTCTTCTTTGACGGTATCCAAACGCTCTTCTAGAATTCTTTTAACTCGTTTATAGATCTTTATAGATTCATCAATTTTTTGTAAGCACTTTAACAGATCTGTTTTCACGTTTAATCTGGCTTCCACGATTTTAAGATAGGCATCCTCATAAAGGATCTGTAATTCGCCGAATGTACTTTTTTCCCATTCGTCAATTCGTAGTTTTAATTGATGTAAATCTTGTCTTAATTGTCCTCGTTCTTTTGGAGTAAGTTTTCGCTTTTTTAACGATTTATAAATACCTTTTGCATCTTTTTTGGCCATCAATGCCTTTAGTTTCAGTATATGCGCTTTATTTTCAATATTAGTTATACTCCGATTCTCTCCTTCACGCTCACAGAACTTCAAGATCTTAATGGCATCGCTGATCAAAGTATAAAACTTTTCCTTATCAGATTCAATGTAGTATTTGGAGTCTTGGATTTTTTGTTTGGCTCTATCCATCAAAATTTCAATTTCAAAGATATAATCGATTAAGCTTACTTGTTTTCGTTCCGAAAGTATTTTTGATTTTTCTTCCATATCCTCCATGACATGCCTTCCTGCAAAAAACCACAAGATGGCAGAAGGTATCCACAATAAGACCGCAAATACCATCATATTAAATACGCTTCCCAACATTGTAATAAGAGAAAACGATAATAAAAGGGTCATCCCTTTTCCAAGTTGCTCTGACAATTTAAAGAAGGAAGTGGCAGTGCCTTTATGTTCTGGTAAATTCACATCGATCATCACCGCATTCTTGTTTGAAACCCATCCGGTGGAAAAGATTGAGCCTAAAAAGGCAAAAATAAAGTAGTAAATATACTGTGGATATGCCTTAAATATCTCAATAATGGTTAAAATGATGTAGTCCCATATCTCATCGGTGGGAATTGTAGCGGGATAATTCATACTCCCAATAAATCCTTCTCCTAAGGGTGTAATGGAAAATAACATCAAGAGGCAGAATGGAACGGTTAAGACCATGCAAATGGTGGCAAATCGCGAGCGATACCTTTTATTAATGCGATAGAGAACATCGCTAATATATGAGAGTATTGCATTTCCCAGCAAATATCCTATGCCAACCATACCGGCGAAAATGGTAGCCGTTTGTAATCGGATGTTTGCGGGTAAGAGGTAGAAATAATGGGAGGATAACATCGAGGTCATAAAAAAGATTAAAATCGTTCCTGGAATAATGGCAAAAAAGCCTTGAAGAATCAGATATTTGTTTGTTTTTTTATCTACAATCTCTTTTAAGTCTTGCTTCGCAATCCGGTATGTATATTCCAAATCCATTTCCGTTAGATCGACTAATTCATCTTCACTGGCTCCTCTCTGCGGAATCTTTACGAAAAAGAGAATTACAATAACGCCTATACTAATTCCCGAGAGTAAGAGAAACGGAAATCTCCACGTAAAAAGGGGTCCTAAAAAAGAGGATAGACCTTGGCCCACACCATTGGAAATAGAACTCTGAATGGCAAGGGTTCCAAACCAGCCTGAACGCTCCTCTGGAGGAATCGCATCCGATATAATGGAGTATCCGACCGGCATAACACAACCGAGACCCGCTCCGCTGGCCAATCTGGAAATTACCAACATAAGATAATTCATACTGAATGAAGTGAGAAGCATTCCAATAGTCCACGAAAACGCTCCAGCTAAGATGACTTTGCTCCGATTAATCCTGTCTGTATAATATCCCCAGACAACCGCGAACCCCGCGCTGATTAGAACGAAAAACGCGTCCGGAATTGCGATATATGCCTCGGGGATGTTAAACTCTTCCTTAATAATACCATATGAGGGAATCAGCATATTCTGGCAAGCGATTGAGATAAATAATAAAACTATAACCAGAATAATTGGTACAAGATCCTCTTTATCAATTGTCGTGAGCGGAATGAAAATTTAACCGGTTTTAATATAATTTTAATCTATCTACCTTATTATGAGATAAGAGTTAAAAATTAAAAAGATTTGTTTTTGTAATATGTATACCATTAGTATTCTTATCAAATACTCGATTTGTAAGCATTATACTGATCTATTATGGTGAGTCTCTGTGTCCAACGAAAATAGCTTAAATATTTTGCAGTATGATGTCTTTCTTTAACTTGAGAGAAATCTTCTGCACAAGATGACCTACTTCCGGAGCAACCATCAGTTTTCCGTTATTTAAACTTCTTAAACCGTTTAAGCAATTCCAAAGCCCATATTTGTCATTAGTTTCGGTTCCTAATGCCTCCGTGTATTTTCCACCCTTCAAGAGATAACCCCCTAATCCGCCAATGGGAGGCCATTTTTCCAGAGCTTTTTCAAAATCCCTTTCCAAGAGCCGATTCATTATGCTTACCTTCTCCATATCACACAATCCCATTGCGGCCGCAAGACTATGCTCTGCATGTGATGCATGCCCGGCGGACATTAAAATTCGCGTATAAAAAAAGGCCAATTCTTCCGGATCCTCGCAATTAAATCTCCTCTCATGAATTTTAATCTGTTCTTCGGCTAATGGTTCTAACTCATCCAATACTTGGACGGCGTTTTCGCCCGAAATCGTGGCAGATTGGGGAATAAACCGTTCTAAATCTAATGTCTTTTCAATCTGTTTCTGATATTCTTCCCTCAAAAGATCGGCATTTCCACCATGCCCTATGAGCACCATTACGTTTTTAACCGGCTCTTCACGCCCTCTGATGAGGTCAATATGATATCTTATGAAGTTGATCGTATTATTCAGGAATTCGTCCCATGGACGCCAAGCCGGGGCCCACTCTTTTGCAATTGGACCACACCTGTCGGTTGTAAAGGGAATATGTCCCACATATCGCTGACCGGTTTCGCGTTCTAAATCGTATGCGATTTTTTTTGCATGAAAATCATCTATTGCACGGGGAAGAGCCAATCCATGCCCCTCATTTGGATTACCAATGCTAAATAAGTGCCACTTGAATTCATGTTCCTCAAAAGGCCCCCATTTGTCCATTTTATCCTTTAAATTATACGGTGTCATCTTTCCCAAATAAAATTAAGTTTAGAGGTTTAATAATCTTCTTTTTTTACGAATTTGTCAAAATTTGGAAACGAAGTCTCCGGAAATCTGGTAAAACATTTAAAAGGACTCACGTTAATACCTGTTAGAGGATCACTCTTGTTCTAAGAATTCAAAGGATTTAACTATTTTATCCACGGTTTTTATATGCTTCGAATCTTGAGATGCTAAATAGGAATGAGATAGGATATAAATTTCATCTTGAACCTTAATGGTGTATTGGCGAATTTTCATGGTCTCTTCTCCAAATCCCCCGATATATTCGGTTAGAAATCCTTCTTGATCTCCAAAGGTTATAGTTTTTTGGTTAATTTGCTTTACTTCTTCAAGGGAAGCTTCCAGTTCGTGCAAATTCCGGTTCAAATATTCTTTCAATGAAGTATCCGCATTTGATAATTGATAAACCATAAAGGAAAGATTCTCTCTGAAAAAGCCCTTTTCTAACGATGGAGCATATATTACGACAATTGCTCCTAATTGTGCTTCTCCGCGCTCCCAATTGGGGGGATACTGAAATTGAATACCGTATTTTTCGTTTTGATAGGTTCGAAGGTCCATTACATGAAATAAAATCAAAAATCGCTATAAAGTTTTATTTTGTAACATCTCCTTTCTGTCCGATAAGAATGGTGAGAAGCAATGAAAAGGGTCTCCCAATATTTTTAGCATCATTCCCATCATAACCATACTTTTTCTTGAATTACTATTTTTCTTAGTAAATCTTATTGGATTTGTTTTTCGCTTATAAGTTTAATTTAAATGAATCTGGCTTATTTGGAAAAATTAGGGGAATATCTAAGATTACTTTTACTCGTGAGATTTCGATTGTTAATTCTCTCCTCTCTGTTTGATGAGAATGGTCAGAACCAGGAAAGTAAGTGAAACCGCACTTGATACGAGTAAATGCATGGAAAAACTTAGAGTGTCGATGAAACGGAATGAAAATGCCGTGGAAATGAAGGTCATTAACCATCCGCCAATGCCTATCCCGAGTCCGGAAAACTTTCCTACGGATTCTGGAGCAGAAATATCGGCCCAGAGGGCAAACAACACGATAGTGTACATAGATACTGCTCCACAATAGAGGATTCCCAGCACTTGACTAAGGAAAATCGTTTCGTTGAAGAGCGCAAAAAATAAATCCGTAAGAAAAATCATCCAGAGCGAAATAATTAAGATGAGATAGGGTTTAGACTTTGTATAAAGAAATCCGGAAATTAACGCAAATCCGGTATGCGATATAACGAGAAACATTTTGATTTCAAGACCCCCTCTCCACACATTTGCATAGATCTCGGGCGTCTCGATAATTCGTAAGAACCCCAAGCTATCTACAAAAATAACACCGAACAACGCAAGAATAAGAAGCCCCTTATTATAATGAATAAAGGAACCTTCAGCAAGAAAAATCTCCTTCTTTTCCTCATTTCTAAAGAGTTTGAACACTATAATAATTGCGAATATGGGAATACTTGGCAGCAACCCAAGCGAGATTTCTTTAATGAACCCCGAAATATTCCACGGGAAAGGGGATAAAATCCCGTATGAGTAAATAAAGGCGGTTGCAACGGCAGCAAATATTCCACGATATTTTGGTCGAATAAAATCCCGAAGGAGACTAATGGATATTGGTGTTTCTACTCCCATAACAACCCCGAGGAGTATTATCCAGAGAATAAATAATGGAACCGAATTGAAGGAAAGGAATGAAAGTATCAACGGGGTCTGAATCAGAAAACAGAGAAAAAGAATCTTGATCTTTTCTTCTACACGCCAGTTGAATTTGTCGATGATATATCCAACTATTAGGCAGATGGATGCAGTTAATAGGGCCAGCAGCATCATATACCCCACGACATCAATATTTGACAAATTCAAATGATTTATGATAAAATCCGGGATGCCGAGCTGAATAAATTTAATGATAAACGTAAACCCTGCCACAATAATGATCAGGTAAAAAAATACCCCAATGAGCTCGTTTTTTCGTAATCGTTTAAGATTCATAATGGACGAGATAGGTCATATTCACAATAATTTCGTGGATAAATTAATAGATTCAAATAAAATTTTATTTTTAAAAAATGTTATTTTTACATAATTTGAAATTCATTAGACAGACAATCCAATGGATGAGAGAGATCGCATCAATGAAAAGTCCTATTTATTTATTAAAAAACCTGCAAAATAGCAAAAAGGAATAAATTCCTGAAATTTTGAGAATTGTACGGTGTATTCAAGAATGAAATATTCTCGATTAGAAAGACACTCACATCTTAAGATTTAGATTAAAGGAAAGATTACATCTTATTGAAATGATCTTTAATAAGATGGTCTTGGGTCCGGTAGATACGAATGCCTATCTCATAGGGTCCAAGAATTCCGATGAAATTGCTCTAATTGACCCTGGGTTTGAACCAAAAAGGATAATTGAACAATTAGAGAAAATTCAACCGCGCCGCATTAAGATATTATTAACACACGGCCATTTTGATCATACCATTCACTTGGATAGGATAATAGAACATTTTCCGGATCTGAAGTTGATGTATCATAAAGCGGAATATGACCCCCAGCAGAGAGACGCGACAGAGGAAGAGATTGACCAGATGGTATCTGCAATGATCCGTATCGGGCAAGGGGAGGCTAAGTCGGAGAAAAAGGAGGCTGAGGAAGCCTTCGAAATTTTGAAGGAATGCGGATTATTTACCAATATAAAGGGCGATACGTGGCTAAAAGACGGATCACAGATAAAAATCGGTGAAATTTCCCTAACAACCTTGGAAACGCCTGGGCATTCTCCGGGAAGTTTAAGTTTCTATACAGATGATATCAATGCGGTTAGAGGGCATTTAGTCGATGGAGTTCTTTTTACAGGAGATCTCTTGTTAAAGCGAAATATCGGAGAATTTGCTATTCCAGGCGGGGATAAACAGCAGATTTTCTCAAGTATAAAAGACAAGATCTTGGACAACCCCGAGATAACCGATCGCTTTAAAGTGTTTGGAGGACATTATGGAAGTACGACAATAGCCGCGGAGAAACTATCGAACCCGTTTCGGACGCATTTTTTATAGATTATACATACACGGTGCTTTCTTGCACTCTAGTAGTAAAGGAAATTGAAGTCTCCCCGCCCTAAAGGACGGGGATTCCTACGAGTCCACTAAGCGTTAGCTGGTGGGCATATCTTAGGGCTGTGTGTCGTAGAAAATCCGTTCCATTGCTTTAGAAAGGATTCCTCCTTCAAAGAGGGTTGATGCGATAGGTCAGCAGATGTGAGAAACTTTACCATAATATTTTTTAAAAAAGTGTAGGTTTTTTTCTTGCTTAACAATTATATTCTCCTCAAGGATTTTCACAAATATAGATTTGGGGGGAAATAAGAA
>JAWOCD010000029.1:0-7705 GCA_046483985.1 Promethearchaeia archaeon
CTACGCGATTCATCTCCGCCCTAAAGGACGGTGCTTTCTCGCACTTTAGTGGTAACCCCTGAAGTCTCCCCGCCCTAAAGGACGGTGCTTTCTCGCACTTTAGTGGTAACCCCTGAAGTCTCCCCGCCCTAAAGGACGGTGCTTTCTCGCACTTTAGTGGTAACCCCTGAAGTCTCCCCGCCCTAAAGGACGGGGGATTCCTACGAGTCCACTAAGCGTTAGCTGGTGGGCATATCTTAGGGCTGTGTGTCGTAGAAAATCCGTTCCATTGCTTTAGAAAGGATTAATTTTTTAAATGCACGCAATTAGATTGGCACTCCCGACCAACACCATGATACTTGCAAAGAAGAGAAAAGAACCGCCCAAATAGAAAGATTTCTTTCCGGAAATTCGTGAAATCCCTATTTTTTTAGACAATCCATTCGCCGCATAAATTAAAAGGGCTGAAATGGCCAAAAGGATGAAATTAAGATAGAATAAGTAATAAAGAACATTAAAGGCCAAAATAATGACTGCTGCAATCCCAGCAAAGCAGAAAAAAAAGAGCATATGGGGCAATGCATTAAGCGCCTTATGCTTATTTTTGTTATAGAGAAAATAGTTAATCGGAGCTTTAATTAGGAGGGCTCCTAGTATTCCCAGCACTAATGCTAAAATTTCATCAAATATATCGACTATGATCATTCCAGCAGCAAAAGCAATAGCCAACCCTATGGAAATCAAAACTGAGAGAATGGATTTTTTAAAATCATTATCATCGGTTCTTTTCGTGTTCCCTTGATCAGAACGTTCAGATACCCCCGAAAGCGCTGCCTTTTTATAACTATAATATCGCTGAAGGGCCTTACGTTCAAGGATTAGCATTACCAACCCGAACACGGCAAAGTATAGAATAATATAGACAAAATAAGGCATTCGGGTATAGGAGGTTAATGAGGGTGTTTGATACTCAGAATCTAAGTATTTTTCGGGAAGGCTTTTTGTTATATTAAACGCATCAATTAACGAGAGATTCTGATCCATAAGGAAGGTAATCTCGCCTTGTTCATTCTCTTCTTGGCGCATTGCCCAGGTTTCAGCAGATAAGGTCGTTTTCTCTTGCGTCTCATCTATTAGGATCTCGACATGCATTACCTCCGTGGATTTATTATGATAATTTACAAATTCTGGTAATTCATAATTGGTGTCTCCATCACTCACCGAATACTGCTTGGAGTCTGTATTACTCGTGATATACATTGGATATTGTGGATCGTTAAATTGTGTTTCCGCAGAATCATTAATTTCTCCTTGATGGTTCATGGGATAACTTCTCTGATAATAATGATTATGTCCGAGAAAAACAATATCCATTCCGTGGTCATCAAACATAGAGCACCATGTAGCGGCTAATTCTGGTTTATCGGAGCGACTGGGCTTTGCGTTAAAGATTGGTTGGTGCATATATGCGAATTTCCATACGGTATATTTGTCCTTTTCAAAATTGGAGAGCTCGTTTTCAAGCCAGAGGAGCGGCATTTTTTGGTGGGGAAGGAATTCAGCATTATTATCGTTAAGACTTAAAAAGCTTGCGGGGCCCCAATTAAAGGAATAGTATCGAGAGTCCCGGCCATTAGACGGCAATGGGACATTATCGTACATTTTGGTTGCCAAGCCACGTTCATGGTTTCCTTCGGTGAAATAGCCTTGAACATTGGTATGAAACGGTTCCATTTTTCTAAAATATTTATTATACCATCCCTGCTTTTCCCCTTCATCTACAATATCTCCCATATGGATAAAGAAGTCAACTCCATCGCCAAATTTTTGCATTACTTTGGCCGTGATGTTTCCAGAGACATCATCCACATTCTGGGTATCACCGATCACTAAAAATTCTGTATGAGTGACATTTCTTTGTTCGGCTGTCGTGAAATTATAGATATTCGTATCGTCCATGACCTGGTAATAATAGGTTGTATTAATGTCAAGCCCTTCAATAGATGCTGAATAGATACATGTCCCATCTACTTGTTTTTCTTGAGCGATTTTTACCTTAGAATCACTAAGATCATGAGCTTTTGAATATTCGACTTCGGGATTTGAAACCTTTTGCTCGGTATACCACGAAATTGTCGCTGAATCGGTGGGATCATTTTTCGAGGTCACTCGAATACCTTTCGGGTCGATATCAGATTCAGAAACCGAGATGGTTGATCCTTGCCCGGTTACTGGAAATTGAGGTACACATAGAAATGTTAGCACTACTAATAGGGAAAGAATCTGCGATTTCTTATTTCTTCTTAAAAATAATTTCATAGATATATCAACTCAGACTAATCAGATAGAAACTTATTGATTCTATTAATATTGAATTGTATAAATAATATTTAAACTTAAAATGAGGGCGCTCCTTTTATATAATATAGTATTTATGGTTGAGAAATATGATATCAATTCAAAATGAAATCATTGATCTGAAAAAACAATTTAATATCCCCATTCTTGCACATTATTATCAACCCTTCGAGATTCAAGAAGTTGCCGATTACTTGGGGGATTCTTTAGGATTATCCAGAATTGCAAAGAATGAAATTAAGAATGACCAATTCATTTTCGCGGGGGTGATTTTTATGGCTGAAACCGCATCCGTGTTAAACCAAGACAAAAACGTGTTAGTGCCCTCGAAAATGGCACACTGCGGATTGGCAGACTTTCTCACAGGCGAACAACTCGATGAATATAAACAAAAATATCCGGATGCTCCCGTCGTGACCTATGTGAACAGTACCAGCGCAGCAAAAGCAAAATCGGATTGTTGCTGCACCTCCTCTAATTCTATTGATATCGTAAAAAAGATTAAGAAAGAGTATAATGCAGAATATATCTTGTTCGGACCAGATGCAAATCTTGGCGATTATGTGGAGCAACATACCGGAATTGACTTGATTAAAATGCCGAGCGAGGGTCACTGTTATGTGCATTCTCAACTCACTGCGGATGATATTCAGAGTGCAAAAGCAGAACATCCGGAAGCCTCGGTGCTAGTCCATCCAGAGTGTCGGCGTGAAGTTCGCGACTTAGCGGATGTGGTCGGTTCCACGGCCCAAATGTATAATGCGGTTGAAAAAAGTTCCGATGATGAGGATGTATTTCTCATCGGAACTGAGAAAGGGCTGATGGCGCGAATGGAAGATGATTTTCCCGAGAAGCGATTTTATCTTGTCTCAGAAGACCTCATCTGTAAGGACATGAAAAAGAATAGCCTCGAATTGATCAAAGACATTTTTAATCACCTCCATGACGGGACCTATGAAGTGAAGGTTGCACCCAACATTGCAGAGCAGGCAATGAAACCGATTAATAAGATGTTAAAATATTCGGAATAAACCAAGACATTGATCGATTAGGACATCTTGAGGACGGGGAGGATAAACTCTTGCTGTTCCTCCAATATCTTTAAACTTATATCATTCACTCTCATTTTAAACAAAAGAAAATCGTCTCACCCTTTCACTCCTTTAATTCTGAGAACCCCTATTAAAAAAGAAGATTTATTAATAGAACGCACTTAGTTATAACTTAACTTCCAAAGTAATTAAATTTAATTATGAAAAATATTAAACTTTTTCCTTCTCTTCCTGTTTTCCTACACATTTAGACGTGCCTTGGACCCAGAAATGTCCATATTCCATTCTTTTATTCCGTCATAATTTTGTCGCTTTGTGTCTGTAGGCTTGAAAATCCCCTTTGTAGGATGAAGTGATTCTTATTTCTTCCTCAATCTAAAGAAGTTTAAGACCCTAAAGCTTATATATAAGTTAGTCCTACATTTATACATGAAATACTTTTTACACAAAAACAGGACAAAATATGGAATTTACTACTCTTACCGGCATAATTACAGGGAAGGAGATAAAGTAAGGACCAAGTCAGTTTATTTAGGAAACGAAAAAACTGCTTTAGAGATATTATCTGATTTTAATTCGGAAAAGCCCAAAAATGAGCGCCTTTTGTCTTATTCGGGCGAGTTAATCCTCTCCAAGGTGCTTGAATTGCTTGACTTTCGGAAGGTGGTGAATGAAACAAGTGAGGCAGAGCCAGAATGGGAGATCGGGCGCTTCCTCGAGATGGTTGTCGTCGAGCGCGTCTTGAATGAGTATAGCAAGTGGCGACTGGCAAGGGTAGCCCACGGCAAGTCGTTTTATTCGCTGGATAAGAAGATCCCCGCCGAGAAATTCACGGAAGATAATATCTACAATTATATGGATTACATCCATCCGGGGCTCGACTTGATGAAGGAAAAACTCGTGAAAAACTTGCTTGAGCTGAATTTCGTGGAATTAGACGAGTTAATCTTGGATGGGACCTCGTTGTACTGTTTCAGTTCTGATGAGGAGGATGAGGTGCTTGAGCCCGGAGAAAGCCCCGAAGAATCGTCGGAGCCGTTGAGGCGGACGCACGGCTACAGCCGCGACCATCGCCCGGATCTCCCGCAGATCAACTTGATGCTGGGTGTGAGTAACCAGTATCTGCCGTTATTGTTTGAAACATTTTCAGGGAATGTTCCCGATGTGGTCATGTTTGAAAGGGTCCTTGAAAAGTGTCAAGATACTTATCAAGCCCTTTTAAAACGCGTACGGAATAAGTACATGGTGTTTGACAAGGGAAATAATAGCAAAGACAATTTCAAGGACTTGGATGCGCTCTGTACCCGGTGGGGGTTCCACTTTGTTACCAGCGTCCGTCCCAGTATGACCAAGATCAAGAACGCTTTAAGACCCCTTGATGTGGAGAACTTGCCGGTCATTTATAAGCAGCGAAGGACTACCTTGAGGGGGAAAACGGTAATGTTAGAGTTGTATGGAGAAAAGAGAAGGGCATTGCTCTACGTAAATGAAGAGATAAGGGAGAAGAAACGGCAAGAGTATATGGAAAAACTGAACGGAATCCAAGAGGACATCAGAAGAATCAATCAAGAGAAAAAGAGTGTAAAGGAGAAATCGGAATTGGTGGAGGATTTACTCCGAAAAAACCGGGTATTGACTTATTTCAAGCAGGAAGAAGATGGGGAGGACATCCACTGTGTGCCCATCGACTCGAAGGTTGCAGACAAAATGGCATTGTTCGGGAAATTTGCCTTGATCACGGATGATTTCACGCTGGATGCGGAGGATATAGCCCGCATCTATAAGAGGTCCATTGTGGTGGAGCATGAATTTCACCTCTTAAAGAGCTTGCTCTCTATTCGCCCCTTCTATCATCGGAAGCCCGAACGAATCGACGTCCACGTGGCGATAGTGCTGTGGGGGATCATGGCGCTGGCACTCTTGAGAATGATGCTCGACGACCACGGTATGGAGCTTAGTTTTGAGCAATTGAGGGAATTGATCGGGGACGGTTACATTTCCATCGGGGATTATTTGTATCCCGAGCGCAAATCCTTTCGGATCAGGCGAACGTTGAATATCCATTCCAAATTACAAGAAATCTTGAACGTCCTAAACTTAGATTGGGATTACTTTGATATCGATGTTATACCTACGGTTGAGGAGAAAAAGGACGGGGGAAAATGACCTCGAGGTGGTTTTGAGAAAATAAGATAAAGTAGGATCGGGAAATCAATTATTTCCATCTATAATTGATGGAAATTGGCTGGGGATATTGCCAAGCGTCTGATCTCTACGCAAGAAAATATTTACCCACTTTGGAAGTTAAGTTATAATATAATTCAATATAATATTAAAAAAAATTTCAGTGAAAAGATAAAGAGTCTATCTATCATTTTAAAAGCTTAACTTATTTTTGAATTTTTATTATTTTATGCCGACATAAATTATAATTATGGCAAACAGATTTATGTCGGGTCTTATGACCTATCAGTTCATATAATATAATTCTCCCATTTCCTTTTTCATAAAAGAGAGATAGAGGATTTTAATAACTGTAAATTCGCCTTAATTTATTGATCTGATTAGAATTCCTTTTCTCTCTGATAATTTCGTCCCTAACCTTTAAATATTAGCTTTAATTAGAGAATATAAAGAGTATTGATGGCTACTATGATTATATTGGAATATAAGCGAAAAGATTCGATTTACCAAAAACAAATAACGGACCGGGTCTATGGATTACAAATACGGCGATTTAACGGAAGTATTCCGAAAGAGCGTTATAAAGCAGAGAAATTATTATCAAGCGTGCCCCGTAAAAAGAAGAAAAAACGGGGAAGAAAAAAGAATTATCTCGACCAGTTCTATAAAATTGATCATTTTCTCAAGCGAGGAGAGTTGACCGAGATAAAACCCCACTATCTTTTACGATTCCGACATGTTGAGATTTTACCCGCCTTTAAAGTAAAGGCTCAGGGCATCCGAAAGGTGGAATATCTGATGCTCAAAGAATATAAATCATTTACGGGATTTTTTGAATACCTTAAAATGTGTAATGATTTTACCTACTTCGATGCCCTTCAGGGGAAATTAGAGGAAGAGGGAATAACATTTCGGAATAAATTCTTGCACGATATCATCCTTTATGAACTCGCACGGATTCAGATCGGCATAGACACCTATACTGGATTTATGAATACCGTGAGATTTATGCAACCGTTATTTTTAAGGGACATCCTGCATGATCCGGATTACTTTCCCGATGTAGATACCGTCAGCCATGTTTTGAGAGCCGTTCCGCTTGAAGCCTTAAAGAAGTATTTCTTCACGTTGGTGGATGAGGCATTTCAATTCAAGATCACCAAAAGTCGAATACTGATCTGGGACTGCCAATTCGTGCATTCAAATAGCAGTGACCGGTATCATGGGGCAGAAGGGAGCTATACGGACGAAGATGCGGGGTTTTGCAAGCATAATGGAAAAAATTACGGTGTGGGCTACAAAGTATCCACCATTTATGCTTACTGCGGAACACGGTCGGTGCCTCTTTTTTGCAAGCTCTTTCCTGGAAATCAAGACGAATATTCCGTATTTCGGGACACTTTCGAGCAGTATTTCCAATTGGGATATCCTAAACCACAGATCATTTTAGGCGACGGTGGTCCTTATTCCATTGAGATTTTACGATGGCTCTTTAATCTGGAGATTGTGCCTCTCATTAAAGGCAGAAAGAATATTAAACATCAGAACGTGAAGAAGTTAAGCGACAATTATTACGTAAATATGGATTTTGTCCCGTATAATTGGAGTAAGGAGGACCTTCTGACCATTATGAAAGTTAGGTCCGAAATTGAGCGATGCTTCGCCCATAACACGGTAGTCTATAACGCCCGCAGGGCAAATGTACGGGGTATTCAAATGGTTTCCAAACATCGCTACTTGATTTTAATCTTAGACCTTCTTAAAATTCTGACCGCCTACAAAATCGGGCGCCCCGACTTAATTGGGAAATGTCGCATCTTTACGCGTACAAAACATGTGAATTTTGAGGCGGTTTTCCCTCCGCTTGCGGAAGAGAAAGGATATCAGACATTCCCGCCTCGTGAACGAAAAATGGCGACGAAATTCTTCCATCCATAATTGAGATTTCCGTCGGTCTTAAAATAACAATTTTCAAAAATAAATTATTCTGATATCTTTATAGATAGACTCTAAATGAACAAAATACATAAGGCAATAACATCAATTTTACTCGTTGGAGTGCTTTTTCTCACTTTTCCGATCCAAGGAACGTTGGGGAATTCAGAAACGGGCTTTGATTATGTCAGCGAAGG
>JAWOCD010000060.1:0-7208 GCA_046483985.1 Promethearchaeia archaeon
TCTATCTTACCCGATTCAATTTCAGATGCCAAATATAACGCAATCCTCTGCTCAAAGATTCCCGCGGTCAAATTGGCAGAAATACGGTATTCTTGTGAACTCACATGACTTATGAGCGCCCGAAAATGGCGAATCAACTTTACAAGATTATTTTCAAGGTTGGGTTCAACGATACTATATTTTATTTTTTCCGTGTCAGGAAAGTCTTCTTGCTTTTTCTTTAATTCTTCAATCTTGGATTTTAAGGGCTCCCAATGATCGGGCTTTGGATCAGCGCCGATAATAAAGATAAACCATGATGTCTCGGGGTTTTTTCTTTGAGCAGCATCAATCCACTGAGTCTTTCCGCCATAGGTCATTATTTGGCAAATGCTCATCATTATTAATTAGTGATTTCCTAAATAAAAATGTTGTGGAGAAAATGAAACACTTGTGATTTGATCACAACATTTAAATAATTGTGACAACATTCTAGTTCATAAAAATTAAGACTACAAATTAAAAACTAAAATTTGATAAGGATTTCATTCATGATTTAACTAAGCTCATGAGCATTAAAAATCCAAATTTAATAAAAGAAATCTGTAGAGTAAAACCATTTTTACAAAAATAATAAAATAAGAGTGCCCAAATGAACTGGTCAATATCCAAGGCAAAATTATTTCTAAAATGTCAGAGGAGATGGTTCTACTCTGAAGTCATGGCTAGTAAATATAGTAAAGATCCAGATAGATATGAAGCTTACATATTAAAACAGTTGGGGAGTATAAATTCTTGGAGAGGTAAACTCGTAGATTATATTATTGAAAAGCACTTTATCCCTCATTTTAATCATGGTAGAATCCCTTCCTTGAATAAGATTGAGAGAATTGTATCTAAATTAATGAAAAAACAACTAACATTCGCAAAACGGAGAAAATACAGAGACCGAAATCTAACTAAAAAAAAAGCGGGGAATAGTTTCCTGGCACTTCGTGAAATTGAGAATTCGGGAGGGCTCAAGATAGGTGATGTTAAGAAAACAAAAAAACAAGTGATTAAATCATTAAATAATTTACTTCAATCCGATCTCATGGATATATTATTAGATCCAAATTCTTTCTTAGTTGCTCAAAAGAACCTTAATTACAAATTTCATGACTTAAATGTTATAAGTCGTCCAGATTTGATTATCTATTTTAAAGATAAACCACCTCTAATTATTGATTGGAAAGTATATTATTACAGTAAGGAAAATGCTTGGATGCAATTGGGTAGTTATGCCATCGCTTTAACAGAATGTGTTGCAGTGGATGCTTTCCAAAAACAAATCAAGGACCCAAAAAAAATTAATTTAATTGAATATCAACTTTTGAGAAATATTCAAAAACATTACAAACTTACTTCTCCAGATGTTCGAACTATCAAAAATTATATTAGGACCACTTCGAAAGCAATGGTTGAACTAGTAGGAAACAGAAAATATCATGAAATAGATTTTAATCAGTTCAAAATGACTGAAAAGTCAGAGATATGTAAATACTGTAATTTTAGACCCTTATGCAAGGATAAAAATGTGAAATACCAAGTTAGTTTAAAAAATTTTTTAGACTAACTAATTACGATTTAGATTCTTGAGCCAATACATTTATTGATTTATTGATAGATAACTAACATTTCAAGATGAAATGTAAAGCAAACTCGGACAAAAAGTGATCCAACTGCGATGCGGTTGATTTTCTTATCAAAAAAACAATCTAAATTATTTTTTACGCAAGTTTTTTATTATTTTAAGACCATTTTTATGTGTATTAAGAATATCTCATCGATAAAAAACCAGTGAATAAACATGAAAGAGAGCATTACCAAGTATAAACCATTTATCTTTACTAAACCGCTTATCGTTTTGCTCGGGATACTGAGCATTGTATTTCCGTGGGCACGATTTCCGGAAGGTTTTTCGAGCGGTGAGTTCTGGCTCTTCATCTATCCGATTATCGTGTTTAGTGCTGGATATGGTTTGAGTTTCGTATTTTTGAAAAATAAGTCGAAATTTACCAAAATAGGATTGCTTAGCAAATGACGAGTTGGCGGGGAAATTAAGTAAAGATAGAAGACGATTTATCCCCTTAGAGCAGAAGTTCCAAGCTTAAGTTTTTCTTTCTTTTCAACTTTAAAGAGGGGATAGAGAAAAAATCTAAAATTGAATCTTTTGCAATTTAAATAACTGAATCAGAATTTTAAAACCTATTATTTATGGCCTTATTAATTATATTTTAATCCCTTTGTAAAGAGGAAAATAGGATTCTATAACTTAACTGGTTTATTCAGCGTCTTATTTGTTTTCCTTCTATGAGAACTATGAGATTGTTAAGTAGATCCTTAAGAATTCCATTAACAAGGGTTGGATTAAAGATTAAAAGGAAAAGGATGCAAAATTTTTAGAGAGTTTCTAAGCCGGTCAGAATTTCTAGACGCGTATTAGGGACATAAAGCCAGGTTTCATAGAGATATTTCATTAAAGATTATAATAGATTAGATAAAATTGATGTAAAAGGCTTCCCTAAAATGAAAACATATATAAAAGTACACACTATATATATCAAAAGAACCATAAAAATTCAGAGGGTCTGAAATAAATGAAAGAATATAAAATCAATGAGTATATTATCGTTAAATTGGAAAATGGAAAAACGAATATCTATGTAAATGGAAAGATTTTCCGTCAATGCAAATATCTTGCTTTTCAGCTGGATGTAAATAACCTATCACAGTATGATCAAATACGTTCCATCGATGAGATGGAGGAAAGAGACCGTAGTGATGAATATAACAAACTTAATATCTCGGCTGAGGATGAATTCTGGGGGCATTGTTCAAACCTTCAAGCTTGGGTCGATAATAATTACAATACGAGAATATTGCATAGGAATATTGCTTTTCCCTTGTTAAAAGAGTTGAGTGAGGCGGGATGTAAAGAAGCAAGAAAAGTCTTTAAGGAGGAAATAGTTAGGAGATATTTATACGAGGGCCATAATGTACAAGAGTTTCTCGAACAGGAAAACTATTTGGATTATTTGGAAAAAATCGAGATGGAGAGTATAATTGAATCTTTAAATTTTGAGAGGTTAAAAGAGGAAAATCCTAAGGGGATCTTAATGTTTTTATATCATTGCTTTAGAAAGGGGAGTAAGAAAGCTCAAAATCTTTTATATAACCAACTGGAGCTCTTACAGCGAGAAATGAATACAGAAGAAATCCTTCTGATATTGCTTCCGTTGGATGTTAGCGTATGGAACACCTTTGAGAAGAGTCTAAAAGATTTGCTTCCAGATTACATATACAGCGAAAAACCGAAGCATAATATTATTTGGACGGGGTTGGAAAAAGGGTGGTTTTCTGTTCTCTCCAAAAAAGATAGAAGAAAAGCTCTCGAGATCTTGGGACTTCCTAAAGGGGAAATTAAGGCACTTTTAGATTTAGAAACTATCGCAAGCAAGGAACTAAGATTATGGTCAAAAATTACTCTGGATACTCAATGCAGTTTTACTGTAGAAAATAATCATGTTATCGAAATAAGGTTAAATGCCTGCGAATTAAAGACATTTCCGCACTCAATCGGTCGGCTCAGACATTTGGAGGTTCTAAAATTAGAAAAAAATCAATTGACAGAAATCCCTGACGCTCTCTCACAACTCTCAGCTCTTACGGAATTATCATTGACTCACAATAATATTTCGATGCTGTCTGAATCCATAGGAGACCTTTCCTCGCTCAAAAACTTGTATTTGGATAATAATCGTATTATCCGTTTGCCAGAATCCATAACTCAATTGGAATCGCTTGTCACCTTGAATCTTGAAGATAATTGCATTTCGACCTTGCCAGATACTATTGGACATCTCACTTCTCTTAAAACCTTAGAACTCTCTAATAACAATTTTATTGAATTTCCACGGGCTCTTGGAAATTTACATTCGCTCGAAAAACTTACACTGAAAAAAAATAAATTGATGAAACTCTCAAAATCTCTCGGTGAATTACAGTCTCTCAAGGTTCTAATTTTAACTGATAATAAATTGATAAGCTTGCCAGATTCCATTGGGGACTTAATACGTTTGGAGAAGCTGGATTTAAGGGGAAACTACTTGAAGAGTATCCCAGAGTCAATAGTTGACTGTGCTTCCCTTTCTGAACTTAAACTTGATGATAATAATATCTCAAAAATTCCGGAGTTGTTTGGTAACCTTCATTCGCTTCGTTATTTGTCTATTCGGCGTAATTATCTATCAACACTTCCCGAATCCATTAAGGATTTAGAAAGTCTCGCAACGTTAGAATTAGGGTATAATAATTTGACATCTATTCCTGAGTCGATTGGAAACCTCTCCAGACTGAGAAATCTTAACCTTGCAAATAATAAACTAAGAAACCTTCCTCAATCACTCGGCAAATTGACTTCTCTACATCGTATGCAAATAAATGGTAATAATATCTCTACACTCCCCACGTCAATTAAAAATTTACAAAACCTTAAGTGGTTGGATTTAGGGAATATCTCTGTCCCCCATTCATTGAGATCGGCAATGAAAGATGTGCACATTAGTTTCCGCAGCACTTAAATGTAGTTTTTCAATTTATTACTATTCAGAAAATCCAAACTCCGAAACCTATAGATTTAGATGACTTGCAAAATAATAAATCCTTTTTTCAAAACTTTTTTCTTTTTTTTTTTAAACTCATAAAGCCTGATGAGTTAAGGTTAACCTCTCTTAAATTTCAATTGAAAGACAAGCAACTCTTAAATGAAAAATGAATTTTGAGTAATTTTAATCTTATTCTCTAAGTTATTAATTAATTGGATAGTCTCCAGGAAAAGGAGTATATAACTTAGGTCTGACAATTAATGGGAGATTGGGAAAGATATCTCGTTATACCAAGAGGAGGAAATGGAATATGTAAATGATTTTGCTAATATTTTTCGCCCTTTTTTAAAATTGGATTTTTTCCTTTTGAAAAAATTTTTGCTATTCCGTTAAGGAGATTGATAGAATCGGTTTTCTGAAGAAATTTTTTTTCGATCAACCTCCTTGATTTGAAAATTCTTTTTCGAAAAAAGTCATAATTTAGGGGTTGCCAGATTGTTTTCTCCGATTTCCTTAATGAAATCGGGAATTTTATAGCTTTTTTATGAAATAGTGGAGCTAAAGCTAAGTAAATTCAAACAAATCTAGATAGATTTAAATAGGATAAGAGACATATATTATCGTAGAAGGCATTTAACTCATATCATCAAAAAAAGGGTGAATTTATGAATAGAAATAAAAACACCATCGTTTTCATCTCACTCATTACTATCCTTTTAATTTCAAGTTCAACAGGAACTATTTTGTGTTATCAAGAAGTTACAGAAGGCTGGGATGTTTATTATGAAGGAAGAGCAAATATACCTTACGATTCTAAGTTTTCTATGTTGATAAATTTTGAAGACAAAGGTGAACTAAATTATTCGATTAATGTTGACTTTAATGAAACTATTACTTTGTGTGTTATGAATAAATCCGATGTCGAAGAATATCACAACACATCTTACTATGAGTTTGAAGATTTAGATAGATTTTACTATGTTCCTAAAGAGAATGATGGATCGATCAAATACTCTGATGAGTTTAATTTTACTATAAGTCTTGATAATAATACCAAATATTATTTGGTAATAGACAATTCTGAAGAATTCGGTGTTGGGACAAATTCTGATGTTAAAGGTGAAATTAGTTTAAGTTATTACCATCAACCTCCACCTGAAACTGAAGAGAGTCCACTTAAAACTATATTTTATGGGGTTCTGTTCGGGATTGTTTTTGGTTTAGTAATTTTAGGAGTTATAATAGTAGTGAATAAATACAGAAATTCAAAGAGTGGACATAAATCTTTATATCCAAAATAATTTCTATTTTTTTTTAATCAAGATTACAATTTAATTTATATCAAAGTGAAGGCCCTTGGCGCATCGTTTTTTGGAATAACGACTCAAGTAAGGAAGCCGCCGGATTAACCTTTTCGGTCGAATATGAGCGGGTTTCTGGGGGTTCTGAGGATGACGGGGGGAATGGCGATATGTTTGATGTGCCCACGATTATTATTCTCATAGAGAGCGGCGTCATCGTCGTGCTAATTGGCGTTACCGGCGTTCTGGCATATCAATTGAGGAAGAAGGATTAAATTGGACAGATAAAATAAAATAAAATGGGAAAGAAGGAAAAGATGTCATTTCGGGTTGTTGACCAATAAGAATAAAACTTTTTATTTCTTTTATTATTCCAAATCAGAGGTTTTCCTTGAAACTTGAAACTTGAAACTCATAAGAGGCTGTAAATAGGTTGAAAAGTGCTGTGATTCATGTCGGGGTAAATGTGAGCAATACCGAGCCTATATTAATGGTGTTGCCGGTATTCGAGGATTATTCCTTTATTTTTGTGCCTATCCCCAGCGAGGGGGAAGGGACAAGGTATTTCGAATTGCGGAACACTCTGTCGGACGCATGTAAGGTCATTGAGCAAGCGGGGTTTTCCGGTATAATAGAGGTGCATAATGACCCCGAATTTGTTGGCTATACTTTCGGGGAAGGACCGCGGAAAGATATACTTGCGGCATTAAGACCATCGAAGGGTGTGGGAAATGTGAACTTTATCTTTCCTACCAAAAGTGATTTATTCATAAAATTTATTAGATTTGGATAATCTCCCCCAAGTTTTAATTAGTATAAAAATAAATCTTATTTATTCAAAATGACTCAATTAGATGATAATATCCACGTTTTTTGCGAAAATCTGAAAGCAAGTATAAATCGAGAAACATTAGATCAGAAAATAGATCTCCGAGATATCCGGTCTGATTCTTCTGAAATTGGATTTAGATTTTCATTTGAACAAGATCCCCATAGAAGAAAAGGGATAACGACAATTCCACACTTTTGTATTAAAGTTAATGAAAATCGTACACGCTTTTATATTATTATGAGGTTTCCATGGGAAAGTGAGGATTGTGAGGAAGCTCAGACTTTCATCAACAAAATCAAGGAACCCAATCCCTTAATGTTCAAATATATTGAAACAAATATGGAATTTTTGGATTGGATACGAGATAACGGTTATCATCTTCATCAATTTGACTATCAGCAATTTCGTCATTTTAATGTTTCCTTGAGAGAAAGTTCTCAGAGTAAAAAG